>NZ_JAMCOS010000001.1:645802-953703 GCF_028069655.1 Acidovorax sp. NCPPB 4044
ATCTGGGCGCCGACTCTCTCGACACGGTGGAACTGGTGATGGCGCTGGAAGATGAATTCGGCATCGAGATCCCTGACGAAGACGCAGAGAAGATCACGACGGTGCAGAACGCCATCGACTACGCGAACACCCATCAGAAGGCCTGAGTCCGGTCTTCGTTTCTCTCGGATCGAATGTTCGATCCGAAATCAGCACGAAAGAGTCTTAGCGCATGAGCCGTCGTCGCGTTGTCGTGACCGGCCTGGGTTGCATTACCCCCGTCGGTAACACGGTGGCGGAAGCCTGGGCACACATCCTTGCCGGTCAATCCGGCATCGACCTCATCACCAAGTTCGATGCTTCGAACTTTGCCTGCAGGATCGCCGGCGAGGTCAAGGGTTTCGACCTGAATGCCTATATCAGTGCCAAAGATGCGCGCACGATGGACAGCTTCATCCACTATGGCATCGCAGCGGCAGACGAGGCTGTGCGCGATGCAGGCTTGCCGACGGGCGATGCCTTGGATGAGGAGCTGGCAAATCGTATCGGTTGCATCATCGGCTCGGGTATCGGTGGGTTGCCGCTGATCGAGAACACGCACGCGGAACTTGAGAACCGCGGTCCTCGCCGGATCACGCCGTTTTTCGTGCCGGCCTCCATCATCAATATGGTCGCGGGGCATGTATCGATGCGGTTCGGGTTCAAAGGCCCCAACCTGTCGGTCGTCACCGCCTGCACCACGGGCCTCCATTGCATCGGGGAGGGCGCTCGCAAGATCGAGTATGGCGATGCGGATGTGATCGTCGCCGGCGGAACGGAATCCACCGTCTCTCCTCTGGGGGTCGGAGGCTTTGCAGCCATGCGGGCTCTTTCCACGCGCAACGACGATCCCAGGACGGCGTCACGCCCCTGGGACAAAGACCGCGATGGTTTTGTGCTCGGCGAAGGGGCCGGCGTCCTGGTGCTGGAAGAATACGAGCATGCGAAAGCCCGTGGCGCCAAGATCTATGCGGAACTGTGCGGCTACGGCATGAGTGCCGATGCGGGACACATGACCGCTCCCAGCATGGATGGCCCACGCCGTGCGATGTTGGCGGCACTTCGCAATGCAGGCATCAATGCTGACGAGGTCGACTACCTGAATGCCCATGGCACGTCGACGCCTCTGGGTGATTTGAACGAAACCAATGCCATCAAGGCAGCGCTGGGCGACCATGCCAAACGCATGGTGGTGAGTTCGACCAAGTCGATGACCGGGCATTTGCTCGGCGGCGCTGGCGGCATCGAAAGCGTTTTCACGGTCCTTGCGTTGCGCGACCAGAAAGCCCCTCCGACGATCAACATCTTCGAGCAGGATCCCGAGTGCGATCTGGATTACTGCGCCAACACGGCCCGCGATATGAAGATGGATATTGCCGTGAAGAACAATTTCGGCTTTGGCGGGACGAACGGCACGTTGGTGTTCCGACGGGTCTGACACCTTAGTTTTGCAGGGTCGCGGAGTCGCATCGAACCCTGCCGGGCCCATGGCATCTTTCATCCGCGAGCAGCATGCCCCGGCTGTGCAATACCCTGCCGGTGCCATTCGCCATCCGCGGCGGTGGGTGCTGGGAATGGGGATGGCCTGTTTCGCCACGCTTTGGTTCTGGCTGCTGTCGGTGCAGGGGTGGTCCGACGGGCGCTTCCTGGTGGCCTTTGCGTTGTGGGTCGTCAGCTCCGGGGCTGCCTGGCACGCGGTGGTGAGAGGACCGTCAGGCACGCTGGCATGGGATGGCCTCCAATGGTCTCTGGACGGTGGAGGGGCCCTATCCTGGGTGAACTGTCGGTTGGAAATTCTTCTGGATCTTCAGCGCTTCATGCTCGTGCGCCTGACATCCGTGCAGGGCAAAAGGATATGGCTGAGCCTGGAGTCAGGGCATGGTTCTGCCGAGTGGAGCGCTCTGCGCCGTGCGGTATATTCGCGGCCCAAACGGGAGCCCGCTGTCGAGGGTCCGACGACCCCTCCTGCTCATCGCTCCGATGCGTGAGCGAATGAATACATGAACGCATCCCTGCCCCCGCCTTCTTCTGCAGATAGTGACCTTCAGCTCGTGGAGCGAACGGTTTCCGGCGACCAGCGGGCCTACGAACTGCTGGTGATCAAGTACCAACGCCGCATCGAGCGCCTGATCGGGCGCATGGTGCGTGATTCGGATCTCGTGCAGGACATTGCCCAGGAGACTTTTCTGAGGGCTTACCGGGCATTGCACCAATTCAGGGGTGAGGCGCAGTTCTACACCTGGCTCTACCGTATCGCTGTCAACACGGCCAAGAAGGCCTTGATGGACATCAAGCGCAACCCGGTGATCTCGGAAAACGCACTTCGCGGTAGTGACGATGACGATGAAACTTCCCGTATCGGACACGAACTAACCAGCGACGAGACGCCGGAGACTGTGTTGGCTGCCCAGGAGATCGCCGCGGCGGTCAATGCGGCCATGGAAGCCCTGCCCGAGGATTTGCGCCAGGCCGTGACGCTGCGCGAGATCGAAGGCCTGAGTTATGAGGAGATTGCCGAAGCCATGCGTTGCCCCATCGGCACTGTACGGTCGAGGATTTTCCGGGCTCGCGAAGCGATCTCCGCGCGCGTCAAGCCGTTGCTTGAAAAGCAGTCCGGCAAGCGGTGGTGACCGATGTGTTGGTGGAGATCCTGGACTGTGGCCAGGCTCAAAGACGATTAGCAGGTGAGTAGCATGAAAGACGATCTGAAAATGCGTGAACAGCTTTCCGCCCTGGCCGATGGCGAGCTGGAGAGTCCAGCATGGGGCGAGACCGTCGCGTATGCGCAGAACGATTCTGGCCGGGAGACCTGGGCCACCTACCATCTGATCGGTGATGTGCTGCGCTCTGCCGATCTGGCGAAACGGCCAGATACTGCATTCGCGGCGCGGGTGATGGCCCGCTTGGAAGAGGAGCGCATTTCCACGGCATCGGCGGCTTCGCTGCAGCCGGACCAACCCCTCGTCCAGGCCGCCAGGGCCGATAGCGAAGCCGCCAATGCAGCAGTGTTCCGCTGGAAGGTGGTGGCGGGGCTCGCGTCCCTTGCCGCAGTCGGTGTGTTGGGATGGAACGGAATGGCAGCGATGCAGGCGGGGGGCGGCGGTTCGCAGCTGGCTTCGGCTACGTCGGCGCCCTCGACCGCCCAGACCACCACGCTGGTTTCGACCTCCGATCCTACCGGTGGCACACAGGTCATGTTGAGGGATGCGCGGCTGGACGAGCTGTTGGCGGCCCACCGGCAATATGGTGGGGCTTCCGCGTTGCAGATGCCTGCAGGCTTCCTGCGGAATGCCACCTTCGAAACCCCAGCGCGATAAATTCTTCAGGACCGGAGAGCGGATTGACCGGCAAGCGGAACGCTGATGGTTGGGTGAACCTATCGACGCTGCCCCGTGTCCTGGGCAGGCTCGCGGCGGCAGCCTTGCTGGCAGGCCTGCTGTCGAGCCCGGCTGTGTGGGCAGGCCCGCCCGGCTCGGAGCCGCCGGCTTCTGGCGTCGAGCGCTCCGAGGTGCCGGCTGGCAACGAGATCAGCAACTGGATCCAGAGCATCCACCGCGCCTCCCGGGAGCACAGCTACAGCGGCACCTTCGTGGTTTCGTCCGCTTCCGGGGCCATGGCCAGTTCGCGTATCTGGCATGCCACCGATGGCACGGTGCAGATCGAGCGCATCGAAGCCCTCGACGGCACTCCGCGTACGGTGTACCGGCGGGACGATCTGGTCCGGACCTTCCTCCCACATGCGCAGATCGTGAAAGAGGAGCGCCGGGAAATGCCGGGGCTCTTCCCGCATCTGCCGCAGGCAGAGAGTGATGCGGTGCTTCGCCATTACCGTGCCCAATTCATGGGCCGCGACCGGGTGGCAGGGCAGGAAGCTGTGATCGTCTGGCTGAAGCCCAAGGACGCGCTGCGCTTTGGCTACCGCATATGGACCGCACGGGCGAGCGGGTTGGTGGTCAAGCTCCAGACTCTGGGGATGCAGGGGCAGGTTCTGGAGCAGGCTGCGTTTTCCCAGATCGACTTCGATGCGCCGCCGACGGTGGCGCAGCTGATGGCGCAAATGGACGATACGCGCGGCTTTCGTCTGCTGACGGTTCCCCTGGCGAAGACCACGGTGCGCGAGGCGGGCTGGCAAATGCGGCAGGCTGCGGCAGGTTTTCTTCCGGGGGATTGCTACAAGCGCAAAGTCGCTCCAGTGCCTGACACCGCACGCATGCCTCCACTGCAGTGCATTTTTTCGGACGGCCTGGCGACGGTGTCGGTTTTCTTTGAGCCCTACGATGCTGCCCGGCATGCACAGCAGACCAAGCGCATGGACATGGGGGCCACACAGGCCCTTGCTTTGCGGACGGCCCATGGCGACACCTGGCTGACGGCTGTGGGAGAGGTTCCGCAAGAAACCCTCAGATTGCTGGTGGACCAGATCGAGCCTGTTCGATAGAGGCCGCGCCATGGATGTCGCGCTCCCGCGTGGGTCGACAGAACACGGCCCTGTCCTTCATACCCCCGCTCCATTTTTTGTTCAGGATGTTCGATTTGCCCGAAGAGAAAGAAAGGCCTTTCATGTTCACGATGCCGCATAAATCCTCTCCCTTCCAGATGCTCGTGCGCTCGCTGGCCGTTGCAGGCGCCGTCGCACTGGTTCCTGCGGGGGCATTGCATGCGCAGGCGGCTGCGCCGAGTTCCCCTTCGCTGGTGCAGGGGCTGCCGGATTTCACGGACCTGGTCGACCAGGTCGGGCCGGCGGTGGTGAACATTCGTACGCTCGAAAAGGCCCCCGACCGCTCCGGTGCCAACGGGATGGACGAGGAGATGCTGGAGTTCTTCAAGCGCTTCGGTCTGCCGATGCCGAATGCGCCGCGCCAGCAGCGTCCCCAGCGCCCCGATGAGGAGCAGCCGAGGGGCGTCGGATCGGGTTTCATCCTCACGTCCGATGGCTACGTGATGACGAACGCCCACGTGGTCGAAGGCGCGCAGGAAGTGCTGGTCACCTTGACCGACAAGCGCGAGTTCAAGGCGAAGATCGTGGGCTCGGACAAGCGCACCGACGTTGCCGTGGTGAAGATCGAGGCCACGGGCTTGCCGGCGGTAAAGGTCGGCGACATGAACCGGCTGCGTGTCGGCGAATGGGTGATGGCCATCGGTTCGCCTTTCGGCCTGGAGAACACCGTGACCGCGGGCATCGTGAGTGCCAAGCAGCGCGACACAGGAGACTACTTGCCATTCATCCAGACGGATGTGGCGATCAACCCTGGCAATTCCGGTGGGCCGCTGATCAACATGCGCGGCGAGGTGGTGGGCATCAACAGCCAGATCTATTCGCGCTCCGGCGGATTCATGGGGATTTCATTCGCCATTCCCATTGATGAAGCGATACGCGTCAGCGAGCAATTGCGTGCCACGGGGCGCGTGACCCGGGGACGCATCGGGGTGCAGATCGGCCAGGTCACGAAAGACGTGGCGGAATCCATCGGCCTCGGCAAGGCGCAGGGCGCTCTGGTGACGGGCGTGGAAGCGGGGTCTCCTGCCGAGAAGGCAGGCGTGGAGGCGGGGGACATCATCACCCGCTTCGACGGCAAGAGCATCGACAAGATCTCGGATCTGCCCCGCATGGTGGGGAACACGAAGCCGGGCAACAAGAGTTCCGTGACCGTTTTCCGCAGGGGCGCTACGCGGGACCTGTCCATCACGGTGGCCGAGATCGAGCCCGACGACAAGCCGGTGGCGGCCGCGGGCGACCGTGGCACTCCCAAGCCCAAGGCCTCGCCTGCAGCACAGCAGTTGGGCCTCGCGGTGGCTGAGCTCACCGATGCCCAGAAGAAAGAGCTGAAGGTGAAGGGCGGCGTGCGCGTCAGTTCTGCAGCCGATGCGGCGGCCCGTGCCGGGCTGCGTGAGGGTGACGTGATCCTGGGCATTGCCAACACCGAAATCACCGGCCTGAAGGATTTCGAAGCCGTGCTTGCCAAAGCCGACAAGAACAAGCCGATCAACGTGCTCTTCCGCCGTGGCGAATGGGCGCAGTACGCGCTGATCCGCCCGGGCCGCTGAAGCCTGGGTGCCGCGTCGCAAAAGCCCCATCCCTAGTAGGACATGGGGCTTTTGCGTTGGAGCGCTCCCCTGGAGAGTCTTTCGAACCCTTGGCATGCCACAAAAAAAGTCTATCTATCCGTTTGGATAGAATGTGGGCCGTTTTCTGAGTTCTGGGAATATATGGGGGCCTCGCAACATCACGATATGGGATCGGGTGTTTTCATGCACAGGTGTTCCACAGATCACCCACAAGTTGTTCGCATGCAGATCAACAAGTTTGTGAATAAGTTGTGCATAAGTGGCCCGTTGCAGGGTGGCAACGCGCCATGGGTGCCATTTCCCGGACTTTCCCTGACGGCCTTTTTGCCTACAATGAAGTTCCAACCATCGCAGTTGCCAAAGATTGTTGGTTCAGGGCGCGTCACCACTTGACGCGCCCTTTTTTCTTGTGCGCGCCGTTCTAATTCAATTACTTGTCGCTTCTCGTTGATGAATCACATCAGAAATTTCTCGATCATTGCGCACATTGATCACGGCAAATCGACACTGGCGGACCGGCTGATCCAACGGTGCGGCGGTCTTGCCGATCGCGACATGGAGGCCCAGGTGCTCGACTCGATGGATATCGAGAAGGAACGTGGGATAACCATCAAGGCCCAGACCGCCGCGCTGCAATACAAGGCGCAGGACGGCAAGGTCTACAACCTGAACCTCATCGACACGCCGGGCCACGTGGATTTCTCGTACGAGGTCTCGCGTTCGCTCTCCGCGTGCGAAGGCGCACTGCTGGTGGTGGATGCTTCGCAGGGCGTGGAAGCGCAGACGGTGGCCAACTGCTACACCGCGCTGGACCTGGGCGTCGAGGTGCTGCCGGTGCTCAACAAGATGGATCTGCCGCAGGCCGATCCGGACACCGCGAAGGCCGAGATCGAGGACGTGATCGGCATCGACGCGACCGACGCCATCCCGTGTTCCGCCAAGACGGGCATGGGCATCGACGAGATCCTGGAGCTGATCGTGGCGCGCGTGCCCGCGCCGCGCGGCAACGCCGATGCACCGCTGCGCGCGATGATCATCGACAGCTGGTTCGATCCCTATGTGGGCGTGGTCATGCTGGTGCGCGTGGTCGACGGCCGGCTGCTGAAGGGCGAGCGCTTCAAGATGATGGCTTCGGGCGCCGTCTACAACGCCGACAACCTGGGTGTCTTCACGCCCGCGAACGAAGCGCGCACCGCGCTGAACGCTGGCGAGGTGGGTTTCATCATCGCGGGCATCAAGGAGCTGAAGGCCGCGAAGGTGGGCGACACCATCACGCTGGAAAAGAAGCTGCCCAACAACCTGGGACCCGCGGAGCAAGCGCTGCCCGGCTTCAAGGAGATCCAGCCGCAGGTGTTCGCGGGCCTCTACCCGACCGAGGCCAGCGAGTACGACCAGCTGCGCGACGCGCTGGAGAAGCTCCAGCTCAACGATGCCTCGCTGCATTTCGAGCCAGAGGTGTCGCAGGCCCTGGGCTTCGGCTTCCGCTGCGGCTTCCTGGGCCTGCTGCACATGGAGATCGTGCAGGAGCGCCTGGAGCGCGAGTTCGACCAGGACCTCATCACCACCGCGCCCAGCGTGGTGTACGAGGTGGTCCGCGGCGACGGTGAGGTCATCATGGTGGAGAACCCCTCCAAGATGCCCGAGCAGGGCCGCATCGAAGAGATCCGCGAGCCCATCGTGACGGTGCACCTGTACATGCCGCAGGAATACGTCGGCCCGGTGATGACGCTGGCCAACCAGAAGCGCGGCGTGCAGCTCAACATGGCCTACCACGGCCGGCAGGTGATGCTCACGTACGAGCTGCCCCTGGGCGAGATCGTGCTGGACTTCTTCGACAAGCTCAAGTCCGTCTCGCGCGGGTATGCCTCGATGGACTACGAGTTCAAGGAGTACCGCGCGTCCGACGTGGTGAAGGTCGACATCCTGCTCAACGGCGAGAAGGTCGACGCGCTGTCCATCATCGTGCACCGCACCCAGGCGCAGTACCGCGGCCGGGCGGTGGCGGCGAAGATGCGCGAGATCATCAGCCGCCAGATGTTCGACGTTGCGATCCAGGCCGCCATCGGCGCCAACATCATCGCGCGCGAAACCATCAAGGCGCTGCGCAAGAACGTGCTGGCCAAGTGCTACGGCGGCGACATCACCCGCAAGCGCAAGCTGCTCGAAAAGCAGAAGGCGGGCAAGAAGCGCATGAAGCAGATCGGCTCCGTCGAGGTGCCGCAGGAGGCCTTCCTGGCGATCCTGCAAGTGGAGGAGTGATCCGATGCAAGCCATGCAGTATCTGACCGCCGCCATCCTGGCGGCATTCGTGGGCTATGTGGGCGCGTGGTACGTGGGTGCCATCGAGGGCAATTTCGCGCTGCTGCTGTTCCTGGCCACGGTGGTGACCGGCGCCTACTGGCTGGCCGAGCGCTTCGTGTTCCTGCCGCGCCGCCGGCGGGCAGCCCAGGCCATCGAGGATGCCGCGGCCCAGCGCCGGCTGGAACTCGACCGCATGGGCATCGCCAAGGTGGACGGGGACGTGCAGGAGTCGAAGGACCGGATCCTCATGCAGCCGTGGTGGCTCGACTGGACGGCCGGTTTGTTCCCCGTGATCGCCATCGTCTTCGTGCTGCGCTCGTTCCTGTTCGAGCCGTTCAAGATTCCCTCCGGCTCGATGATCCCGACGCTGCTCGTGGGCGACCTGATCCTCGTGAACAAATTCACCTACGGCATCCGGCTGCCCGTGATCAACAAGAAGATCACGCAGGGCAATGCGCCGCAGCGCGGCGACGTGATGGTGTTCCGCTATCCGCCGCAGCCGAGCATGGACTACATCAAGCGGGTGATCGGCGTGCCGGGCGACGAGATCGCCTACCTCAACAAGCGGCTCACGGTGAATGGCAAGCCGGTGGAAACCACGGCGCTGCCCGATTTCCTCGACGAGGACACCATGCGCTACTTCAAGCAGTTCGACGAGCAACTGGGCGAGAAGCGCCACCGCATGATCAACAACCCCGACGTGCCAGCCTTCATCCAGGGCGCGAGCGACTACGCATTCCGCGAAAACTGCCGCTACAGCGTGGAAGGCGTGGTCTGCAAGGTGCCCGAGGGCCACTATTTCATGATGGGCGACAACCGCGATAATTCGCTCGATTCACGCTACTGGGGCTTCGTGCCCGACGCCAACATCGTCGGCAAGGCCTTCTTCGTGTGGATGAACTTCGGCAACCTGAAACGCATCGGGCCGTTCCAGTAAACCGGCCGCGCGGCGGCATGCGAGGGCGTGCCGCCGTGTGCGAATCGGGTCGCGGCAATACATACGGCGATCGAACAAAGAAAGAGGGTCTTGGCCATGGGTCTGCACCAAAACAACCAGCAACGCCCGGCGCCGTCCGTCCGGCGCTCCCGCCAGCGCGGCCTGTCCTTCATCGGGCTGGTGTTCCTCGCGGTGTTCGCGGTCGCGGTGTTCGCCATCGGCGGGCAGTCGGTACCGATCTTCCTGGAGTACCAGGCGATCCGCAAGGCGGTCGACAAGGCGGCGCGCGAGGCCAGCACCGTGGCGGACGTGCGGGCGGTGTTCGACCGGGCCGCCTCGATCGACAACATCAGCTCGATCAAGGGCTCCGATCTCGAAGTGACCAAGCGCAACGAGAAGATCGTCGTGTCGTTCAGCTACTCGCGCGAGATCGCGCTCGCCGGCCCCGCGTTCCTGGTGTATCGCTTCCGCGACCAGTCCAACTGATTTTCCACCCACGCTCCTTTTCTTGTCCTCGGTGCAACCCAGTCTCTCCGCCTTGCAGGACCGCCTGCAGCATGCCTTCTCCGATCCATCGCTGCTGCAGCGCGCCATCACGCACCGCAGCTTTTCGGCCGACCACAACGAGCGGCTGGAGTTTCTCGGCGATTCGGTCCTGAACCTGGCTGTCTCCAGCCTGCTCTACCGCCGCCTGAGCGACCTGCCCGAAGGCGACCTGTCCCGCGTGCGCGCCAACCTCGTGCGGCAGGAAACCCTGCACGGGCTGTCGCTGGGCCTGCAGCTGCCGCAGGTGCTGCGGCTCGGCGAGGGCGAAACCAAATCGGGCGGCAAGCTGCGGCCCTCGATCCTGGCCGATGCGCTGGAGGCCCTGATCGGCGCCGTGTACCTGGATGCGGGCTATGGGCCTGCCGAAGCCCTGGTGCACCGGCTCTACCGGAGCGTGGAGATCAACCCCCAGATGCAGGCGGCCGAGAAGGACCCCAAGACCGCATTGCAGGAGTGGCTGCAGGGCCGCAAAATGAAACTGCCGCAGTACCGCGTGGTCGCCACCGTGGGCGCTGCCCACCGGCAGACCTTCGACGTGGAGTGCGACATCCCCGAACTGGGCCTGACCGAGCGCGGCATCGGCGGATCGCGGAGGGCGGGCGAGCAGGCCGCCGCCGCCGCCATGCTGGCCACCCTGAAAGCGAAACACCCATGAACTCCCCCGTTCCTCCCCCATCCCCCGGCGCAGGCCAGGACGACCTGGAGGCCATGCTGGCCGCCGCCCGCCCGGGCAGCGCGCTGCCCGCCACCCCGGCGCAGCCGCAGGGCGCAGAGGAAGCCGCGGCGACCCCCGCAGGCCCGCAGCGCTGCGGCCTCATCGCCATCGTGGGCAAGCCGAACGTGGGCAAGTCCACGCTGATGAACGCGCTGGTGGGGCAGAAGATCAGCATCACCTCGCGCAAGGCGCAGACCACGCGCCACCGCATCACCGGCATCCGCACGCGCGGGAACGCGCAGTTCGTGTTCGTCGATACGCCGGGTTTCCAGACCAAGCACAGCACGGCGCTCAACAAGTCGCTCAACAAGACGGTGATGGGTGCGATCGGCGACGTGGACCTGATCCTGTTCGTGGTGGAGGCCGGCAATTTCACGCTGGCCGATGCCAAGGTGCTGTCGCTCTTCAAGCCCGGCATTCCCACGCTGCTCGTGGCCAACAAGCTCGACATGGTGCACCGCCGCGCCGAGATCGCGCCCTGGCTCAAGGGCATGCAGGAGCGCCACCCGTTCGCCGAATTCGTGCCCATGTCGGCCAAGAACAAGGGCGACATCGAACGGCTCTACGGCATTTGCGAGAAATACCTGCCCGAGCAGGCCTGGTGGTATGCCGAGGACGAGCTGACCGACCGCAGCGAGAAATTCCTCGCCAGCGAAACCGTGCGCGAGAAGCTGTTCCGCTTCACCGGCGATGAGCTGCCCTACACCTCCACGGTGGTGATCGACAAGTTCGAGGAAGAGGCCAGCAAGACGCACAAGCGCTTCGTGCGCGTGGCCGCCACCATCGTGGTCGAGCGCGATGGCCACAAGGCCATGGTGATCGGCGACAAGGGCGATCGCCTGAAGCGCATCAGCACCGATGCGCGCATGGAGCTGGAGCGGCTGCTGGACGCCAAGGTGTTCCTGGAAGTCTGGGTGAAGGTGCGCTCCGGCTGGGCCGACGACGAGGCCCGGGTGCGTTCCTTCGGGTATGAGTGAGGAACACCCCCCTGAGGCGCTTTGCGCCTTCCCCCCTCTCCTGCGGGAGGGGGGACGACGCCGGCGGCCGGGCGAAGCCCGTTCCGTGGCGTCAGCTGGCTTGGCCTGCTCCGCGGCCCTTTGAATGATGAGGGCCATGCCGGTTTCAGGCGCCGTAGATCACGCGGAAGTGCGTCGTTCTCCGGCCCGTTCTGCGACCCGATTCACGCGCTGGCCCGGAAGGTGCGCCGTGCCATCGCGCGGCTAGCACGCCATGGCCGCACGCCGCATCTCCGAAGAGCCTGCCTATGTGCTCCACCGCTACGACTGGAGCGAGTCCAGCCTGATCCTGGACGTGTTCACGCGGCACCATGGGCGGGTGGCGCTGGTGGCCAAGGGGGCGAAGAAGCCGACCTCCAATTTCCGGCCCGTGCTGCTGCCGCTGCAGCCGCTGCGCATCGGCTATACGGTGGGCGGGGAGGGGCATGGCGAGGTGCATGCGCTCAAGGGGGCAGAGTGGGTGGGCGGGCATGTCATGCCCACGGGCGATGCGCTGCTGTCGGGCCTGTACCTCAATGAATTGCTGATGCGGCTGCTCGCGCGCGAGGATACGCATGCGCCGCTCTTCGATGCCTATGCCGGCGTGGTGCGGGTGCTGGCGAGCGAGCATGGCGAGGCGCTGGAGCCCGTGCTGCGCAGCTTCGAGCTGCTGCTGCTGCGTGAGATCGGCCTGCTGCCGGCGCTGGATGCCGAGACCGCCACGCTCGCACCGCTCGCATCCCGGTCGCGCTATGCGCTGGTGCCGGAAGCGGGGCTGCGCGCCGCGGTGCCCGCCGACCGCAGCACGCTGGGCGGCGCGCAGTGGCGGCTGCTCGAACGCGCACTGGGCGAGGCCCAGCCCTACACGGCCACGCTGCGCGCCATCGTGACGGGCGTCGCAGGCGGCACATCGCTGGCCGCCGAGCTCAAGCCCCAGCTCCGCACGCTGCTGCAATACCATTGCGGCAGCCCCCTGCTGCGCACGCGGCAACTCATGATCGATCTCCAATCCCTATGACGCAGCAGCATTCCCCCCGCACCGCGCTGTCGGTGAACGTGAACAAGGTCGCCCTCGTGCGCAACACGCGCCACCTGGGCATCCCGAGCGTCGAGCGCGCGGCGCTGCTGTGCCTGGAGGCGGGTGCGCAGGGCATCACCATCCACCCGCGTCCCGACGGCCGGCACATCCGCGCGGACGACGTGCACACCCTGGCCGCGCTGATGCGCCAGTGGCCGGACCGCGAGTTCAACATCGAGGGCAACCCCTCGCAGAACCTCATGGATTTCATCCGCGAGGTGCGGCCGCACCAGGCCACCTTCGTGCCCGACAGCGAAGACCAGTTCACCAGCGACCATGGTTGGAGCTTTCCGCAGGATGCCGACCGGCTGCGGCCGCTCGTGGAGGCATGCCGGGGCCTGGGCGTGCGCGTGAGCCTCTTCATGGACCCGGTGCCCGCACAGATGGCCGCCGCCCGCGCGGTGGGCGCGGACCGGGTGGAGCTCTACACCGAGCCCTATGCCGCCGCCTGGGGCACGCCGGAGCAGGGTGCGCAGCTCGCGCGCTACGCCGAGGCCGCCCGCGCGGCGCTGGAGGCCGGCCTGGGCGTGAACGCCGGGCACGACCTGAGCCGCGACAACCTGGCCGCCTTCGTGGCGCAGGTGCCGGGCGTGCTGGAGGTCTCCATCGGCCATGCGCTGATCGCCGATGCGCTGGAGCTGGGCTACGCCGCCACGGTGCGCGCCTACCAGCGCTGCATCGACGAGGGCATGGCAGCCCGCGCTTGAATGGCCTGGCGATTGCTATGAAAAGCATAGCTAACAATCCAATGGATCCGGCGGCATGGAGGCTCCGGGGCCCGCCGGCCGGCAAGGAGTGCGCATGATCTATGGCATCGGCACCGACATCTGCGACGTGCGCCGCATCCGCGCGAGCCTGGAGCGCCACGGCGACCGCTTCGCCGAGAAAGTGCTGGCCGCCGGCGAACTGGCCACCTGGCGCGAGCGCAGCGCGCGCTGGCCCGAGCGCGGCGTGCGCTACCTGGCCACCCGGTTCTCCGCCAAGGAGGCGTTCAGCAAGGCCATCGGCATGGGCATGCGCATGCCCATGACGTGGCGCGACTGCGAAGTGGCCAAGCTGCCGAGCGGCCAGCCCGTCATCGTGCTGCATGGCGGGCTCAAGGCGTGGTTCGAGGCGCGCGGGCTGCGCTGCCACCTCAGCGTGACCGACGAGAGCGATTACGCGGCGAGCTTCTGCGTCGTGGAGCGCGATGGCCCCGGCCGCGATCCGGAATAAAGAGAAAAGGCCTCCATGCCGCCGTATTCATTGAATAGTTTGCTATATATTTAATAGCAATCTGCGCCCATTCCAACAAACGATCCCCCGTGCCATGACCGCCGATACCGACCACGCCCCCGTCATCCTCGACGTCGCGGGCACCACCCTCACGGCCGCCGACCGCCGCCGCCTGGCCCACCCGCTCACCGGCGGCGTGATCCTGTTCGCGCGCAACTGGCAGGACCGCGCCCAGTTGCTGGAACTCACCGCCGCGATCAAGGCAGTGCGCGACGACCTGCTCATCTGCGTGGACCACGAAGGCGGCCGCGTGCAGCGCTTCCGTACCGACGGCTTCACGCCGCTGCCGCCCATGCGCGCGCTGGGCCGGCTCTGGATGCAAGGCGATGCCAACCAGGGCCCGGGCAGCGGCGCGATGCGCGCCACCGACGCCGCGACTGCCGTGGGCTACGTGCTGGCCAGCGAGCTGCGTTCCTGCGGGGTCGATTTTTCGTTCGCACCGGTGCTGGACCTCGACTGGCAGGGCGAGGGCGAGGCCTCCGTGAGCCGCGTGATCGGCGACCGCGCGTTCCACCGCGACCCGCGCGTGGTGGCGCTGCTGGCCAAGAGCGTGGCGCACGGCATGCTGCAGGCCGGCATGGCGCACTGCGGCAAGCACTTCCCGGGGCACGGCTTCGTGGCGGCCGACTCGCACACCGATATTCCCGTGGACCGGCGCGGCCTGCGCGCCATCCTGCAGGACGACGCCGCGCCCTACGCGTGGCTGTCGAACACGCTGGCCGCCGTGATGCCGGCACACGTCATCTACCCGCGCGTGGATGCCCGGCCGGCGGGCTTTTCGCGCCGCTGGCTGCAGGAGATCCTGCGCCAGCGCCTGCGCTTCGGCGGCGCCATCTTCAGCGACGACCTGAGCATGGAGGCGGCTCGCCGCATCGACGGCACCGTGGTGGACTATGCGACGGCCTCCCTGGCCGCGCTGGACGCCGGCTGCGACCTGGTGCTGGTGTGCAACCAGAGCCTGGTGGGCGAGGGCGCCGCGCAGGGGCGGGGGCTCGACGAACTGCTCGAAGGCCTCGAACAGGCGCGCGTGGCCGGCCGCTGGCGCCCCAGCGTCGAGAGCGAGGCCCGCCGCCTGGCGTTGTTGCCACAGACGATGCCCCATCCCTGGGATGAACTGATGCTGGAGCCCGCCTACCTGCGCGCGCTCGACACCCTGCCCTGAGAGGCGGCTGAGCCGGCCCGGCAGCGGGCCGAAGGGGCAGGGCACTTGTAACCAGGGGTGCGGCCTTGCTGCACTGCCCCGGGGAGCGGGCTCCTGGGAGAGCCCTGAGAGCGCCGCCGGCGCAGCGCGGCAAATCCTCACGGCTGACACATCGGCACACACCTCGGGTCAACGCGGCGGGAAGCATGGCGTTGGCAGGGTCACGATGCCCGCCGCCGATCATGGTGGCGCGGCCCTCGCCGGAGGTCTTCCATGGTGCCCGTTTTCCCGTCAACCCCGCTGTCCATCCCCCCAGTCTCCGCCGTCCGCCCCGGCCCGCGCACTGCCCGCCTTTGGCGCGGGGCGGCCCTCTCCCTGTTGGCGGCCTGTGCGCTCACCGCCTGCCAGCGGGTGACGCCTCCGGCGCCGCAGATGACCGGCGCGCCCGCGGCGCCCGATGCCGCAGTGTCCGCCCCGGCCGCCGTGCCCGTTGCCTACACGCCGCCCCCGGCCGAGGCGCTCTACCAGATGGTCGCACCCATCGCGCTCTATCCCGACAAGCTCGTGGCGCAGGTGCTGGCGGGGGCCACCTATCCCGATCAAGTCACTGCGGCCGAAGGCTGGTTGGGGCAGAACCCCGGGCTGAAGGGCGACGCCCTGGCCGGCGCGGTGGAATCCCAGCCCTGGGATCCGTCGGTGAAGTCGCTCACTGCGTTCCCGAACGTGCTGGAGCAGATGGCGTCCAACCTGCCCTGGACGACGGCGCTCGGCAAGGCCTACTACCACGACCCCGCCGACGTGATGAACGCCATCCAGGCCCTGCGCGCCCGCGCGGCCCATGCCGGGACGCTCAAGAGCTCGCCGCGGCTGCGGGTGGCGACGGTGGAAGGGCGGAGTGCCGCGCCGCCCCCTCCGCCCGCCGGCATGCCGGTGGCGGTCTACCAGGGCCCGGCCGTGGTGGCCCCGCCGCCCACGGTGATCACGATCGAGCCGACGGAAGTGCAGACCGTCTACGTTCCGCGGTACGACCCGGCGGTGGTCTACGGCACGCCGGTGGCCGTCTACCCCAGCTACCGCTGGGCCGCGCCCGCCGCGCCGGTGGCCGTGTCGGCGGGCCCCGACCCGCTGGCCGTCGGGGCGCTGGCCTTCGGTGCGGGCGTGGTGGTCGCCGCCCTGGCCAGCCACCACCACCACGACTGGGGCTGGAATGCGTGGGACGTGCACTGGGGCGCTCCGCCCCCGCCGCCTCCGCCCGTGGCCTGGGGGCCCGCCCCGCCGCCGCCGGCCTGGCGCCCGGCGGTGCTGTACCGGGGCACGACCTATGTGTCGAATTCGCCCACGGTGATCGAGAACATCCACAACCGCATCACCGTGAACAACCGCAACGTGATCGTCGCGGCGCCTGCGCAGCCGCCTGCCGGGCCGGGAGGACAGGCCCCCGCTGCCGTGCCCATGGCGCTGCCCGGCGGCATCGGCCCCATGCACGCCGCCCTGGCGCCTCCGCAGGGGGCCGCCCCGGTGCGGCCGGGGATGCCGGCGCCGATGGCCGGCCGGCCCGATATACCAGGACCGGGGGCCGCCGGACGTTCGCCGATGCCGGCCCCGGCCGCCGCCATGGCGGCGTTGCACGGACCCGGCGGCAGCGCCCCGGGGGCCGGCGGCCGGGCCCTGGCATTGCCCGCGCCCACCCCGGCCGCGCACCCCACCGCCGCGCCGGCGCTGGCCGTGCGCGGCCCGGCCCCGGACCATCCGATGCCGGCGGGGTTCCAGGCAGCCATCCATGCACCGGCCGAGCGGGCGGCTACGGGCAATGCGGCAGACGCCCGCAACGCAGGCGCGCCCGCCGCGGCGGCCGTGGCCGCCCTGGGCGGCACGCCGCAGAAGGCCGCGCATGCCCCATCGCCCGGCCCGCAGGGGCCGCAGGGCTTGCAGTTCCCGGCCCGTTTCGGCGGGAGTGCGGGCGAGGGCCCGGGCATGCGGGCTCCAGCCATGCCGGTGCCACCGCCCCACCGTGCGCCCGCGGCGGTGGAGGCGCCCACGGCACGACCCGTCCAGGCGCCAGCGCCGGCCCTGCAGCCGCAGCCCGTCCGCATGGCCGCGCATGCACCGCCGGCGCCGGTGGCGGTAACCCATGCTCCGGCGCGGGAAGCTCCCCGCGAAGCACCCATGGCCACCGCTGTGCATGCCGCCCCGCGCCCCGCACCGAGGCCGGAGGTGCGCGAGCAGGCGCCCCATCCCCAGCCGCAGCATCCGCAGCACGGCGGCGAGAACAACCGCCACCGCCCGCACGGCGAAGGCGGAGGGTAAGCGGGCCAACCCAGTGCGATGAGCGCCTGCCGGGCCGCCGCGCTGCGCTGCGGCCGGATCCTCAGGGCACGGGGGAAATCGGGGGTGGGGCCGCCGGCTCCGTGCCCGCGGGTGGCGCCGGGGCCACCGGTACGTCCGGCGGGGGCGGGCTGGTCCAGCGGCGCACCACGCGCTGGAAGATCAGCGCGTTCGGGATCTGCAGCAGCACGCGGGCGTCCGCCGTGCCGTGGAAATCCTCCAGCGTGGTGTAGAGCAGGTTGATGTCCACCACCCGCCCCTTGGCGCCGGGCTTCTCGGCGGTGTCGAGCACTTCGATGTAGTCACCGAGCCGGAACGGTCCCACGGTGAAGATCAGCAGCGCGCAGAACAGGTTGGAGAGCACGCTCCAGGCAGCGAAGAAGGCCACCGCACCGACCGCGGCGAAACCCGTGAAAGCCGTCCAGAGCACGGTGGCCGAGACGCCCAGCCGCTCCAGCACCAGCAGCGCGGCACTGCCCATGATGATCCAGCGCACCAGCCCGTTGACCGGCACCATGAGTTCGATGGGCCAGTGGTAGTGGCGCCCCGCGCGCTCCAGCAGGCGGCGCAGCGCGCGCTGCAGCAGGACTGCGAGCACCACGATGAGCACGATCTGCAGGCCCGGAACGATGATGTCGAACCATTCCTGCATCCAGTCGGGGAAGTAGGGGCGAAGGCGCAGCATGGAGGAGGGGGAGAAGGACAGCGAGAGGCTGGACGTGGGGAGGGGAAATGATGAAGGAAAGGTCACCGGGGTGGGAGCCGCTGACCGCGCGGGTGTTCCCCTGCGGCAGCCGGCAACCCCGCCGCCGGGTTCCGGGGCCGCCGGTCAGCCACGCATCTGCTCGATGGTGTCCATCTGCATCTCGAAGCTGAAGAACCGCGCGCGGCCCTGCGCCTTGGCGGCGTAGAGGGCCTCGTCGGCACGCATCAGCATGGCCTCGGCGCTCGTGCCTTCGTCGGGCACGCAGGTGGTGATGCCGCCGGAGACGGTGAGCTGGGCGCCCAGCGGGGAGTCGGGGTGCGCGATGGCGCGCAGGTTCACGAGCTTGCCGAGCGCGCGCGCGAAGGTCATCGCGCCCGAACGGGGGGTGTTGGGCAGGATCAGCGCGAATTCCTCGCCGCCGTAGCGGGCCGCCACGTCGCGCGGGCGCACGCACACCTCCTTCAGCAGCCGGCCCACCTCGCGCAGGCAGGCGTCGCCCTGCACGTGCCCGACGGCGTCGTTGAAGCGCTTGAAGTGGTCCAGGTCGCAGAGCATCAGCGTGAGCGGGATGCCGTCGCGGCGGGCGGCCAGGATCTCGCTGTGCAGGATGCGGTCGAAGCCGCGCCGGTTGACGAGGCCCGTGAGCGTGTCCACCTCGACCATCTCGTTGAGGCGCTGGTTGGCCAGGTGCAGTTCCTGCGACATGGTCACGAGCCGCCGGCGCATGTCCAGCAGCCGGCGCATGGCGCGCAGCTTGGCCACCAGCACGATGGGCTTGACGGGCTTGACGAGGTAGTCGTCGCCGCCCGCCTCGATGCCGCGCCACACGTCCAGGTCGCTGTGCAGCCCCGAGAGGAAGATGATGGGCGTCCAGCCACCGGGTTCGGCCTCGCGCATCTGCTGCGCCACCCAGTAGCCGTCGTTCTCATCGGAGAGCCGGATGTCCAGCAGCACCAGGTCCGGACGGCGCAGCCTGAAAAGCTGCAGGGCCACGTCGCCGGACGCGGCCTCCATCACGTCGGAGACCCCCGCGTGCCGCAGTTCGGCCACCAGGGCGGCACGCACCGACGGCTGGTCTTCCACCACCATCACGGAGAAGGGGCCCGCCGAGGGCGGCGGAGTGTCGCCGTGCCGGCCGGAAGGCTGGGAGTCGGCGGGTGGGGGCATGGCGGTCATGAGCCATCCTCTCTGTGGGCTGGACGCTGTGCGCTGCAGGGCCCGCCGGGCAGGGCCTGCACCAGGCCGGCCGCGGCGGGAGTGATCTCGGTGGGCCGACGCGCCATCGAACCGGTTCTGCGTTGCGTGCCTGGCTTCGGCGGGCCTGCTTGCTGCCGCTTCGAGGACTGATGGACGGTCAGTGCTCGCGGCGCAGCGCGGGGAAGAGGATCACGTCGCGGATGCTCGGGCTGTCGGTCAGCAGCATCATGAGCCGATCGATGCCGATGCCGCAACCCCCTGCAGGAGGCATGCCGTATTCGAGTGCACGCACGAAATCGTGGTCGAAATACATCGCCTCGTCGTCGCCGCTGTCCTTGGCCGCCACCTGCGACTGGAAGCGCGCGGTCTGGTCTTCCGCGTCGTTCAGTTCGGAGAAGCCGTTGCCGAATTCGCGCCCGGTGATATAGAGCTCGAAGCGCTCGGTGACTTCGGTGCGCGTGTCGTTGGCGCGCGCCAGCGGGCTGATCTCGGTGGGGTGCTCCATGATGAAGGTGGGCTGCCAGAGCTTGTCTTCGACCGTCTCCTCGAAGTAGAGGACCTGCAGGCCCGCCAGCGTGCGGGTGGACAGGCGGTTCTTCTCTTCGCTGAGCCCCAGCTTCCTGAGCGCGCCCGTGAGCCAGGCGGCATCGTCGACGTGCGGGCCCGCCTCCGTGTACTGGCAGATCGCCTCGCGGATCGTGAGGCGCTGGAACGGCTGCGACAGATCGACCTCGCGGCCCTGGTAGGTGGGCTTCAGGCTGCCGGCGGCCTTCTGCGCCGCGTCGCGCACCAGTTGCTCGGTGAAGTCCATCAGGTCGCGGTAGTTCCAGTAGGCCGCGTAGAACTCCATCATCGTGAACTCGGGGTTGTGGCGCACCGAGATGCCTTCGTTGCGGAAGTTGCGGTTGATCTCGAACACGCGCTCGAAGCCGCCGACGAGCAGGCGCTTGAGGTACAGCTCCGGCGCGATGCGCAGGTACATCTCCTGCTCCAGCGCGTTGTGGTGCGTCACGAACGGCTTGGCGTTGGCGCCCCCCGGGATGGGGTGGAGCATGGGCGTCTCCACCTCCAGGAAGCCGTGCCCCACCATGAACTCGCGGATGCCGCTCACGGCCTTGCTGCGCGCGATGAAGCGCTTGCGCGCGGCCTCGTCGGTCATCAGGTCCACGTAGCGCTGGCGGTACTTGACCTCCTGGTCGGCCACGCCGTGGAACTTGTCGGGCATGGGGCGCAGGCTCTTCGTGAGCAGGCGCAGGTTCGTCACCTTGACCGACAGCTCACCGGTCTTGGTCTTCATGAGCACGCCCTCGGCCCCGACGATGTCGCCCAGGTCCCAGTGCTTGAAGGCGGCGTAGGGCTCCTCGCCGATCGCGTCGCGCGTCACGTAGATCTGGATCCTGCCGCCCGTGGTGCCGAGCGATCCGTCCTGCACGGTGGCGAAACTGGCCTTGCCCATCACGCGCTTGAGCATCATCCGGCCCGCGACGCTCACCGGCACGGGGTTGGCTTCGAGGGTCGCGGCGTCGGTCTCCGCGTACTGGGCCTGCAGCTCTGCCGCATGGTGGGCGGGCTGGAAGTCGTTGGGGAAGGCCACGCCCTTGCCCTGCGCCTGGGCCTCCCGCAGCGCCTTGAGTTTTTCGCGGCGTTCGGCGATGAGCTGGTTGGTGTCGATGGCGGGCGTGGCAGTGTCGGACATAGGATTGAAATGGAGGGCCAAGGGGGGCGGACGTCGCGCGGCCGAACCGGGCATTTTACGAGGCAACGCCCCGCGCGGCGTCAGCGCAGCCAGGTGCGCAGCAGCCGTACGCCGAACTTCAGGCACGACACGGGCAGCGCGAGCACCAGCGCGCCCCGGTGCGCGCTCCAGCCGACGGCGCGCAGCGCGCCCAGTTCGCCGCGCTGCATGCGCCACAGCTGCGCGCTCAGGCCGGAGGCGCCGAAGGACGGCTTGTACATGAACGACAGGCGCTGCGGATGGCGCGCGCAGCGCCAGCCGGAGGCGATCAGCTGCAGCCAGAGCGCGTAGTCCTCGCTGAGCTGCCCGTTGTCGGGGAAGCGCACGCGCGCATCGCGCCGCACCAGCACCGACGACGTGTGATAGGGGTTGGACAGCATCGCCGGCAGCAGCGTGACCGTGCGGATGTCGATCGGCGGGGCCGCAGCGCGCGGGTCCGCAGCCGGTGCCTGCCGGACCTGCTGCCCCTGCTGCTGTTCCGGTGCGAGCAGTCCCGAGTAGCCTCCGAAAAGGTCCAGCCCGTGCCGGTGCATCGCCGTCACCTGGTACTCCAGCTTGCCCGGCGACCAGACGTCGTCGGCATCGAGAAAGGCGATGACGTCGCCCTCCGCCAGGTCCAGGCCGCGGTTGCGCGCGGCGGCGGTGCCTGCATTGCGCGGCTGCTGCACCACGCGCAGCCGGAAGGCGCCCGCCGGGTCGTAGCGCCGCGCCAGCGCGGCCGAGCCGTCGCGGGAGCCGTCGTCCACGCAGATCACCTCCAACGGGGGGAGGGTCTGGGCGCGCACCGAGTCGAGCGCGCGCTCCAGCGTGGCCTCGGCGTTGTAGGCGGGGATGATGACGGATACGCGCGGCAGGCTCATGGCGTGGCGGCGAAGTCGGCGCCCAGACGGCGCCACGGCGGCAGCGAGGGATCGGTCTCGGCGAGCGCAGGGCCCCGGAACCAGGGAGCCGGCGAGAACACGGTGTGGGCACGGCCGACGTAGCCGGCCAGCGCGCTGAACGAGCTGTTGGCGCAGGCCAGGACATCGGCGTTGGCCAGGGCCTGCAGCGCCTGTTCGGCCGTCTCGCTGCCGCCGAGGTGGTCACGCAGGAACACGCCGCGGCCTGCGGGCAGCAGCGGCGCGAGCACCGTCCGCGCGTGGGCATAGTCGTCGGAGACGATCAGCCACTGCAGGCCGGGCCAGTCGCGCTCGAGCGCCTCCACCACGCGGCGGTAGTACCCGGCGCCCAGCTGGCCGATCTGTTCGCGGTTGTACGGCAGCGCGGCGTAGTCGCCGCCCCGCACGTGCAGCGCGGCATAGCGCTGCAGGCCCGCCGGGGGCGTCCGCAGCGCTTGGCGCAGCTGTTCGCGCGCCTGCTGCAGCGCCTGGGCGCTGAAATGGCGTGGATGCTGGTAGTAGCCGTAGTGGTAGCGTGCAGGCCGGCTGCCGTCCGCCACGCGGGCATCGGTGCGCAAGGCGCCCAGCAGCCGGGCCGCGCGCACGAATGCGGGCTCGATGCGCCACAGGGCGCCGGTGTGGCGAAGCGGCAGCTTGAGCTCGGCGAACACGCCGGCGAGTTCGAGCCGGCCCAGGGTCTGGTTGTTGCGCGCCTTGCGCAGAAAGCTGGTGTCGAGCGCGACATCGGCCCCTGCGCCGGCCAGCGTCAGCGCATGCAGCCATTCGAAGAACTGGTTGCCGAGTCCGCCGCGCAGGAAAACGCGCGTGGTGGTCATGCTGTGCTCCCGTCAAGGGCCATGGTGGATCCTGAAGAGGCCGGGCAGGCTGGCCGCCAGGCCGACCAGATTGATGAGCAGCCAGCCCGAGGTGGCGCCCACGGCCCCGAAACGCGCCACCATGAAGGGAATGACCAGCAGGCACAGCGCACCGGTCAGCAGGTTGATCTGGAAGATGCGGTGCACCTTGCCGCGCACCAGCCAATGGGTGTAACCGATGTTGTAGAACGCGTTGAGGATCGCTCCCGCCAGCAGCCAGCCCAGCAAGGGATGGACGACCGCCGCGGCATGCGCATCCTTGAGCCACCAGCGCAGCATCAGGGGGCCGATGGCGGTGTAGGCCGCCATGCCCGAGGCGGCGATCACCGCGATGGCCACTGCCAGCCGCAGGTACAGGCGCTGCAGCGCCCCGGGGTCGTCCTTGAGGCGCAGTGCGCGCGGCAGTGCGGCCTGCATCAGGGGATAGGTGAGCAGCAGCATGCCGCCCGCCGCCGAAGAGGCGATCACGTAGTAGCCGAAGTCCGCGATCGGGACCAGGCTGCTGAGAAGCACCTTGTCCAGCTGCATCGTGAGCGCGCCCAGGCCCGACGCGACCGCGAGGCCGGCGATGGCGGGCCATGCCTGGCGGATCACGTCGCCCTGCCAGCGCGCGTCGCGGCGGCGCGTGCCGGTCGCAGCCCAGGCGGCGCGGCCGCGCAGCGCCGTCTCCAGCAGGCCTGCCGCCATATGCCAGGCCAGGTAGGTGGCGAGCGACGGCCACAGCGTCACGGCCAGCACCGCGCCGCCGTGGCGCAGCAGGGTGGCCCCGAACAGGATCTTGTTCAGCACCACCTGGTGCTCCGTGCCCACCAGCAGGCTGCGGTAGAGCGAGCCCGGGAACATCGCAGCGAAGATCGCGGCCGCGCCGAAGACCGCCATGTGCCCGCTGGCCAGGGAGGCGCCGTCCAGGTGCAGCCAGTGCCGTGCGATGGGCCCGGCGAGCAGGGCCAGCCCGAGGCCGGCCAGCAGCGCCAGCGCCCAGTAGAAGCGCTCGAAACCATAGAGCAGGGTCGCGGTGCGGGGCTTGGCCACGCCTTCGCCGGCCGCGCGCAGCGACACCTCCCGCACCAGGGCCTGGCCCATGCCGGCGTCGATCAGGTTGAGCACCGCCTGGAGCGTGGTGACGAAGCCCACGAACCCGAACTGCCGGGGCCCGAGCGCGGCCAGGTACCAGGGCAGGGCAAGGATCGGCGCGAGCGCGACGGCCCCCGTGCCGACGTAGTTCGCCAGGATGTTGCGCTCAAGGGACATGGCCGACGGCAGGGCCCGTGGCGGGCGCTTCTTTCTGGCGCGCCGGCCCTGGGTGCGCGCGCGCGGCGCAGGCGGGCCGAGGGTCTTTTTTCACCGCGCGCCGAACCCCGTCAGCACGGTGCGCACGGTCTTGTAGCCGATCAGCAGGTCCAGCGCCATGGAATAGTGCGCCACGTAGTACAGGTCGTAGCTCAGCTTGATGGCCGTCTGCTCCGCGCTGTCGGCGTAGCCCTGCTGCACCTGCGCCCAGCCCGTGAGGCCGGGGCGCACCAGATGGCGGTAGGGATAGGCGGGCATGGCGGCCGCGAAGTCCTGCGCGAACTGCACCTGCTCGGGCCGGGGGCCGATCAGGCTCATGTCGCCGAGCAGCACGTTCCAGAGCTGGGGCAGCTCATCGAGCCGCGTGCGGCGGATGAAGCGCCCCACGCGCGTGACGCGGTCGTCCTGCTGCCGCGCGAACTGCGCGGCGCGGTCGGCGGGCTGGTGGCGCATGCTGCGCAATTTCCAGATGCGGAAGGTGCGCCCATGGCGGCCCATGCGGGCCTGCGAATACAGCATCGGCCCGGGCGAGTCGAGCTTTACGGCCAGGCCCGTGCCCAGGCACAGCGGAACCCACAACGGAAGGGTGGCGAGGGTCAGGCCCACGTCCAGCATGCGCTTGGCGATGTCGTAGGCGGGGTGGCTGGCGAGCTGCCACAGGTTCTGCTCGCCCAGGGACCCGGTGATCTTGCGGCCCGACAGCATTTCCGCCGCCGCTTCGGTGCTGTAGAGCGGCACGCGCTGGAGCTTGAGTTCGCTGATCCATTGCAGGCGCTGCAGGTCCTCGTCGGCCAGCCGGTCGATCACCACGCCGTCCACGGCCATGCGCTGTGCGGGCGGGGGCAGGCCATCCGTCCAGCAGACCAGGTCCAGTTGGCCGTCGCGCTGCTCCTGCGGGCGCAGCATCTGGCGCAGCGCCAGCGGCGTGCCCGCATCCAGGTAGGCCAGGTGCATCGTCCGGCGGCGGCCCCAGAGCCCGTGCCCGCAGAGCAGCCAGGCCAGTGCCAGCACGTAGGCCAGCAGCACCGCCCCGCGCGAATAGGGCTCCTGCAGCAGCGCAAAGCCCAGGGGCGCCAGCAGGAAGGCCACCGTCGTCACCACCAGCAGGAACCCGCCCTGCTCCAGCGGCGGCAGGTACGACCCCTGGTACAGCCAGCGCGCCGCCAGCAGGTAGGGCACGGTGCACCACAGCACGGTGGAGGGAAACAGGGGAGTCACCCAGCCGGCGTCCTGCATCCTGTCCGCCACGGCATATCCCACCGCCTGGGTCAGCAGGCCCAGCAGGCTCCACCAGAGCAGGACGTTGCCGCGCCGCGTGGGGACGGAGACCGTGGCGGGGCGGGGCGTACCGGAGGAGGTCATTCGAGGGATCGGAGGTAGATGGCGAGTATGGCCGACGCCATGCGTTCTGTCGTATGGCGCTCTTCGTAGCGCGCGCGGGCTGCGCGGCCCCGGCTGTCGCGCAGCGCGGGGTCGCGGACCAGGCGTTCCAGGGCCAGCGCGACGGCCTCCGCCGCGTTGGGCACGAGGTCCGCCTGGTGTGCGTCCGGCAGCAGCTCTGCCATGCCCGGCAGCCGGCTGGCCACCACGGGCAGGCCCGCGCGCATGGCTTCGATCACCGAGATCGGCAGGCCTTCGTGGTCCGACAGCAGCACGAAGATGCCGTGGCGCGCGAGGCGCGGGGCCACGTCGTCCACATCCCCCTCGAAGCGGACCTGCCGCAGCCCCAACTGGTGCGCCAGCGCCTGCAGGGCCTCGCGGTCCGGTCCGCCGCCGATCAGGCTGGCCGCCACCTCGTGCCCCAGCGCATCGCGCAGCCGGGCGAGTGCATGCAGCAGCAGATCGGGCCGCTTGGGCGCCGCCAGCCGCGCCACCATGGCGATGCGCACCGGCGCGAGCGCGGGCTGCGCCCGGTGGCCGTCGTCTTCCATCGCATTGGGCACCACGCTCTGCCGGCTGGCCGGCAGCGGCAGTCCCCGCGCCAGCCCGAGTTCATGCGCAGAAACACACACCATGTGCCGTGTCCAGCGCGCCAGCAGCCATTCGCAGCACCACGCCACGGTGCGGCGCAGCCACGGCACCTCGGGCTTGAAGGCAAAACCGTGCACGGTATAGACGACGGGTTTGCGGCACAGCCTGCCCGCCACGCGCGCCACCACGCCGGCCACGGCACTGTGGGCGTGCAGCACGTCGGGATCGTGCCGGCGGATCAGCGCGCGCAACGCCACGACGGCGCGGTACAGGTGCCAGGGCGCCAGCGAGTTGCGCAGGGCCGGAACGCGGTGCACCGGAATCCCCGCTGCACGCAGGTCGCTTTCCAGCGCAGTGGCCTCGGCACCGCCGATGACGGCACTGAAACGGACCGGGGCCGCGAGTGCACGGCACAGGGTGCGCACGTGCGTTTGCGCGCCACCCCGTTCTCCCTTGGTGATGACCTGCATCACCTTCGGTTCAGTCGGCATGGCCTGTCGCGCGCCTGTGGAGGCGGCCGTGCGGAAGGTCATGGCCCCGGCATGCGGCGGGCATGCCGCCTGGGGCCTGCCGGCCCTGCAGGGCGTCCACGGCCATTCAACCCGCGATGCCCGTGCGTTCGAGCACGTCGCCCACCAGTTCCAGCCGCAGCAACGGGCTGTCGAGCTGCATGAGCTGCTGCTTGAGTTCAATGGGCACCGGCAGCAGCTCGCACCAGCGGTTGGCCACCCAGCCGCAGTCGTCCAGTTGCGCGGCGGTGGGCACCGGCACGCTCGTGTCGTCGGGGCTGCGGTCGTGCAGGCGGCCCAGCACCTGCTCCAGGGCCTGCGCCGCCTTGCGCAGGTCCTGGGGCACGGGCACGGCCACGTCGGGCGGCAGTTGCTCGACATCGGCGATCCAGAGGCCATGGGGCAGGAGCTGGCGGCGCACGATCCGGAACCGTTCGGAGCCTTCCGCGCGCAGGGCGATCAGGCCCGGGTGGGAGGTGTCGAGGTCGGAGATGGCGGCCAGCGTGCCGACATCGTGGAATTTCTCGGGGGCGGCGCCTGCCTGCCGCACCTCGTGCCCGTCGGTGAGGGCCACCACGCCGAACGGGGCGCCGGCCAGCCGGCATTTGCGGACCATGTCCAGATAGCGGACCTCGAACACCCGCAGCGCCAGCTGGCCGCCCGGGAAAAGCACCGTGCCGAGCGGAAACAGCGGCAGGGAGGTCAGCGTGAGCGGCGCGCCAGCGGATGGCTCGTAGGGAGGAGGGGCGAATGTCATGGGCTGCCAGTATGGCCCGCTATCATCCCACGCCGAAACAGGCCCGCAACGGGCCTTCACATGACGAGGTTTCATGCTTTTCCAGATTGCCTCTTTCCTGCTCGACGTGGTCGGTGGCCTGCTCACCGGCGCCTGCCTGCTGCGCCTCTACATGCAGGCGCAGCGCGTCCCCTTCGGCAACCCCATCGGGCGGCTGGTGTTCGCGCTCAGCGACTGGCTGGTCATGCCGCTGCGCCGGATCATTCCCCCCACGGGGCGTTGGGACTGGTCGAGCCTCGTGGCGGCGCTGCTGATCCAGCTGCTGCAGTACCTGCTGCTCTGGGCATTGCTGGGCGGCGCGATGGGGCTGGCGTGGCTGCCCTGGCTCGCGGTGTTCGGGATGGCGCGTGTCGCGGTCACGGGGATGATGGGGCTGCTCATCGTGGCCGCGGTGCTCTCGTGGGTGCAGACGCAGTCGCCGATCGCCGACGTGATCGCGCGGCTCTGCGACCCGGTGCTGCGTCCGCTGCGGCGGGTGATCCCGCTGCTCGGCGGCGTGGATCTGTCGCCGCTGGTGGCCATCGTGGCGCTGCAGGTGGTGATGATCGTGCTGGGCCACCTGCAGGCCGCGGTGCTCTGACGGTACCGGCAACACCGGGCAGGAGCCTGGGTTGCCTATGGAATCGCCTTCATGCCGGCGGATTCATTGGATTTATTGCTATATTTTTTATAGCAATTGAGGCCTTCAGGAGACGGAGTCGGCCGGCAGGCGCTGCAGCATCGCGAGGCTCTTGGCCACCGTATTGCGCAGCTCGCGGCGATCGCAGATGAAATCGACGGCGCCCTTGGTCTGCAGGAACTCGGCGCGCTGGAAACCTTCCGGCAGGGTCACGCGCACGGTGGATTCGATCACGCGCGGGCCGGCAAAGCCGATCAGGGCCTTGGGCTCGGCGATCACGATGTCGCCCACGAACGCGAAGCCGGCGGAGACGCCTCCCATGGTCGGGTCGGTCAGCACGCTGACGTAGGGCAGGCCCTTCTTGGCCAGGCGCGTGAGCGCCGCGTTGGTCTTGGCCATCTGCATCAGCGAGAGCAGCCCTTCCTGCATGCGGGCGCCGCCCGTGGCCGTGAAGCAGATGAACGGCACCTTCTGCTCGATGGCGGTCTCCACGCCGCGCACGAAGCGCTCGCCCACCACGCTGCCCATCGAACCGCCCATGAAGTCGAACTCGAAGCAGGCGACGACGACATTGATGCTCTTGACCGAGCCGCCCATGACGATCAGCGCATCGGTCTCGCCCGTGTTCTCCAGCGCCTCCTTCAGGCGCTCGGTGTACTTGCGGCTGTCCTTGAACTTGAGCGCGTCCACCGGCAGCACTTCCTGGCCGATCTCATAGCGGCCTTCCGGATCGAGGAACGCATCCAGGCGCGGCCGGGCGTTGATGCGGTGGTGGTGGCTGCAATGCGGGCACACGTTCTGGTTGTGTTCCAGATCGGTCTTGTAGAGCACGGTCTCGCAGCTCGGGCACTTGATCCACAGCCCCTCGGGCACCTGGCGGCGCTCCGTCGGGTCGGACTGCTGGATCTTGGACGGCAGGAGTTTTTCGAGCCAGGACATGGGTGTATTCCTCGAGTGAATGGCAAAGGTGGCAGCACCGCAACCTTCAAAACCGGTGCGGCCCAGGCCAGCAGACGCCACGGAACCGGCTCTGCCGGGCCGCAGGCGTCGTCCCCCTTCCCGGCGAAGCCGAGAGAAGGGGGAAGCGGCAAAGCCGCTCAGGGGGATGGTCCGTGATTCTACGTGTCGAGCGCCTTGCGCACCCCGCGCAGGAAGTCGATGGCGAGCGGCACCACCTTCTCGTGCGGCTGGTCTTCCAGCAACTGGATGATGCGGCTGCCGATCACCACGGCGTCGGCCACGCGGCCGATGGCCTGGGCGGTCGCCGCGTCGCGGATGCCGAAGCCCACGCCCACGGGGATGTGCACATGCCGGCGGATCACGGGCAGCATCGCTTCCACCGCCGAGGTGTCGAGCGCGCCCGAGCCCGTCACGCCCTTGAGCGACACGTAGTACACGTAACCGCTGGCCACGCGCGCCACCTGCTGCATGCGCGCTTCGGTGCTGGTGGGGGCGAGCAGGAAGATCAGGTCCATGCCGTGCTCGCGCAACCGGGCGCCGAAGGCTTCGCATTCCTCGGGCGGGTAGTCGACGATCAGCACGCCGTCCACGCCGGCCTGCGCGGCATCGCGCACGAAGGCGTGCTCGCCGTGCACCTGGTCGTAGCGCTCCACCGGGTTGGCGTAACCCATGAGCACCACCGGCGTCTTCGTGTTGCGCTGGCGGAACTCGCGCACATAGCCCAGCACCTGCGCCGTGCCCACGCCCAGCGACAGGGCTTTCTCGCCCGCCTTCTGGATCACCGGGCCGTCGGCCATGGGGTCGGAGAAGGGCACGCCGAGTTCGATCACATCGGCCCCCGCCTCGACCATGCCGTGCATGAGCGCCGGCGTGATGTCGGCGAAGGGGAAGCCGGCCGTCACGTAAGGAATGAGGGCCTTGCGGCCGCGGGCCTGCAGGTCGGCAAACGTGGCGCCGATGCGCCCGCCGCTGGCCGGCGCCGCGGGGGCGGGCGCCTCTGGCGGAGTGGATGAGTCCATTGCGGAAGATGGAACAGGAACGGCGGACGTCATGCGGCGGGCCCTCCCTTGACGGCATGGCCGCGCATCGAGGGGCGGTCGTAGAAGTCGGCGCCCGAGAGGTCGGCGACCGTGCCGATGTCCTTGTCGCCCCGGCCCGACAGATTCACGAGAATGGATTGGTCGGTGCGCAGGGTCTTGGCGAGCTTCATCGCGTAGGCCACGGCATGGCTGGATTCCAGCGCAGGGATGATGCCTTCGGTGCGGCAGAGGTAGTGGAACGCCTCCAGCGCCTCCTGGTCGGTGATGCCCACGTATTCGGCGCGGCCGATCTCCTGCAGCCAGGCATGTTCGGGGCCCACGCCGGGGTAGTCCAGGCCGGCGCTGATGCTGTGCGTCTCGGTGATCTGGCCGTTCTCGTCCTGCAGGATGAAGGTGCGGTTGCCATGCAGCACGCCGCTGCTGCCGCGCTGCAGGGAGGCGGAATGCTTGCCGCTGTCCAGCCCCTCGCCGGCGGCCTCCACGCCGATGAGGCGCGTGTTCGCATGCGGGATGTAGGGGTGGAAGATGCCCATCGCGTTGCTGCCGCCGCCCACGCAGGCGATCACCGCATCGGGCTGCTCGGCCGCGATGTGCTGCTCGGCCAGCATGTCCGGCATCTGCACGAGGCATTCGGTGCCGATCACGCTCTGGAAGTCGCGCACCATCATCGGGTAGGGGTGCGGACCCGCCACGGTGCCGATGATGTAGAACGTGTTGTCCACGTTGGCCACCCAGTCGCGCATGGCTTCGTTGAGCGCGTCCTTGAGCGTGCGGCTGCCCGAATCCACCGGCACCACGGTGGCGCCCAGCAGTTTCATGCGGTACACGTTGGGGCTCTGGCGCTTCACGTCCTCGGATCCCATGTACACCACGCATTCGAGGCCGTAGCGCGCGCAGATGGTGGCCGTGGCCACGCCGTGCTGGCCCGCGCCCGTCTCGGCGATCACGCGGGGCTTGCCCATGCGGCGGGCCAGCATCGCCTGGCCGATCACGTTGTTGATCTTGTGCGCGCCGGTGTGGTTCAGGTCCTCGCGCTTGAGGTAGATCTGCGCGCCGCCCATCTCGCGGCTCATGCGCGCGGCATGGTAGACGGGCGAGGGGCGGCCCACGAAATGGGCCAGCTCGCTGTGGAATTCCTTCAGGAAGTCCGGGTCGTGCTGGTAGCGCGCATAGGCCTCGCGGAGTTCGGTGAGGGCGTGGGTGAGCGTCTCGCTCGCGAAACTGCCGCCGTAGCGGCCGAAGTGGCCCGAAGCGTCGGGCTGTTGGTAGGAAAGCATCAATCGTTCTTCACAAAATGCCCATCGGCCGCGCGCACGGCGGCGATGAAGCGTTGGATCTTGCCGGCGTCCTTGGTGCCCCGCAACGGCTGGCCGTCGGGGCCTTCGGCTTCCACGCCGGAACTGACGTCAACCGCGAGCGACAGGCCGCGCGGCCGCACCTGCAAGATGCCATCGGTCACGTTTGCAGGCGTGAGTCCACCAGACAAAACGAGGTGAGAGTCGACGCTTGGAGGAAGGAGTGACCAATTGAATGCCTTGCCGCCGCCGCCATAGCCGTCGACGTGGGCGTCGAGCAGGATGGCCTGGGCGCGTGAATATTGGTGGGCGAATTGTACGAGGTCGAACGAAGGGGCCTGCGCCCCGAGGGGAATGCGCGCGGCCCGCAGGAACGGCCGCCGGCCCCGGCTGGCGGATTCCCAGCATTCCTCGGGGCTCTCATCTCCGTGGAATTGCACGGTGGCGGCCGGAATGTCTTCGCACGCCGACACCACCTCTGCAGCGCCGGCATTCACGAAAAGGAGCACCGGCGTGACGAAAGGGGGCAGCCGCCGCGCCAGCTCGGCCGCGCGTTGCGAGGTCACGGCCCGGGGGCTTCTGGCATAGAGCACGAAGCCCACCGCATCGGCGCCCGCCGCCACGGCGGCATCCACATCCTGCTCGCGCGTCAGTCCGCAGATCTTGATGCGGGTGCGCATTGCGGCGCCCGGGGCCAGGGATGCGCTGGAGAACGGAGAAGAAGAGGCGGGTGTGGGCATGAGCAGAGATATATCGCAGGATATCGGCAGGTCCCCGGCGGGAACCATTGACCCTGCAGGCCGAAGGCAAACAGGGCGGGGCAGGATCCGCCGCGGCGTGGCGTGGCCCCTCAGGGCAGCCAATCGTAGGCAGCCGTGCGTTCGGGCAGTCCCCAGGCCGCATCGTAGACGGGCCCCAGGAAATACAGCCCGTCCGGGGAAAAGGTGGGCGCGGCAGCGTCGCGCGAGCGTGCCGCCAGCACCGCGCGCATCCAGTCGGCCGGGTACTTCCCCTGCCCGACGGCCACGAGGCATCCCATGATGTTGCGGACCATGTGGTGCAGGAAGGCATTGCCCTCGAACTCGAAGCGCCAGTAGCAGCTCGGGATGTCGTGCCGGTCGGCGGGAACATCCGCCGGGGGCGCACCGTCCAGTCCGCGCCGGGAAATCTCGATGCGGTGCAATGTCTTGACGGGGGACTTGGCCTGGCAGGCCGAGGCCCGGAACGACGTGAAATCGTGCTCGCCCAGCAGGTGCTGCGCGGCGGATCGCATGGCGACTTCGTCCAGGGCGTGGAAGACCCAACCCACCCGGCCGGCATCCACGCTCGGGCGCACCGCCGACTGCAGCAGCACATAGGCATAGCGCCGCGCCGTGGCGCAGGCCCGTGAATGGAAGGTTTCCGGCACGGGCCGAGCCCACTGCACGGCGATGTCCGGCGGAAGGAAAGTGTTGGTGCCGCGCACCCAGGAGAAGGGGGTCCGCTCCAGGGGCGTGTCGAAATGCACCACCTGCATGAGCCCGTGGACACCGGCATCCGTGCGGCCCGCGCACAGGGTGGACACCTCGTGCGTGGCGAATCGGGCGAGGGCCGCCTCCAGGCGGTCCTGCACCGTGAGTCCGTCGGACTGGCTCTGCCAGCCCCGATAGCCTGCGCCGTTGTAGCTGACCCCCAGGGCCACCCTCATGGCTGCAGGCTCCGATGGCCGGCCCGCCGCGGGCGCGGCTCCCCGGTCATCAACCCAGTTCGGCCAGCAGGCGCTGTGCCCGGGCCTTGAGCGGGCCGGAGGATTCTGCGATCACTTCCTCGACCAGCGTGCGGGCGCCTTCGCTGTCCCCGATCGCGTTGAACTCTTCGGCCAGGGCGAGCTTGGTGGCGAGTGGATCGTCCGGCAGCACCAGGGGCTCGTCGGCTGCTTCCAGGCTGGGCACGGCGGGCTCGTCGGCGCCGGACGCTGCCGGCTCCAGGCCGGAGCGGGCCGTGTTGGGGGCGTCCAGGTCCAGGGACAGGTCGCCCAGGTCGAATTCGAGCGGCACCGGGGCCGAGGCCTGGCCGGCGTCGGCCGACAGCGGCGCGTTGGCCGAATCCGCCAGCGAAAGATCGGTGGGGAAAGCGAGCGCCGGCGCCTGCGGCGCGTCAGCGATCGCCGGCGGGGGCGTCGTGCTGACGGGCTCGAAGTCCAGCGATCCGAGGTCATCCGACGGTGCGGGCGCCGTGGCCGCTGCGGCGGTGGCCGCGGCAAACGCGCCGGGTGCTGCAGGCGGTGCGGGCGGCGCTTCGGTCAGTGCGTCGTCCGGCAGGTCGAGATCCAGATCCAGATCGAGGTCGGGCGGCAGGGCTGCCGATGCCGCCACACCGGCCGCAGCACCTGCTGCGCCTGCCGCCGCTGCGGCACCGGCCGTGCGGCCGTCGGTCAGCGTGCTCGCAAAGCCTTCGCCGGGGTAGCTGCGGCTGTCATCGCTGTCGAGCGTGGGCGGGCGACCACCGGGTTGGTAGAGCGCGTTGTCCGGGTCGATGCCGCGGCCGATGTCTGCCACACGGTGCCAATCGGGGCCCTGGCCGTCGGTGAGGCGGAACACGTCCTGGGCGACGACTTCCAGCGCCCTGCGGTCCTGGCGCTTGGCGTAGATCTCCGCCAGCTTCACATGGACGGCGGTGCGGTCGGGGCTGTGGCGCAGGGCTTCCTTGAGGATTTCCTCGGCCTGAAGATCGCGGCCGTACGCCAGGTACACATCGGCTTCGGCCACGGGATCCACGTCGCCGCCGGCATCCAGCTGGCTCGGCGAGTAGTTCATCGACGAAGAGCCTGTGCTCAGCTGGCTGCTGGCGGTGTCCACCCGCTGGCCGCCGCTGGCGCCGAAGAACGAGTCGGGCTGCAGCTTGCTTTCCATGAACGAGCTGTCCACGGCGCCGCGGTTGCGGCGGTTCTGCACCGTGCGGTAGACGCCGAAGGCCAGCAGCAGGGCCAGCAGGCCACCGCCCGCCAAAGGGACCATCGGGTTTTCGAGCAGGGAGTCCAGGAAGCCGGGCTCGTCGGCCGGTGCTGCGATCGGCGCGGGTGCCGCACGCGATGCGGCAGCGGCGGCGGTGGGCGCGGCAGCGGATGCATCCGCCACTGGAGCGCTGGCGGCCGGGGCCGGTTCGGAGGCTGGCGCCGCCGGTGCGGGCGCCGAGGCGGCCGATGCGGCTGCAGCAGCGGCAGGCGGTGCGCTGGCGGCCGGCACGGCTGCGGGAGCCGGGGCTGGCGCGGATGCGGCCACCGCCGGAGCAACAGGCGGAGCGCCCACCGGAACGGCCACACGGCCCGCTTCTGCGGCGGAAGCCACCGGCGCTGGCGCGGGTGCCGGTGCAGCCGTGCCCGCAGGCGACGAAGCGGCTCCGAGCTTGTTCAGGTCCGAGATGTTCTTGGACAGCTCGGCCATGCGGGTCGATGCCTCGCCGGCCTGCTTGTCGCGGGCCAGTTGCTCTTCGGCAGCGCGCTGGCCCTGCACCGCGCCCTTGGAGAGCGTGAGCTTGTCGGGTGCAGCGGTGGCGGGCTTGCGGTCTTCGACCTGGGCCTGCACCCGGCCGCTGGCCGAACGCTCGGCGGCCGCCACTTCGGCGGAGGGGGCTGCGCCCGCCAGGCGGCGGCGGAATTCGTTGAAATCGCGGCTTTGGGCGGCGATGATCTGGCGGGCCTCGGCGGGCGGCGTGGCCCGTGCCTGGGCTTCGTCGGGAATCTGGAGCACGGCGCCAGACTTCATGCGGTTCACGTTGCCGCGGATGAAGGCATCCGGGTTGGCCCGCATCATCGCGACCAGCATCTGATCGAGCGACACGCCCGCGGGGCGGTGCGCGCCCGCCAGGCGGCCTGCCGTATCGCCGGGACGGATCACGACGCTGTCCGCACCGCCTGCAGCCGCAGCGGGTGCGCTGGCTGCGCGCGGCGTGTTGCCGGACACTGCGGGCGCAGGGGCCGGGCGCGGTGCAGCGGTTGCCGGCGCCTCGGCGGCACGCGGTGCAGCGGCCGGGGCGGGGCGTGCGGGCTGTGGTGCGGGCGAAGCGGCAGCGCCAGCCTGTGCGGAGACCGTCGGCGCGGGGGCCTCGCGGCGCAGCGCTGGCGGATCGAGCAGCAGCGTGTAGCTGCGCACGAGCTGGCCGGCGCTCCAGCTGGCATCGAGCACGAGATCCACGAAGGGGTCGTTGACGGGGCGGCTGGTGGTCAGGCGCAACACCATCGTGCCGTCGGCCCGGCGCTGCAGGCGCACCTGCAGGTCATTCAGCGTGGGGGACACTTCCATCCCCTGGGCGCGGTAGGCCTGCGGGGAGGCCGATGCGGCACGCAGGGATTCCGCTTCGGCGGCGGTGATCTGCGGCAGATCGATCTCGGCGCGCAGAGGCTCTCCCAGGGCGGACTGGACCGAAAGGCGGCCCAGGGCGAGGGCGCTGGCATCGGCGGCATAGAAGCTGGTCGAGACGAAGGCCGCCGCGGCCAGAACAGAAAGTTTCCAACGATGCATGTGTGCCAACAGCCAATCAGGTTGAGCCTTCGCGAAAAGCGCGGAAGCGGGACAGGACCCGGTTCCGCGCCAACGCGTGAAAATATGTAAAAAGCACCATAGCATCAATGTTTTGCAGTGACAAGCCGAGGTGCCGGACTATCCGCAAGGCCTCTGGGGAGCGCCTTGCAGAGGGCCGTTTTTGCATGTTGTCGTAGGACAACGACTCGTAACAAAGCGTGCATGAATTCACCGGTGGCCGGTTACGTGGCCGGCGCCGGGCATGCCCCCGCTTCAGGCCTCCAGGAGGATGCGCAGCATGCGGCGCAGCGGCTCGGCCGCGCCCCACAGGAGCTGGTCGCCGATGGTGAAGGCGCCGATGTACTCCGGGCCCATCGCCATCTGGCGGATGCGGCCGACCGGGATGGTCATGGTGCCGGTGACGGCCACCGGCGTCAGGTCCTTGAGCGTGGCTTCGCGCGTGTTGGGCACTACCTTCACCCATTCGTTGTCGGCGGCGATCATGGCTTCGATGTCGGCCACGGGCACATGCTTCTTCAGCTTGAAGGTGAGCGCTTGGCTGTGGCAGCGCATGGCGCCCACGCGCACGCAGAAGCCGTCCACCGGCACGGCCGGCGTGCCGAAGCCTTCGCCCTGGCCCATGATCTTGTTGGTCTCGGCCATGCCCTTCCACTCTTCCTTGGACATGCCGTTGCCCAGATCCTTGTCGATCCAGGGGATCAGGCTTCCGCCCAGGGGCACGCCGAAGTTGGCGGTCTCGGCGCTGGAGAGGCTGCGCTGCTTGGCGATGACCTTGCGGTCGATTTCCAGGATCGCGCTCTTGGGGTCGTCGAGCAGCGCCCGCACTTCCGCGTTGAGCGTGCCGTACTGCGTGAGCAGTTCGCGCATGTGCTGCGCGCCGCCGCCGCTGGCGGCCTGGTAGGTCTGGGTGCTCATCCATTCGACGAGGCCGGCCTTGTACAGCGCGCCCACGCCCATCAGCATGCAGCTCACGGTGCAATTGCCGCCGACCCAGTTCCTGCCGCCCTGCGCCAGTGCATCCTTGATGACGGGCATGTTCACGGGGTCCAGCACGATGACCGCGTCTTCCTTCATGCGCAGGGTGGATGCGGCATCGATCCAGTGGCCCTTCCAGCCCGCCTCGCGCAGCTTGGGGAAGACTTCGGTGGTGTAGTCGCCGCCTTGGGCGGTGATGATGATCTCGCAGCGCTTGAGGGCATTGATGTCGAATGCATCCTGCAGCGTGGTTTCGTTCTTCGCCTGCGCGGGCGCCTTGCCGCCGGCGTTCGATGTCGAGAAGAACACGGGCTCGATCAGTGCGAAGTCGCCTTCGGCCTGCATGCGATCCATGAGAACAGAGCCGACCATGCCGCGCCAGCCGACCAGACCTACCAACTTGCTCATTTTCAGCACCCCTACTCAAGTTAAGAAGAAACAATGCCCGACCGGGACTGTTCCTGCCCGGCTCGTCTAGGCCAGGAGGGGCGCACGACGAAACCGGAGCTGGATCAGCCCGTAATGGTCGTGGTTTTGGTGGTGATTGCGCGCACGGCCACGGCTGCCAGGGCGGCAGCAGCGGTGTTCAGGACGAACGGGCGGGCGGCAAACATAGGCGCGGATTGTAGCGGAAGGCTTTTTGTCGGCGCTGTCCTTTTCGGAAAGCGCGGCGGATGTCCGCAAGGGGCTGTGGTGTATTTCCATCGCGGCGGGCATGGGCCCGCACCCCCTGCGCGTCGTTCCGCGTCGCGCCGGACCGGCGATGGGCACCCATCCGGCCTGACCGCAGGGGCATGCGGGCCGGGCCAAAGAAAGCGGCCCGTGCAGGGCCGCTTTCCGGGGGAGGGGCGGGCTTGCGGCGCCCGCCGGGCTGCTGCGGTCAGCCCAGGGCCTTCACCACGGCATCGCCCATCTGCGCGGTACCGACCTTCTCCATGCCCTCGCTCCAGATGTCCGGCGTGCGCAGCCCTTGCGCCAGCACCTTCTGCACGGCCGCTTCGATGCGCTGGGCCGCGGCTTCCTGGTCCAGGCTGAAGCGCAGCATCATCGCAGCGCTGAGGATGGTGGCCAGGGGGTTGGCGACGCCCTTGCCGGCGATGTCGGGCGCGCTGCCGTGGCTGGGCTCGTACAGGCCCTGGTTCTTGCTGTTGAGGCTGGCTGAGGGCAGCATGCCGATCGAGCCCGTGAGCATGGAAGCCTCGTCCGAGAGGATGTCGCCGAACATGTTGCCGGTGACCACCACGTCGAACGCCTTGGGCGCCTTCACGAGCTGCATGGCGGCGTTGTCCACGTACATGTGCTGCAGTTCCACGTCGGGGTACTGCTGGCCCACTTCGGTGACCACGTCCTTCCAGAACTGGAAGGTTTCCAGCACGTTGGCCTTGTCCACGCTGGTCACCTTCTTGCTGCGCTTGCGGGCAGCCTGGAAGGCGACATGGGCGATGCGCTCGATCTCGGGCTTCGAGTAGCGCATGGTGTCGAACGCTTCCTCGGCACCGGGGAAATGGCCGTCGGTGGCGATGCGGCGCCCGCGCGGCTGGCCGAAGTAGATGTCGCCGGTCAGCTCGCGGATGATGAGGATGTCCAGGCCTGCGATCAGTTCGGGCTTGAGGCTCGACGCGCCCACCAGCTGTTCGTAGCAGATCGCCGGGCGGAAGTTGGCGAACAGCCCCAGGTTCTTGCGCAGGCCCAGGATGGCCTGTTCGGGCCGCAGCGGGCGGTCGAGCTTGTCGTACTTCCAGTCGCCCACCGCGCCGAACAGCACGGCGTCGGCCTGCTGCGCGAGCTTCAGGGTGGACTCCGGCAGCGGGTGGCCGTGCGCCTCGTAGGCCGCGCCACCCACCAGGGCCGATTCCATCTCGAACGGGAGGCCGAGCACGTCGAGCACCTTCACGGCCTCGGCCACGATTTCCGGACCGATGCCGTCACCCGGCAGAACTGCGATTTTCATTTTGCTTCTCTTTTGATAGCGAACTTTTGAATGGATACGGCGACACCAGAGCGTTTTGATGCCTGGGCGTGTGCGTGCAGGCCGCCGGGGCGGCCGCGGCACCTCAAGCCGGCATGGTGTGCGCCAGCCAGGGCTTGGTGGCCAGCCGCTCGGCTTCGTAGGCCCGGATCTTGTCGGACTTGCGCAGCGTGAGGCCGATGTCGTCGAAGCCGTTGATCAGGCAGTACTTGCGAAAGGGCTGCACGTCGAACGGGATTTCTTCGCCCTGCGGGCGCACGATGGCTTGCCGTTCCAGGTCGATGGTCAGCCGGTAGCCCGGGAACGCGGCCACTTCGTCGAAGAGCTGCGCCACGGTGGCCTCGGGCAGCACGATGGGCAGCAGGCCGTTCTTGAAGCAGTTGTTGAAGAAGATGTCGGCGAAGCTCGGCGCGATGACGGCCCGGAAGCCGTACTGGTCGAGCGCCCACGGCGCGTGCTCGCGGCTGGAGCCGCACCCGAAGTTCTTGCGCGCGAGCAGCACGGAGGCGCCGGCATAGCGCGGCAGGTTGAGCACGAAGTCCGGATTGGGCTTGCGCTGCGATTCGGGAATGCCCGGCTCGCCCTTGTCGAGGTAGCGCCATTCGTCGAACAGGTTGGGGCCGAAGCCCGTCTTCTTGATCGACTTCAGGAACTGCTTCGGGATGATGGCGTCGGTGTCGACGTTCTCGCGGTCCATGGGGGCCACGAGGCCCTGGTGCACGGTGAATTTCTGCATGGTGTGTGTTCCTGGTGGGGGCTTACCGGGCGGCACGCTCGATGGCGCTGCCGGCGCGCTGCACGTCCTGGCCCATGCCCTTGACGGTATTGCAGCCGGCCAGCAGGCAGGCCAGCGCGAGGGCGATGAGCGGAGCGGTCTTTTTCATGGCGGTGGTCTTTCTCTTTTCCGAAGGCGCAGCCCCGGTCAGGCGAACTGCCGGACGTCCACGAAATGCCCGTGCACGGCGGCGGCGGCGGCCATGGCGGGGCTGACCAGGTGGGTGCGCCCGCCCGCGCCCTGGCGGCCTTCGAAGTTGCGGTTGCTGGTGGAGGCGCAGCGCTCGCCGGGCTCGAGCCGGTCGGCGTTCATGGCCAGGCACATCGAGCAGCCGGGCTCGCGCCACTCGAAGCCCGCGGCCTTGAAGATCTCGTGCAAGCCTTCGCGCTCGGCCTGCTCCTTCACGAGGCCGGAGCCAGGCACCACCATCGCCACCTTGACGTTGCGGGCCACCTTCTGGCCGAGCTTCTTCACGATGGCGGCGGCCTCGCGCATGTCCTCGATGCGGCTGTTGGTGCAGCTGCCGATGAAGATCTTGTCCACGAAGATGTCCGCCAGCGGCTTGCCGGGCTCCAGGTTCATGTAGGTCAGCGCGCGCTCCATGGCGCCGCGCTTGTTGGGGTCCTTTTCCCGGTCGGGATCGGGCACGCGGGCGTCGATGCCCAGCACCATCTCGGGCGAGGTGCCCCAGGTGACCTGCGGCACGATGGCGGTGGCGTCGAGTTCGACCACCGTGTCGAACTGCGCATCCGGGTCGGAGTGCAGCGTCTTCCAGTAGGCCACGGCCTGGTCCCATTCCACGCCCTGCGGCGAGAGCGGACGGTTCCTGACGTAGTCGATGGTCTTGTCGTCCACCGCCACGAGGCCCGCGCGGGCGCCGGCTTCGATGGCCATGTTGCAGACCGTCATGCGGCCTTCCATGCTGAGCGCGCGGATGGCGGAGCCGGCGAACTCGATGGTGTAGCCCGTGCCGCCGGCCGTGCCGATCTTGCCGATGATGGCCAGCACGATGTCCTTGGCCGTCACGCCGCGCGCCACCTGGCCCTCGACGCGGATCAGCAGGTTCTTCGCCTTCTTGGCCAGCAGGGTCTGCGTGGCCATCACGTGCTCGACCTCGCTCGTGCCGATGCCGTGCGCCAGCGCGCCGAAGGCGCCGTGCGTGGAGGTGTGGCTGTCGCCGCACACCACCGTCATGCCCGGCAGCGTGGCGCCGTTCTCGGGGCCGATCACGTGCACGATGCCCTGGCGGCGGCTCATGAACGGGAAGAACGCGGCAGCGCCCACTTCGGCGATGTTCTTGTCGAGCGTGGTGATCTGCTCCTTGCTGATCGGGTCGGCGATGCCGTCGTAGCCCAGTTCCCAGCCCGTGGTGGGCGTGTTGTGGTCGGCCGTGGCGACGATGGAGCTCACGCGCCAGACCTTGCGGCCCGCCTGACGCAGGCCCTCGAACGCCTGGGGGCTGGTCACTTCGTGCACCAGATGGCGGTCGATGTAGAGGATGGACGTGCCATCCTCTTCGGTATGGACGACGTGTTCGTCCCAGATCTTGTCGTAGAGGGTGCGTCCCATGGTGTGTTCTCTCGTGGGCTGGTTCAAGGGTGGGGGAGTCGATTCTAGGAAGGCCGGCCCCGCACGGGCCGGGCAAGGTGGTCGGCGAGCAGCCGGGCCGTGACGGGCAGGCTGCCGAAGTCGCGCGCGACGAGCTTGAGCGATCGCTCGGCCCAGGGCTCGTCCAGCGCGACGGACTGCAGGTTGCCGACGCCGCGCATGAGCGCGAAGGCGCGGTCGGGCAGCAGGCCGATGCCCAGGCCGTTGTCGATCATGCGGCACATGGCGTCGAGCCCCGTCACCTGGATGCGCTGGCGCAGCGGCCGGCCGGCCCGCGCGGCGCCGCGCCGCATCGCGAGGCTGATGCTGCTGTTGGCCTGCAGCCCGACGATGTCCCAGTCGAGCACGTCCTCGAACCGGACGGCAGGGGCCGCGGCCAGCGCATGGCCCGAAGGCACGACCAGCACCAGCCGGTCGCTGCGGTAGGGGCGGCTCTGCAGTTCCTGCGGTTCGGTGCCGTCGCCGGTGTGGCACAGGCCCAGGTCCGCCGCGCCTTCGCGCACGGCGTGGAGCACGTCGGTGCTCAGGTGTTCCTGCAGGTCGATCTTGACCTGCGCATGCTCCCGCGAGAACGCGCCCAGGTCCTCCGGCAGGAACTGCACGATGGCCGAGATATTGGCGTGCACCCGCACGTGGCCGCGCACGCCGTCGGCGTATTCGCTGAGTTCGCCCTGCATGCGTTCGAGCCCGAAGAGCACCGTGCGCGCATGGTGCAGCAGGCTCTCGCCCGCCGGGGTCAGGGCCACGCCGCGGCTGTGGCGATAGAGCAGGGCGGACCCCACGGCGGTCTCCAGATCGGACAGGCGCTTGCTCACCGCGGAGGCGGCGATGAATTCCCGTTCGGCGGCGCGCCCGATGCTGCCCAGTTCGCAGACGGCCACGAACAGCTGCAGCGAGGTCAGGTCGATGCGGCGGGCAAAACTGCGTTCTGTGTTCTTCATGGGGAGGTCAAGGTTTCTCGCCTGGAGAAGACCGGGGTCCTATTTTCCATGGGTATGGCTGCGTTGGCCATCGCGAAACGCGACGTCGTCCATCGCGATGGCGGAGGCTGTGGGCACAAAAAAGCCGCCCGGCAGGGTGCGGGGCGGCTGGCAGGGGAGCGCGGGCGGTCAGGTGAAGAGGTTTTTCAGCCGATCGGTCCAGCTCTCGCCGCTGGGCGAATGCTTGCCGCCGCCCTTCTTGAGCGACTCGTCCAGTTCCTTGAGCAGCTTGCGCTGGTGCTCGGTGAGCTTCACCGGCGTCTCGACCACGATGTGGCAGTACAGGTCGCCGGGGTAGCTGGCGCGCACGCCCTTGATGCCCTTGCCGCGCAGGCGGAACTGCTTGCCGGCCTGCGTGCCTTCGGGGATGTCGATCGCGGCCTTGCCCTGCAGCGTGGGCACCTCGATCTCGCCACCCAGCGCCGCGGTGATGAAGCTCACCGGTACCTGGCAATGCAGGTCGTCGCCGTCGCGCTCGAAGATGTCGTGCTTCTTGAGGCGGATCTCGATGTAGAGGTCGCCCGGAGGGCCGCCGTTGGTGCCGGGCTCGCCGTTGCCCACGCTGCGGATGCGCATGCCGTCGTCGATGCCGGCGGGGATCTTCACCTCCAGCGTCTTCTGCTTCTTCACGCGGCCCTGGCCATGGCAGGTCGTGCAGGGCTCCGGAATGATCTTGCCCGTGCCGCGGCAGTGCGGGCAGGTCTGCTGCACGCTGAAGAAGCCCTGGCGCATCTGCACCGAGCCCGAGCCCGAGCAGGTCGTGCAGGTCTTCGCGCTGGTGCCGGGCTTGGCGCCGCTGCCGTGGCAGGTTTCGCAGTTCTCCCAGGAGGGGATGCGGATCTGGGCTTCCTTGCCCTTGGCGGCCTCTTCCAGCGTGATGTCCATCGCATAGCTGAGGTCGTTGCCGCGGTAGACCTGGCGGCCTCCGCCGCCGCCCGCCCGCCGCCCGCCGAACATGTCGCCGAAGATGTCGCCGAAAGCTTCCGCGAAGCCGCCGAAGCCCTCCGCGCCGGGGCCGCCCGGGCCGCGCATGTTGGGGTCCACGCCGGCGTGCCCGAATTGGTCGTACGCTGCCCGCTTCTGCGGGTCGGAGATCATCTCGTAGGCCTCCTTGGCCTCCTTGAATTTCTCTTCGGCCGGCTTGGCGGCATCACCCTGATTGCGGTCGGGGTGGTACTTCATCGCCAGCTTGCGATAGGCCTTCTTGATCTCGTCGTCCGAGGCGTTCTTCGGAACGCCCAGGATTTCGTAAAAGTCTCGTTTGGACATGGTGTTTCCGGGTCCGTTGGGAACAGGAACGCCGCGCAGGCCCTGGGAAGGGGCCCGGCGCGGCGGCTAGGGAAGACACGCGCGCCCCGCGGGTCCGCGCGCGGTGGCGTCAGTTCTTCTTGACTTCCTTGACTTCGGCGTCCACCACGTTGTCGTCGTGTGCCGCGGAGGACGCGCCGCCCGAAGACGACGAGCCCGCGTTGCCTGCGGCGTGGCCGCCGGCGTCAGCGCCTGCGCCCGCACCGGCTGCCGCTGCGGCCTGGGCCGCCTGCGCATCGGCGTACATCTTCTCGCCGAGCTTCTGGCTGGCGGCCATCAGCGCATTGGTCTTCTCTTCGATCGCGGCCTTGTCCTCGCCCTTCAGCACGGCTTCGAGGTCCTTCACGGCAGCCTCGATGGCTTCCTTCTCGGCGGCTTCGAGCTTGTCGCCGTGCTCCGAGAGGCTCTTGCCCACACTGTGCACGGCGGCCTCGCCCTGGTTGCGGGCCTGCACGAGTTCGAGCTTCTTCTTGTCGTCGGCGGCGTTCAGTTCGGCGTCCTTCACCATCTTCTGGATCTCATCCTCGGAGAGGCCGGAGTTCGCCTTGATGGTGATCTTGTTTTCCTTGCCCGTGCCCTTGTCCTTGGCGCCCACGTGCAGGATGCCGTTGGCATCGATGTCGAAGCTCACCTCGATCTGCGGCACGCCGCGGCCGGCCGGCGGAATGCCCTCCAGATTGAATTCACCCAGCAGCTTGTTGGCGCTGGCGATCTCGCGCTCGCCCTGGAACACCTTGATGGTCACGGCCGGCTGGTTGTCGTCGGCGGTGGAGAAGGTCTGTGCGAACTTCGTCGGGATAGTGGTGTTCTTCGTGATCATCTTGGTCATCACGCCGCCCAGGGTCTCGATGCCCAGCGACAGCGGGGTGACGTCGAGCAGCAGCACGTCCTTGCGGTCGCCGGAGAGCACCTGGCCCTGGATGGCGGCGCCGACGGCCACGGCCTCGTCGGGGTTCACGTCCTTGCGGGGTTCCTTGGCGAAGAACTCCTTGACCTTCTCCTGCACCTTGGGCATGCGGGACATGCCGCCCACGAGGATCACATCATGGATGTCGGACACGCTGATGCCGGCGTCCTTGATGGCCGTGCGGCAGGGCGCGATGGTGCGCTCGATCAGCTCTTCGACCAGGCTTTCCAGCTTGGCGCGGGTGAGCTTGATGTTCAGGTGCTTCGGGCCCGATGCATCCGCCGTGATGTAGGGCAGGTTGATGTCGGTCGCGGCCGAGGACGACAGCTCGATCTTGGCCTTCTCGGCAGCTTCCTTCAGGCGCTGCAGGGCCAGCACGTCCTTGGACAGGTCCACGCCTTGCTCTTTCTTGAACTCGGCAATGATGTAGTCGATGATGCGCTGGTCGAAGTCTTCGCCGCCCAGGAACGTGTCGCCGTTGGTGGAGAGCACTTCGAACTGCTTCTCGCCATCGACGTCGGCGATCTCGATGATAGACACGTCGAACGTGCCGCCGCCCAGGTCATACACGGCGATCTTGCGGTCGCCCTTTTCCTGCTTGTCGAGGCCGAAGGCCAGCGCGGCTGCCGTGGGCTCGTTGATGATGCGCTTCACGTCCAGGCCGGCGATGCGGCCGGCATCCTTGGTGGCCTGGCGCTGGGCGTCATTGAAGTACGCCGGCACGGTGATCACGGCCTCGGTGACTGGCTCGCCCAGGTAGTCCTCGGCGGTCTTCTTCATCTTGCGCAGCACTTCGGCGCTGATCTGCGGCGGGGCCAGCTTGTTGCCGCGCACTTCCACCCAGGCGTCGCCGTTGTCGGCGCGGGCGATCGTGTAGGGCATGAGGTCGATGTCCTTCTGGACTTCCTTTTCCTCGAACTTGCGGCCGATCAGTCGCTTGGCGGCATAGATCGTGTTGCGCGGGTTCGTCACGGCCTGGCGCTTGGCCGAGGCGCCGACGAGGATCTCACCGTCTTCCTGGTAGGCGATGATGGACGGGGTGGTGCGGGCACCTTCGCTGTTCTCGATGACGCGCGTGGTGTTGCCTTCCATGATGGCCACGCAGCTGTTGGTGGTGCCCAGGTCGATACCGATGATTCTTCCCATGTTTTTCTCCGCGATTCTTGAAGGGTTTGGATAGCCAATAACTTGTGGATAACTTGCCTGGCTTCAAGCCGTCGGCGCAGGGAATTTCTTCGGCCTGCGCGGCGGCGGTGCCGGGCAAGGATTACTTGGGGGCCGCCACGGTCACGAGGGCCGGCCGCAGCACGCGGTCAGCGATGACGTAGCCCTTCTGCAGCACGGCCACGACCGTGTTGGGCTCCTGGTCGGCAGGCACCACGCTGATGGCCTGGTGCTGGTGCGGGTCGAACTTCTCGCCAGCTGCGGGCTGGATGGCCAGCACCTTGTTGCGTTCCAGGGCGGAGGTCAGCTGGCGCAGCGTGGCGTCGGAGCCCTCGCGCAGCTGCTCTGTCGTGGCGTCCTTGATGGCCAGCGCCGCCGTCAGGCTGTCGGCCACGGGCAGCAGGCTTTCGGCAAAGCTCTCGATGCCGAACTTGCGGGCCTTGGAGACCTCGTCGTCGGCGCGGCGGCGCGCGTTCTCGGCTTCCGCCTTGGCGCGCAGGAACTGGTCGGCCAGATCCGCGCTCTTGGCCTTGAGCTCCGCCAACTCGTTCTGCAGGCGGCCCAACTCGTCTGCGGCGTGTGCGGCCATGGACGCCTCGACCTCTTCGGGGGCGGCGGACGGAGCGGCGGGATGGCCTGCGGGCTGGGGGGCTGAATGCTGTTGATCGGACATGTCGGTTGTTCTACTGATGTAAGAGGATGAACGATGACGCACGGCACCTGGGTGCAAGGGCGTGGATTTCAAGCGAAAGCCCGCCAAATTCCGGCATCTTCCCCGTGCCGCGGCGGCAGGCGGTGGGCGCCGGACTGCGGGAGTGTACAAGCCGATGGCCCCAGGGCTATAATCGCCGGCTTTGCCTTGCCACACTGCTTCACACGACGCGGCAGGTGGCCTCAACCAAAGGGAGTTTGCATGCGTCACTACGAAATCGTCTTGCTGATCCATCCGGATCAAAGCGAACAGGTTCCAGCCATGCTGGAGCGCTACAAGGGCATGATCACCGCCGGCGGCGGCAAGATCCACCGCGTGGAAGACTGGGGCCGCCGTCAGCTGGCCTACATGATCAACAAGCTTGCCAAGGCCCACTACCTCTGCGTGAACATCGAAGCCGACCAGGCTGTGATGGCCGAGCTGGAGCATGCCTTCAAGTTCAACGACGCCGTGCTGCGCCACCTGACCGTGCAGAAGAAGAAGGCCGACACCGGCGCTTCCTCGATGATGAAGACGGTCGAGCGCGAAGAGGCCCGCAAGGCCAGCCAGGCCGAGTTCGCTGCAGCCAACGAGCGCTGATCCGAAAGCTCCCTGGAGCAGTGGAACCCCATAACTGCGTGGCGCTGACCGCCTGTATCGCCGAGACGAAACCGTTGCGATACACCCCGGCAGGTCTGCCCGCGCTGGATTTGCGGCTGGAGCACACGTCGCGGCAGATGGAGGCCGGTGTGCAGCGCGAGGTCGGCGCCGTGGTGAAGGCAGTGGCCTTCGGCGCACTTGCCGAGCGGCTGGCCCGCCAGGCGCTGGGAAGTCTCTGGACTTTCCGGGGCTTTCTGGCCACGCCGCGCAATGCCAAGGGTCTGGTGTTCCACATCCAGGATATTCAACAAGATTAATTTTCAAGAGGTCCGAAAATGGCCACGTTCAAGAAGTTCAACAAGGACAAGCGTCCGAAGCGCAACACCCAGTCGCTGCTGTTCAAGCGCAAGCGCTTCTGCCGCTTCACCGTCGCCGGCGTCGAAGAAATCGACTACAAGGATGTCGACACGCTGCGTGACTTCATCGCCGAAAACGGCAAGATCATCCCCGCACGCCTGACCGGCACGCGCGCCATCTACCAGCGCCAGCTGAACACCGCCATCAAGCGTGCCCGCTTCCTGGCCATGGTGCCGTACAGCGACCAGCACAAGATCTAAGGAGCAAGACCATGCAAATCATCCTGCTCGACAAGGTCGTGAACCTCGGCAACCTGGGCGAAATCGTCAAGGTCAAGGACGGCTACGCACGCAACTTCCTGATCCCCTCCGGCCGCGCCCGCCGCGCCACGGAAGCGGCCAAGGCCGAGTTCGAAGCCAAGCGCGCCGAACTGGAAAAGGCGGCTGCCGCCAAGCTGGTGGAAGCCCAGGGCCAGGGCGAAAAGCTCGGTGGCACGACCATCAAGCTGACGCAGAAGGCTGGCGTCGATGGCCGCCTGTTCGGCTCCGTGACCAACCACGACATCGCCGATGAGCTGAACAAGCAAGGCTACAAGGTCGCCAAGGCCCAGATCCGCCTGCCCAACGGCCCCATCAAGACCGTGGGCGACTCCACGGTGAGCGTGGCTCTGCACACCGACGTGGTGGTGGAAGTCAACGTTTCCGTGTACGGCGAAACCGCCTGACCACGCGAAGAAGCCCCGCCTTCTTCATCCGGCAAAAGCCGCCTCCCGAGGCGGCTTTTGCGTTTCCGGCGCGGCGATCCATGCACCGCTCGCCCACTGGCTGTGAACGGGTTGTCCACAGACTTGTCCCCTGATCGATGGGCCCTGGGCGTCTGGCGCGGGGTCTCGAAGGACCGAATGCCATGAGTACCGACTTCCCTCCCATCCTCGAGTCCGATTTCGCTCCTGCCTCGCTGCCCGATCAGGAAGTCGCCAAGCTGCGCGTGCCGCCGCATTCCCTGGAGGCGGAGTCCAGCGTGCTGGGCGGCCTGCTGCTCGACAACATGGCCTGGGACCGCGTGGGCGACCTGCTGGTGGACGGCGACTTCTACCGGCACGAGCACCAGCTGATCTACGCGGCCATCGGCGCGATGGTCAATGTCAGCAAGCCTGCGGACGTGATCACGGTCTACGAGCACCTCCAGAGCCTGGGCAAGGCCGAGGAGGTGGGTGGCCTGGCCTACCTCAACAGCCTGGCGCAGTACGTGCCGAGCGCCAGCAACATCCGCCGGTACGCGGAGCTCGTGCGCGAGCGCGCCATCCTGCGCAAGCTGGTCACGGCCAGCGACGAGATCGCCACCAACGCGTTCAACCCGAAGGGCAAGCCCGTCGAGCGCATCCTGGACGAGGCCGAGCAGAAGATCTTCGCCATCGGCGAAGAGGGTTCGCGCATGAAGCAGGGCTTCCAGTCGCTCGACACGCTCGTGGTGGACCTGCTCGACCGGGTCCAGGAGATGGCAGACAACCCCATGGACGTGACCGGCGTTCCCACGGGCTTCGCCGACCTCGATCGCATGACCTCGGGCCTGCAGGCGGGCGACATGGTGGTGCTTGCGGCCCGTCCATCCATGGGCAAGACCTCGTTCGCGGTGAACATCGCCGAACACGTGGCGCTCAACGAAGGACTGCCGGTCGCTATCTTCTCGATGGAAATGGGGGCCGCCCAGCTGGCCGTCCGTATCGTGGGCTCCATCGGCCGCGTGAACCAGGGCAACCTGCGCACGGGCAAGCTCACCGACGAGGAGTGGCCGCGCCTGACCGAGGCGATCGAACGGCTGCGCACCGTGTCGCTGCACATCGACGAGACCCCCGGCCTCACCCCCAGCGAGCTGCGTGCCAATGCGCGCCGTCTGGCACGCCAGTGCGGCAAGCTCGGCCTCATCGTGGTCGACTACCTGCAGCTCATGAGCGGCTCGGGCTCCTCGGGGTCGGACAACCGGGCCACGGAGCTGGGCGAAATCTCCCGGGGCCTCAAGATGCTGGCCAAGGAGCTGCAGTGCCCGGTGATCGCGCTGTCGCAGCTGAACCGCTCGGTCGAGCAGCGCACCGACAAGCGTCCGATGATGTCCGACCTGCGTGAATCGGGCGCCATCGAACAGGATGCGGACATCATCATGTTCATCTACCGCGACGACTACTACAACAAGGACAGCAAGGAGCCGAACGTGGCCGAGGTCATCATCGGCAAGCAGCGGAACGGCCCGACCGGCACGGTCAAGCTCTTCTTCCAGAAGAACCAGACGCGCTTCGAGAACCTGGCCATGGGCTCGGGCGACGACTTCTGAAGCCTTTTGTGCTCCATGCCGCCGGATCCATTGAATAGTTTGCTATATTTTTAATAGCAATTTGGGTGCCTTCGCGGGCGGTGGCAGGGGGGCGCTTCAGGCGCTTGCGGCCGCCCAGGCCGCCAGCCCGGCCAAACCCACCCCCAGCGCGCCGACGCCCCAGGCCAGACGCTGGCCGAGCACGCGCAGGCTGTCCACGGTGCGCACCAGCTGGGCGTTCTGCTCCGCCAGGGACTGGATCAACTGGGCCGATGCCTGCTGTTCGGCTTCGAGCCGCTGCACGCGTTCCAGCAGCATCGCCATGGTTTCCTCGGGCGACGGCGCGGCAGGGCCCGCATCGGGCGCCTGGGCCGCGGCTTCGGCCGACCGGCGGGAGGCGCCCAGCAGACGGCGGGCCGCCTGCACGATCTGGGGTGTGGCTTCGATCACGTCGCCCCACGGCACGAGTTTCAGGGCGGTCATCCATCCGACGGGCATGGCGGCTCGGCTCCCGGTGCTCAGAGCACTTCGCTGGCGAAGTCCGCAAGGCGCGAGCGCTCGCCGCGTGCCAGCGTGATGTGCCCGCTGTGTGGCCAGCCCTTGAAGCGGTCCACTGCGTAGGTGAGGCCGGAAGAGCCTTCGGTGAGGTAGGGCGTGTCGATCTGCGCGAGGTTGCCCATGCAGACGATCTTCGTGCCCGGGCCCGCGCGGGTGATCAGCGTCTTCATCTGCTTGGGCGTGAGGTTCTGCGCCTCGTCGATGATCACGTACTTGTTCAGGAAGGTGCGGCCGCGCATGAAGTTCATGCTCTTGATCTTGATGCGGCTGCGGATCAGCTCGTTGGTGGCCGCGCGGCCCCACTCGCCGGCATTGCCGCCATCGCCCTTGGCGAGGAATTCGAGGTTGTCGTCGAGCGCGCCCATCCAGGGGCCCATCTTCTCTTCCTCGGTGCCGGGCAGGAAGCCGATGTCCTCGCCCACGCTCACCGTGGCGCGGGTCATGATGATCTCGGTGTAGCGCCGCTCGTCGAGCACCTGCGTGAGCCCTGCGGCCAGCGCCATGAGGGTCTTGCCGGTGCCGGCCGTGCCCGTGAGCGTGACGAAGTCGACCTCCGGGTCCATGAGCAGGTTCATCGCGAAGTTCTGCTCGCGGTTGCGCGTGTTCACGCCCCAGACGGTGTTCTTGGCCGAGCCGTAGTCTTTGAGCGTCTGCAGCACGGCGGTCTTGTCGCGGATCTCGGTCACGCGCGCGAACAGGCTGGGCTCGCCGGGCGCCTCGAAATACACGAACTGGTTGATCATGAGCTGCGGCACGATGGGCCCGCCGATGCGGTAGTACGTGTGTGCGCCGCTCTGCCAGCTCTCGACGTTCTTGCCGCTCTTGGTCCAGAAATCGGCCGGCAGGGCCAGCACGCCGGAGTACAGCAGATCGCCGTCCTCCAGCGCCTTGTCGTTCTGGTAGTCCTCGGCCGTCAGGCCCAGCGCACGCGCCTTCACGCGCATGTTGATGTCCTTGGACACCAGCACCACTTCGCGCGGCGCGTACTTGTTGCGCAAGGCTTCCACCACGCCCAGGATCTGGTTGTCCGCCTTGCCGGGCGGCAGGCTGGTGGGCAACTGGTAGTCCAGCGCCTCGGTCTGGAAATAGAGGCATCCGCCCGCGGCGCGCTGGCCCGTGGCGTCCAGTTTCAGGCCGCGCGCGATGTCGGCGCCCTGCGTGGCGGCGAGCTGGTCGAGCGTGCGGCTGGCCTGGCGGCCGTTGCGCGCGACCTCGGTCATGCCCTTCTTGTGGCCGTCGAGTTCCTCCAGCACGATCATCGGCAGGAAGATGTCGTGCTCTTCGAAGCGGAAGAGGCTGGTGGGATCGTGCAGCAGCACGTTCGTGTCGAGCACGAACATCTTGGTGGGTCCGGTGCCCCGGGCCTTGCGTGGGCGCGGTGCGGGTCCCTGCGCGGGCGCCGCCGCCGTGCGCGCGGCGGGTGCCTCTGCGCGCAGGCCGGTGTTCGTTGCGGCGGCTGGAGTGGGGGCGGCTGCAGGGCGCTTGGCGGCCGTGCGCCGCGGGGCGGCGGGTTGCTGCTGGGCCGGCGAGGATGCTGGCGGCAATGCGGAGGCCGGCGGGGCGGCCGGCTCAGTCGCCGCCACGCTGCGGGCGCGGCTGCGCTGGGCGCCTTCTGCGGTGCGGGCGGCCTTCTTGGTGGCGGCGCGGGGAGCTGCCGCGGCCTCCGGCGCGATGGCGGACACATCGTTCAGGTCACCGGCGGCCTGCGTTGCTTCCGTGCGGGAGGGAGCGGTGGCGCGGAAGGCGGCTGGGGAGAGCAGGGCTGCGCGCTTCGTCGGTGCGGGGGGCAGGGGCATGGTGCGGGGCCTCAGGAAAACGGAAGAGGGTCAGAAAGCAAAAAGCCGCCTGGATACCGAGGCGGCTTTGTGAGAGAGCGAGCGGGGCGTTGCGTCGTGCAGCAGCATTGAAACCATTATGCACGGTCGCCGTGGCACTCCCGGCATGGCGCGCGACGCGCGCCTGTAGGCGTTCAGGCCGCCTTCTTGAGGGCCTTGATGGACTTCACGGCCTTGAGGACTTCGTCTACATGGCCCGGCACCTTGAGGCCGCGCCATTCCTGGACGAGCACGCCATCGGGGCCCACGAGGAAGGTGCTGCGCTCGATGCCCTTGACCTTCTTGCCGTACATGATCTTGTTCTTGACCACGCCGAACATGTGGCACATCTTTTCTTCGGTGTCGGCGATGAGCTCGAAGGGAAGCTCCAGCTTTTCCTTGAAGTCGTCGTGCGACTTCATGTTGTCGCGCGAGACGCCGAAGACCGCAGCGCCGGCCTTGACGAAATCCTGGTACTTGTCGCGGAACTGCATCGCTTCCGTGGTGCAGCCGGGTGTATTGTCTTTGGGGTAGAAATACAGGATCAGGATCTGGCCGAGGTGCGATGTGTTGGAGACCTTGATGCCACCGGTCGCGTTGGCCTCAAATTCGGGAAGGGGTTTGTTGACAACGATCGCCATGGCACTTCAATCTTTGAATGTAGTCGTTGAAAAGCCGGAGGAGTTGTGTGTTATTGCTCTTGAAAGGGCCCCCGACCGCAACCGGTAATTTTACCTTGAAACGGACTCTTTCGCGAATCGCAGTCTGTAACCAAGATACACGGCCGTTTCACGCCCCGGGTTCGAGCAGCAGGGCTGCAACCACGTTGCGGCCCTCGCCGGCCAGGATGTTGTAGGTGCGGCAGGCAGCCTGGGTGTCCATGGTCTCCAGCCCCACGCGTTTCGCCATCAGCGGACGCAGCCAGGCGGGCTGCGGAAAGCGGTTGCGCTGGCCGCTGCCGAAGATGATGACCTCGGCGTCCAGGTCCGCCAGCAGGGCGAAATGCTCGGCCGTAAGGTCTTCGAAACGTGCGCAGTTCCATTCCTGGCGCACGCCGCGCGCGCCGATCACCACGCTGGCGGTGAGCTTTTCGCCATTGACCGCGATCCAGTCCGGGCCATAGGCGCTGATGGTCTGCGAGTCGGATCGGTCGGGCTGGAATTTCATGGGTTCGGGGGCGTGTGGGCCTGCGGTGGCTGCCGCCGCGCGGGCGCTGCACAGGGGCGCGGGCCGTGGGTGGAACTGTGGTCAAATTATAGGTTTCGCCAGAGAGGCAATGCCTGCTGGTGGGGTATCCCTGCCCAGCCGCCGTTGCCTCTTCCGAGCCCCCTGCCGCGCCCGTTCGCCCGGGTCACCGCCTGATGAAGACGATCCACAAATCCGCCAAGCTGAATAACGTTCTCTACGATGTGCGAGGCCCCATCGTGGACGCGGCCAAGCAGATGGAGGACGAGGGCCAGAAAATCATCAAGCTGAACATCGGCAACCTGGCGCCGTTCGGATTCGACGCCCCCGAGGAGATCCAGCAGGACATGATCCGCAACCTGCCGAATTCGGCCGGCTATTCGGACAGCAAGGGGATCTTCGCGGCCCGCAAGGCCGTGATGCACTACAGCCAGCAGCAGGGCGTCAAGGGCGTGACGCTCGACGACATCTACCTGGGCAATGGGGCGAGCGACCTCATCACCATGGCCACCAACGCGCTGCTCGACGACGGCGACGAGTTGCTGGTGCCCGCGCCCGACTACCCGCTCTGGACGGCGGCGGCCAGCCTGTCCGGCGGCCGGCCCGTGCACTACCTGTGCGACGAAGCCAACGGCTGGATGCCGAACCTCGACGACGTCCGCGCCAAGATCACGCCGCGCACCAAGGGCCTGGTCGTCATCAATCCGAACAACCCCACCGGGGCGCTGTATTCCGACGATCTGCTCAAGGCGCTGGTGGAGATCGCGCGCGAGCACGGCCTAGTGCTGCTGGCCGACGAGGTGTACGACAAGGTGCTCTATGACGGCGAGCGCCACACGGCCATGGCCAGCCTCTCGACCGACGTGCTCACGCTCACGTTCAATTCGCTCTCCAAGGCCTACCGGTCCTGCGGTTACCGCGCGGGCTGGATGGTGGTCTCGGGCAACAAGTCGGTGGCCCGCGACTACATCGAGGGCATCAACATGCTCGCCAACATCAAGCTGGGCTCGAACGTGCCCGGCCAGTGGGCGATCCAGACCGCCCTGGGCGGCTACCAGAGCATCAACGACCTGGTCCGCGAAGGCGGGCGCCTGCGGCGCCAGCGCGACCTGGCCTACGAACTCATCTCGGCGATCCCGGGCGTGAGCTGCGTGAAACCGAAGGCGGCGCTCTACATGTTCCCCCGCCTCGACCCCGCGATGTATCCCATCGCCGACGACCGCCAGTTCTTCATGGAGGTGCTGCGCGCCACGCGCGTGATGCTCGTGCAGGGCTCGGGCTTCAACTACCCCGACCAGCAGCACTTCCGCATCGTTTTCCTGCCGCACGAGGACGACCTGCGCGAGGCGATCGGCCGGCTGGCCGGCTTCCTCGCGCAGTACCGCCAGAAACACGCGGCCGCCTGAGACGCGGCACTGCGGGCGCACTTCCTGTTCCAACCATCGCCGGCAGCGCCAGCCTTACCTGCGCTGCGGCACATCTGACTGAGATACCGATCATGAAACCGATCCAAGTGGGCCTGCTGGGCATTGGCACCGTGGGCAGCGGCGTGTTCAACGTGCTGAAACGCAACCAGGAAGAGATCCGCCGCCGCGCGGGCCGCGGCATCGAGATCGCGAGCGTGGCCGACCTCGACGTCGAGCGCGCACGGGCCGTGGTGGGCGATGCCGCCCAGGTGGTGGCCGACGCGCGCGCCGTGATCGCCAACCCCGACATCGACATCGTGGTGGAGCTCATCGGCGGCTACGGCATCGCCAAGGCGCTGGTGCTCGAAGCCATCGCGGCCGGCAAGCACGTGGTCACGGCCAACAAGGCGCTGCTGGCCGTGCACGGCACCGAGATCTTCGCGGCCGCGTCGGCCAAGGGCGTGATGGTGGCCTTCGAGGCCGCCGTGGCGGGCGGCATCCCGATCATCAAGGCACTGCGCGAGGGCCTCACGGCCAACCGCATCCAGTGGATCGCCGGCATCATCAATGGCACCACCAACTTCATCCTGTCCGAGATGCGCGACAAGGGCCTCGACTTCGACGTGGTGCTCAAGGAAGCCCAGCGCCTGGGCTACGCCGAGACCGACCCGACCTTCGACATCGAAGGCGTGGACGCCGCGCACAAGGCCACGATCATGAGCGCCATCGCCTTCGGCATCCCGGTGCAGTTCGACAAGGCCTATGTGGAAGGCATCACCAAGCTCTCGGCCGCCGACATCCGCTATGCGGAGCAGCTGGGCTACCGCATCAAGCTGCTGGGTATCGCCAAGCGCCGCACCGCCGGCCCCGGCGAGTCCGGCGGCGGCGTGGAACTGCGCGTGCACCCGAGCCTCGTGCCGGCCAAGCGGCTCATCGCCAACGTGGAAGGCGCGATGAACGCCGTGATGGTGCAGGCCGATGCCGTGGGCACCACGCTCTACTACGGCAAGGGCGCGGGCAGCGAGCCCACGGCCAGCGCCGTGATCGCCGACCTCGTGGACATCGCGCGCCTGGCCGCGGCCGACCCCGAGCACCGCGTGCCCCACCTGGCCTTCCAGGCCCACACGCTCGACGAGGCGCGCGATGCGCTGCCCGTGCTGCCGATGGCCGAGGTCGTCACCAGCTACTACCTGCGCCTGCGCGTGGCCGACGAAGCCGGCGTGCTCGCCAAGGTCACCGGCCTGCTGGCCGGCGCCGGCATCAGCATCGACGCCGTGCTGCAGCGCGAGGCCGACGAAGTGGGCGGCGAGGGCGCCACGCACACCGACCTCATCATCCTCACGCACGACACGCGCGAGGGCACCATGAACGAAGCGATTGCGCAGATGGAGGCCCTGGCGACGGTGCTGGGGCCGATCGTGCGCATCCGCAAGGAAGAGTTGAACTGAGCTGTAGAAGAAGCCAGACAGAGGAAGCTGTATGACCGCCACTTTTGAAGCTCTTTTCCGTTCGCTGGACTTTGAGCGTCCGCTGGATGTGGAAACTCCCAGCGATCGGGCTTTGTATGTTGACGGCATGCATACATCCGAAGGCATCAGCCCTGTGGATGAGCTTCGGGTGGGGATCGAAATGTCCGACAGGCCTGGCACCTGGCTCTTCACCGGGCATCGAGGCGTGGGCAAGTCGACCGAGCTGCGCCGCATGGCTGCGGACCTGCGCGAGCAAGGCTACATGGTGATCGTGGCCGATATGGGCGAGTACCTGAATCTGGTCGAGCCCGTCAAAACGGAGACCCTGTTGCTGACCCTGGTTGCAGCCTTGGCGGATGGCGCGGATGAATTCTTGGGCGGAAACCGATTGGGGCCGGGGGGCTATGCAAAGCGGCTTTGGAAGTATCTGACCCACACCAACGTGGAATGGACCGAGGTGTCCGTTCAAGCAGACGCTGGCAACGCAGCCAAGCTCAGTTTGAAGGCCCAACTCAAGGACAACCCGACGTTCCGCGACAAGGTGGTTGAAGCTCTTCAAGGCTCCATTGCGCCGCTGGCTACGCAGGTGCGGGACTTTGCCCAATCGGTCTTGAATGATCTGCATGCACAGCGTGGTGCCGACAAACAGATTGTGCTGATCCTGGACTCGCTGGAACGCTTGCGCGTCACGGGCACGGATGCCCAGGTGTGTTACGACGCAATCTCGCGCACGTTTGACCAGAATGCCGACTACCTCAAGCTCGAGCACATCCACGTGGTGTACAGCGTGCCTCCTTACCTGCCTTTTTTGCTGCCGCGCATCGGGTCGTATTTTGGGGTGTCGGTGTGCACATTGCCCCATGTGAAGGTTTTCCAGACGCCCGAAGGCACGGCCTTGAGGCCTGCAGATGGCCCCATTCCGCGGGCTCGGCCTGACGCACGAGGGTTGGATCTCATGGTGCAAGCCGTGTGCAAGCGGTATCCGCAGGTTCTGGACTTGTTGCCACGGCCTTTGCTGGAAGAGCTGGCACTGGCCTCCAGCGGCAGTGTGCGCGATTATTTCCGGCTGGTGAGGTCGGTCTGCACCAAGGCCCGCGTGGCGAGCCAGACAGGCCCACTGCAGGGAAACCGCTGGGCCATCATGGCCCAGCAGGTGCTGCGCAATGAGATGCCATTGGCTACCGAAGACAAGTCCTGGTTGCGCAACGTACGCCGTACCCATGGCAATGGCCTGGATTCCATGGCCCATCTGCACCAACTGGCGCGCCTCTTCGATAGTGGTGTGATTCTTAACTATCGCAATGGCCGCGACTGGTGCGATGTGCACTATCTGCTGCAAGACGAACTGGGCGAGTGAGCAGGGTGCAAGAGCTTCTGGAGCCACAGAGCGAAGATGCCGTGTGGCGCGAAATGCGCCTGCACATGGAGTGGAGCGAGGGCTTCAGCCTGTGCTTTTTATTTGCGCCGGATGCGCGCGCCGTGGCCCGCATACGCCAGTGGGCCGATGACGCCTGGGCCTTGCGCACGGCACCCCTGCGCCTCATCGAGCCTTCTGCTGCGGCCGACGCTGCGGCGCATACCCTGCATGGCCTGCAGCAGCAACTGGACTGCCTGGGCATGGTGCGTGCGCCGGTGTGGGTGCAGATGATGCGTCTGGACGACGTCACCGAGTCTGGTTGGGACGCTGCACGCGCAGCCTTGCTGTCGCGGCTGAACGAGGCACGCGAATGGCTGGTGCAGACTTTTGCGCGCCCCCTGGTACTCTGCCTGCCTAAGGCTTGGCGGACGCAGACCCCTGCGCTGGCCCCTGACCTGTGGCACATCCGGTCCTTCACGGCGGAAGTTGCTGCGGTGGTTGCTTCCCCTTGGATCACGGAGTCTGCGCAGCGCAGCCTGCAAGCCGTGACAGAAAAAGCACTGCAGCCTGCACGGGATGCCGTTCAGGCGGCCAGGGAGCGCTGTGCGCGTCACCCTGAGAATCAGGCGCTGCTGCGCGAATTGAGCGTGGCGTTGAACCAGTTTTGCCAAGCCAGTTCGGAGGCGGGCCGATACACGGATGCGAGAGAGGCCGCGTTGGAGAGCCTGGAACTGTGCCGCCAGTTGCGCAGCGCGCTGGGCGACAGCCCGCAGGTGCTGCGCGACCTGTCCGTCTCGCTGGACAACGTGGGCCGGGCCGAGCGCGATGCGGGCCGCAGCAGCGAGGCGCTGGCGGCCTACCGCGAAAGCCTGGAGCTGTGCCGCCAGTTGCGCAGCGCGCTGGGCGACAGCCCGCAGGTGCTGCGCGACCTGTCCGTCTCGCTGGACAACGTGGGCCGGGCCGAGCGCGATGCGGGCCGCAGCAGCGAGGCGCTGGCGGCCTACCGCGAAAGCCTGGAGCTGTGCCGCCAGTTGCGCAGCGCGCTGGGCGACAGCCCGCAGGTGCTGCGCGACCTGTCCGTCTCGCTGGACAACGTGGGCCGGGCCGAGCGCGATGCGGGCCGCAGCAGCGAGGCGCTGGCGGCCTACCGCGAAAGCCTGGAGCTGTGCCGCCAGTTGCGCAGCGCGCTGGGCGACAGCCCGCAGGTGCTGCGCGACCTGTCCGTCTCGCTGGACAACGTGGGCCGAGCCGAGCGCGATGCGGGCCGCAGCAGCGAGGCGCTGGCGGCCTACCGCGAAAGCCTGGAGCTGCGCCGCCAGTTGCGCAGCGCGCTGGGCGACAGCCCGCAGGTGCTGCGCGACCTGTCCGTCTCGCTGAACAACGTGGGCCAAGCCGAGCGCGATGCGGGCCGCAGCAGCGAGGCGCTGGCGGCCTACCGCGAAAGCCTGGAGCTGCGCCGCCAGTTGCGCAGCGCGCTGGGCGACAGCCCGCAGGTGCTGCGCGACCTGTCCGTCTCGCTGAACAACGTGGGCCAAGCCGAGCGCGATGCGGGCCGCAGCAGCGAGGCGCTGGCGGCCTACCGCGAAAGCCTGGAGCTGCGCCGCCAGTTGCGCAGCGCGCTGGGCGACAGCCCGCAGGTGCTGCGCGACCTGTCCGTCTCGCTGAACAACGTGGGCCAAGCCGAGCGCGATGCGGGCCGCAGCAGCGAGGCGCTGGCGGCCTACCGCGAAAGCCTGGAGCTGCGCCGCCAGTTGCGCAGCGCGCTGGGCGACAGCCCGCAGGTGCTGCGCGACCTGTCCGTCTCGCTGAACAACGTGGGCCAAGCCGAGCGCGATGCGGGCCGCAGCAGCGAGGCGCTGGCGGCCTACCGCGAAAGCCTGGAGCTGTGCCGCCAGTTGCGCAGCGCGCTGGGCGACAGCCCGCAGGTGCTGCGCGACCTGTCCGTCTCGCTGGACAACGTGGGCCGGGCCGAGCGCGATGCGGGCCGCAGCAGCGAGGCGCTGGCGGCCTACCGCGAAAGCCTGGAGCTGCGCCGCCAGTTGCGCAGCGCGCTGGGCGACAGCCCGCAGGTGCTGCGCGACCTGTCCGTCTCGCTGAACAACGTGGGCCAAGCCGAGCGCGATGCGGGCCGCAGCAGCGAGGCGCTGGCGGCCTACCGCGAAAGCCTGGAGCTGCGCCGCCAGTTGCGCAGCGCGCTGGGCGACAGCCCGCAGGTGCTGCGCGACCTGTCCGTCTCGCTGAACAACGTGGGCCAAGCCGAGCGCGATGCGGGCCGCAGCAGCGAGGCGCTGGCGGCCTACCGCGAAAGCCTGGAGCTGCGCCGCCAGTTGCGCAGCGCGCTGGGCGACAGCCCGCAGGTGCTGCGCGACCTGTCCGTCTCGCTGAACAACGTGGGCCAAGCCGAGCGCGATGCGGGCCGCAGCAGCGAGGCGCTGGCGGCCTACCGCGAAAGCCTGGAGCTGTGCCGCCAGTTGCGCAGCGCGCTGGGCGACAGCCCGCAGGTGCTGCGCGACCTGTCCGTCTCGCTGAACAACGTGGGCCAAGCCGAGCGCGATGCGGGCCGCAGCAGCGAGGCGCTGGCGGCCTACCGCGAAAGCCTGGAGCTGTGCCGCCAGTTGCGCAGCGCGCTGGGCGACAGCCCGCAGGTGCTGCGCGACCTGTCCGTCTCGCTGAACAACGTGGGCCAAGCCGAGCGCGATGCGGGCCGCAGCAGCGAGGCGCTGGCGGCCTACCGCGAAAGCCTGGAGCTGCGCCGCCAGTTGCGCAGCGCGCTGGGCGACAGCCCGCAGGTGCTAGACGACTTGGCCGTGTCTTTGCTGCGTATGGCTTCGTTGGGCGAGTTGGATGGGGATGCGCGGAAGGTCGCACTCGATGAGGCCGTGGGGCTGTGCGAGCGGTTGGTTGCCGCATCGCCGCAAGTCTCCTCTTATGCCCAGCGCTTAACAGTGGCCCGCCAGATGGCGGAGAATCTGAACCCGAACCCGGTTGCCTGAAACCAAGTAGTCTCTTGACTCGCATTCGCATGAAATATCTCTCCACCCGCGGCCACGCGGACCGCAAGCGCTTCTGCGAAATCCTGCTGGAGGGCCTGGCGCCCGACGGAGGCCTCTACCTGCCCGAGCACTACCCCCGGATCGATGACGCCGCGCTCACGCGGCTGCGGGCGGCCTACCACGAGCAGGGCTATGCGGAGCTGGCGTTCCAGATCCTCTCGCTCTACATCGACGACATCCCGGCCGCCGACCTCAAGCGCCTGTGCGAGAAGACGTACACGGCCGAGGTGTTCGGCACGGGTGAGATCGTGCCGCTGCGCCACCTGGAAAACAGCCTCTGGCTGGAGGCGCTCTCCAACGGCCCCACGCTCGCCTTCAAGGACATGGCGATGCAGCTGCTGGGTCACCTGTTCGAGTACGAGCTGGGCCGGCGCGGCGAGGAGCTGAACATCCTGGGCGCCACGAGCGGCGACACGGGCAGCGCGGCCGAGTACGCGATGAAGGGCAAGCGCGGCATCCGCGTGTTCATGACCAGCCCCAACGGCCGCATGAGCCCGTTCCAGCAGGCGCAGATGTTCAGCCTGCAGGAGGACAACATCTTCAACATCGCCGTCGAAGGCGTGTTCGACGACTGCCAGGACATCGTCAAGGCCGTGAGCAACGACCTGGAGTTCAAGCGCCGCTTCAAGATCGGCACGGTGAACTCCATCAACTGGGCGCGGCTGCTGGCGCAGGTGGTCTATTACTTCGCGGGCTATGTGCAGGCCACGGAGTCGAACGACCAGAAGGTGAGCTTCACGGTGCCCTCGGGCAACTTCGGCAACGTCTGCGCGGGCCACGTGGCGCGCATGATGGGCCTGCCCATCGACAAGCTCGTGGTGGCCACCAACGAGAACGACGTGCTCGACGAGTTCTTCCGCACCGGGATCTACCGCGTGCGCGGCAGCGCCGACACGCACGAGACCTCCAGCCCGTCGATGGACATCAGCAAGGCCAGCAATTTCGAGCGTTTCGTGTTTGACCTGCTGGGCCGCGACGCGGATGCGACCCGCGCCTTCTTCGGCGAGGCGATCGTGCGCGAGGGCCGCTTCGACCTGAGCGCCGACGCGCGCTTCGCCGAGGCCGCCGCGCGCTACGGCTTCGTGAGCGGGCGCAGCACGCACGCCGACCGCATCGCCACGATCCGCGACACCTACCAGCGCTTCGGCATCACCATCGACACCCACACGGCCGACGGCGTGAAGGTGGCGCGCGAGCACACCGTGCCGGGCGTGCCCATGCTGGTGCTGGAGACGGCGCTGCCGATCAAGTTTGCCGCCACCATCGAGGAAGCGCTGGGCCATGCGCCCGAGCGCCCCGCCAAGTTCGAGGGCATCGAGCGCCTGCCCAAGCGCGTGCAGGTGATGCCCGCCGACGTGGACCTGGTGAAGGCCTACATCACGCGGCACTGCGACGGGCGCGGCACCCCGGCCTGAGCGCGGCTGGCGCCGCCCAGGCGCCGGTCAGAGAATGAAAATGCATTCATGCCGCCGGATCCATTGAATAGTTTGCTATAAAAAACATAGCAAACGCCAGAAAGGCTGTGCCATGAAGGTCGTCGGTTTCGCGGGGTTCTCCAACAGCGGCAAGACCACGCTCGTGGAGCAGCTCATTCCGCTGCTGCGCGCGCACGGGCTGCGCGTGTCGGTGGTGAAGCACGCGCACCACAGGTTCGACATCGACCAGCCCGGCAAGGACACCTGGCGCCACCGCACGGCGGGGGCGTTCGAGGTCATCGCCTCGTCCGACCAGCGCATGGCGCTCATGCGCGAATACGCCGAGCCGGCAGAGCCCGTAGTGCACGAGCTGATCGCGCGGCTCGATGCGGCCGTGGACTGGGTGCTGGTGGAGGGCTTCAAGGAAAGCGACCTGCCCAAGGTCGAGGTCTGGCGCGCGCCCTCGGCCGACTACCCGGCCCATCCCGTGCGCTACGGCAGCGACCCGTGGATCGTGGCGGTGGCGGCGGATGTGCCGGCCGCCGCGCTGCCCGCGCCGCCGGACCCGCTGCCGGTGTTCGACGTGCGCGATCCGCGCGCGCTGGCCGACTGGCTGCGCGCCACCGGAGACCGCTGGGAATACGGTCGGGAGGGCGGCCGGGAGAGCGGCCGGGAGGGCCGCACGGAGGGCCTGGCGGATGCCCGCTCGGAGGCCCGCGCATGACGGCCGCTCCCCGCGCTGCCTCCCGACCCCCGCTCAAGCCGCTGGACGACGCGCTGGCGGAACTGCTCGCGCAGGCCCGGCCGCTGGAGGGCACCGACGAGGTGGACACCTTCGGCGCCGACGGCCGCGTGCTCGCGGTGGATGCCGTATCCCCCCTGCGCGTGCCGCCGCACGACAACAGCGCCATGGACGGCTATGCCGTGCGCCGGGCCGACGTGGCGGACGCCGGGGCCGCGCTGGCCGCGGGGCTGCAGGTATCGCAGCGCATCGCGGCCGGCTCGGCCGCCGCGCCGCTCGCACCGGGCACGGCCGCGCGCATCTTCACGGGCGCGCCGATGCCGCCCGGCGCCGACGCCGTCTGCATGCAGGAGGACTGCGAGGCGCTGGACGGCGGGGCGCGCGTGCGCATCCAGGCCGTGCCGCAGCCGGGGCAGTGGGTGCGCGTGGCGGGCGAGGACATCGAGCACGGCCAGACGGTGCTGCCCGCGGGTACGCGGCTCGGGCCGGCCGCGCTGGGGCTGGCGGCCAGCATCGGGCTGGCGCGGCTGCGCGTGGCGCGGCGCCCGCGCGTGGCGCTGTTCTCGACGGGCGACGAGCTGGTGATGCCCGGCGACGTGCCGCCCGAGCGCATGCCGCCGGGCGCTATCTACAACAGCAACCGCTTCTTCCTGCGCGCCATGCTGCTGCGGCTGGGCTGCGAGGCCACCGATTTCGGCATCGTGCCCGACCGGCGCGACGCCACCGAGCAGGCCCTGCGCGAGGCGGCCGCGGGGCACGACCTCGTGCTGACCAGCGGCGGCGTGTCGGTGGGCGAAGAGGACCACGTCAAGCCCGCCGTGGCCGCGCTCGGCCGGCTCGACCTCTGGCAGGTGGCGCTCAAGCCGGGCAAGCCCTTCGCCCACGGCCGCATCGGCGAGCACACCCATTTCATGGGCCTGCCGGGCAATCCGGTGTCGAGCTTCATCACCTTCGCGCTGCTGGTGCGGCCTTTCCTGCTGCGGCTGCAGGGCGTGCGGGACGTGGCGTCGCCGGTGGTCGCCGCGCGTGCGCATTTCGATTGGCCGCGGGCCGACCGGCGGCGCGAATTCCTGCGCGTGCGCCGGGATGCCGCGGGCGGGCTGGCGCTTTTCCCGCACCAGGGCTCGGGCGTGCTCACGTCCACCGTCTGGGGCGATGGCGTGGTGGACAACCCGCCGGGCCAGACGATCGCGCACGGGGACACGGTGCGCTTCATTCCTTTTGCCGACCTGCTCGCATGACCTCCACCGCGCCTTCTTCACCGCCCACGCCTTCGCCCGCGGCTGCCATCACCGTCACGGTGCGCTACTTCGCCTCGATCCGCGAGGCGGTGGGGCAGGGCAGCGAGACGCTGGCCACGCAGGCCGCCACGCTGGGTGCGCTGCGCGACGCGTTGATCGCACGCGGCGGCCCCTGGGCCGAGAGCCTGGCGCGCGGACGGGCCGTGCGCACGGCGCTGGACCAGGTGCTCTGCGGCGAAGAGGCCGTGCTGGCCGAAGGCTCCGAGGTCGCGTTCTTCCCGCCGGTGACGGGCGGCTGATCGGGCCGGAGCCTTCGCGCAGCCGCCCCGGCGCTTCGGGGCTGGAACGCACGGAAGGGGGCCGGTCCCACCGATGCCTGTCCAGGCGGCGTGCTGGTCCAGTTCTTTCAGCTTCCGGCGCTGGCGGGTATGCCGGGCTACATCATTGCCGTCAACGGCATATGCAGGCATCGACGCCGAGGCCCACGAGGTACCCATTCTCCACCGCGGTGCCAATGCAGTCGGAGCCACCGCGCGGCATCCCTCTTTTGGCTGTCCAGTCGACTCCCCACGCGGCGGTCAACATGCAAAGGCGCTGCTCTCAGCGCCCCTCGAGATGGTGAGCTGGATCCAGTTCACCCGAATAGTCCATGGGCCGATCATTCCAATACTGGTTGGTATCCAATTCACCGGAGTGGTGGACCACCTCGCTGTCCAGCGCCAATTCCTGCAACGCGCCCAGTTGTTCTCGCTGATGTGCAATGCGGTGGCTGATATCTCCTGGCAACGGATCACCCACCAGCATTGCTGCCGAGATTTGGCCTTGCATGTTGAACAACTCCGTTTCGCAGTTTGCCAAGGCCCCGCTCGGGTTGGCGAGGCGCTGGGCCTGCACGTTGCTGATGAGGCTATTGACCTCCGCGAAGAGGCGGCCCCTGCGTGCTTGCGGAGTTTCCTGGGTAGCTGATGTGCCACCACGGCGTCTCAGTCCGGCGAGCATGCCGCCCGACGATGGCATGGGGGATGAGGTCTGCGGGGTTGATTCGTTTGACTGGTATTCGTTGCGGGCCCGGCGGGGAGGGCTTGAGGTGGATGGTCCGCGAACGCATGCATTTCCCATGAAGAGGCTCCTTGGTTGAAAAGGGAAGATGGTGCATTCCGATCTTTGGAAAGAGGGGGTGAAGGCGAAGGGTGGTGATGTTGTGCGAATTCCGCCCCCCACCCGCAATGGCGGATCGTTGGCGGCGGATGCGCTCCCCCGAAGGGGTCACCGCGTGGAGGATGCGTCGGGCAATTCCGGGCTGCGCCAATTCAGCAGTTCCGCCAGGCGCAGCACGGTCCAGCGCGCCTCGGGCGGCTCCACGCCCGAGCCCGGCGCGCACAGGCCCGCATAGATGCGCAGCAGGATGTCGGACTCCGACGGGGCCTGCACGTGGTAGAGCGTCTGGGCCTGCTCCACGAGGTGGTTGGCGAGGTCTTCGCACAGCTCGTAGCGCTCGCGCACCTCGGCGGCGGGCCGCGTGAGGCGGGAGCGCGCGTCGCTGTGGACCGCGATGAAGGAGGGCGGCACGTGGATCTGGTTGTCGTCGTTCATCGTGGGAGCATCGGCGTGCGGAGAGGCCCGTGGGCAGGCGGCAGGGCGGGTGGGGCCGGGTCGGGCGGTGCGCCGTCAATCGGGGGTGAAGAGCCGCTCGAAACGCTCGGCGTCGGCGGCCAGCTCGCAGGTGACCAGCTGGCCCATCTTGTTGTCCGCGCTGCGGCACGCGGCGAACAGCGTGGCCGGGCCCTTCAGTTGGTAGTCGGGCAGATGGATCAGCGCGTACGGATGGGCCACGAACACCTGGTGCGGGAAGACGGCCCGGTGCTGGTTGCGCGGCGAGGGAAACAGCACGTAAAGATCGGTGGTGATGGTCTGCGTGGCCATGGCGTCGAAGGGAGAAAAAGAAGAGCGGGAACGAAAGGCGCACGGGGCTGCGGGGCGCGGCCGGCCACTGTAGCAAACCGGTTCGCGGCCCGGGCGTGCCGCCCGGGGCGCCGGCGGTCACGCCGCTCCGAGGCACAGGCCCGCTCCGTTCCCGTGGACAATCCGGTCCCATTCCCCACTGACCGCATACCGCGCCGCAGCACGGCGCACGAGGACCTTCCGCATGGCACGCCAGGACAAGAACGCATGGGCCGCAAAGGTGTTCGCCCTCATCCAGGGCGGGCAGGCACAGGCCGCCATGGCCCAGATCAAGGTGGCGCCCACGGCCGGCGATGTGGCCCGGCTGCAGGGGCTGCTGGCGGCCGTGCCGGCCACGACGCCCGCCCGCCGCCAGCTCGACGCCTTCATCGAGGAAGAGCGCGCGCTGCTCGCCGCGCCCCGCCTGCACCGCGCGCCCTGACCGGCCGCCGATCTCCCCTTTCGCCTTGCCCGACACCATGGCCGATCCGCTCGCCCCTCCTTCCAGCGCCCGCGTCGCCATCCAGGCGCAGGACTTCGACGTTTCCACCGAACTGGCCACCCTGCGGGCGCAGGACGCGCGCGTGGGCGCCGTGTGCTGCTTCGTGGGCACCGTGCGCGACCGGAGCGATGGCGATGCCGTCGCATCGATGGAGCTGGAGCACTACCCCGGCATGACCGAGAAATCGATCGAGGCGATGGTGGACGAGGCGTTGCGGCGCTTCGACATCTTCGCGGCGCGCGTGGTGCACCGCGTGGGGCTACTGGCGCCGCAGGACCAGATCGTGCTGGTGGCCGTCACCTCGGCGCACCGTGGCCAGAGCTTCCAGGCCTGCGAATTCCTCATGGACTGGCTCAAGACCCAGGCGCCGTTCTGGAAGAAGGAAGCCACGCCGCAGGGCGCGCGCTGGGTGGATGCCCGCGTGAGCGACGACACGGCGCTGGCGCGTTGGGGCATCGACTCCCGCAACGCCTGAAGGGCGCGTCCAGCACTCCTGCAATGCGGCGGTTCGGCTCCAGCTAGGGGAAATCCCGCGGAGCGGAATCCCCGGTTCCCCGGTACCGTCGGGTCACAAGGCGAAAAGCCACACAACGTGTACTCAGAGGGTCAGGGAGGGAGCAGCATGCAGGCTGTCGTTTTCACGGTAGCGGACTATTTGCTCGCGCGGCTGAAACAGTTGGACGTCACCGAGGTCTTCCAGATCCCCGGCGACTACGTCAAACATTTCACGCAGGCGCTCGAGCGTTTCCCCGGCATCGCCACCATCGGCGCCGCCAACGAACTGGATGCGGCCTATGCCGCCGATGCCTATGGCCGCACACGCGGGCTGGGGGCCGTGTCGCTCCAGTACGGCGTCAGCACCTTCAGCGCGCTGAACGCCATCGCCGGGGCCTATGTGGAGCGGAGCCCGGTGATCGTCATCAGCGCCTCGCCCGGCGCCGACGCCCGCAACATCACCGACATGTACGGCGTCACCTTCCACCATTCCACGGGGGATCTGCACGCCGACCAGAACGTGTTCGAGAACGTGACGGTGGCCGCCCGCACCCTGAGCACGAACGTCGGCGCGGCCGAGGCCATCGACGATCTGATCGTCGAGGCGCTGACGCACAGCCGGCCGGTCTACATCGCCTGCTACAAGGAGGTGTGGGGCCAGCCCTGTCCCCGCCCGCCCCGCACGCCACTGAAGGCGCGTGAATTGAAGGGCCCGCCCGATGCGCTGCAGAACGCGGTCGAGCAGGCGTGGAGCATGATCACCGCGGCCAAGAAGCCCGTCATCCTGGCGGGCGAAGAAGTGCTGCGCTTCGGCCTCTGCGGCCTGCTGCAGCAGATCATCGACGCCAGCGGGTTCGTCTACACCACCACCTCCCTGGGCAAGACGGTGCTGGACGAAGGCGGCCCCAAGTTCCTGGGCACCTATTCGGACGAAGCGGCCATCCCCAGCGTGATCGACGCGGTCCTGGATGCCGACTGCGTGCTGTGCCTGGGCACCTTGATCACCGACGACTACCTGATCTTCATCGAGAAGCAGTACGCCAACATGGTCCTGGCCACGGCGCAGGGCGCGCGCGCGGGCTACTTCAAGTACCCGGACGTGGTGATGAAGGAGTTCATGCAGGCGCTGCTCGCAAAGTTCAAGGGCAGCAAGGCCTATCCCGGCAAGGCCGTCGCTCCGCCGCAGCCAGCGTATCCCGAGCCCTGGAAGAGCAACTCGGACCCCAAGTTCGACGCGCAGCCCGAGGTCATCACCTTCAACCGCTTCTTCCAGCACTCGATGAACTTCCTGGCCGAAGCCGGCCACCTGGACGAGATCGTCATGCCGCTGGGCGTCAGCAGCTCCATGTACGTGGCCACGAACGCCTACGGCATGCGGCAGGGCAGCTTCATCGCTTCGGCCGCCTGGCAGTGCGTGGGCTTCGAGACCGGGGCCGCCAGCGGCGCCCAGCTGGGCAGCCGCAAGCGCGCATGGGCGGTGGCCGGCGATGGCGGCGTGATGATGGTCTGCCAGGCCATCAGCACCCTCGCCAAGTACAAGCTCAACGGCGTCATCTTCGTGATGAGCAACCAGGTCTATGCCATCGAGCAGGTGTACGTGGACATGAGCGCCTTCCAGACGGGCCAGTTCGACACCTTCGACATCCTGCCCCACTGGAACTACCTCGCACTGGCCCAGGCCTACGGCGCCGAAGGGTTCCGCCTGGAAACCGTGTCCGACCTCAAGGCCGCGCTGCCGCAGATCTGGAAGGTCAAGGACCGCCCGGTGCTGGTGGAGGTCGTCATTCCCGCGACCGACCTGGCCGGACAAATGAAGCGCCTGGGCAGCGAGTGACGCTGGCCCGGCCTCTCCTTCCTCCCCCTCACGAGATCCGCACGATGACCCAGAAGACCTACTCCATCTTTGGCGCCGGTGCTGCCGGCCTGTACACCGCCTGGCGCCTGCTCGAAGGCCAGCAGAAGAACGCGAAGTCGGCCAGCCGCCAGCTCAAGCGCGGCGACGTGCTCGAACTGTACGACTGGGGCCAGTACGACTTCAACGCCGCGCACCCCGGCACGCGCGCCGCGGGGGCGCGCATCTGCACCTGGCACTACCAGAACAACCCCGACAGCTCCTTCGTGGAACTGGGCGGCATGCGCTATTCCCACTGGGAATCCACGCCCACGAAGGCGTTTCCCGATCCCAACGGCGGCACCACGCCGGGCCACCGGCTGGTCACCACCGTGATCCACGAACTGGGGCTGGACCCGTTCAGCGTGCCCTTCAACGTGACGATCAACCAGCTCTACAGCCTGCGCACCCGCAACTTCTACCTGAACGACATCACCAGCAACCACCCGGCGCCGTATGCCGCGGCCAACTACGCTGCCGGCGTGAGCCCGGACAACGGGTTCGCGGTGCTGCAGAACCTGGTGCCCCAGACGCTGGGCAGCCAGTGGTCGCGCAAGGACTGGTGCCACTTCTACACGACGGGCGTCATCGAGCGCCGGCAGTCCGACGCCTCCGTCTTCCAGCAGGGCGACCGCCTGCGCGACATCGGCTACTGGAACCTGCTGTACGACCAACTCGGCTCCGAAGGCTTCGACTACGCGTCCGACGGCAACGGCTACAGCTCCAACGTCATCAACACCCACGCCGGCGTGTCGATGAACATCAACAACGAGTTCACGCCGGGTACGCAGTACCGGACCCTCACGACGGGCTTCTCGGGCATGTTCAATGCCCTGTTCGACCGGATCGTGAAGCTCGCCAAGGCCAAGGGGGTGGTGTTCAATTACCGGCCCGACACGCGCCTGCACTCCATCCTCTGGAAGGACGGAAAGGCCGCCTTCACGCTCGCCACGCGTGCCAACCCGGACAAGCCCAGCGCCCGGGGCCAGGCCGATGCGGCATGGCTGGCCATGGGGCGCGGGCCCATCGACCAGGTGGCCCAGGCGACGCGCTACCAGGACCAGCCCGGGCTGGACGTGCTGAACCACGAGCAGGTCACCCTCTACCGGGAGGCCACCATCATGCAGCCCTCCTACAAGGTGGGCATGTTCTTCGATACCGACTGGTACTCGGACCTTTCCGCCAACCCGCCGGCCTATCCCGCCAGGATCGAGGGCTACTGCGTCACGCAGGCCGAGATCGCGGAGCTGGCCCAGCGCAAGTTCCCGGCCCCGGCCCTCAAGGTGCTGGAGACCCTGGCGTTCACGCCTTATGCGGCCATCGGCGATCTGGTGGCTGCCATCGAGGCGAAGACCGGCACCGCATTGACCATCCGGCAGATGCAGGACCTGCAGGCCGTGGCCGCCAATAACACCATCGGGCCCAGCGTCACCGATTCGCCCATCCGCATGGTGGTGTACTTCGGCAACAACGCCACCAACGGCAAGGGCAAGCCCGTCTACGGCATCCTGGCCAGCTACGACGACGAGGACAACGCGGGCTTCTGGCGGCAGCTGGAACTGCAGCCGAACACCGACCGTAAGGTTCCGGCGTCGCGGGACACGCAGCCGCTCGACGGCCCGCGCACGGTGCCGCCCGCCATGGTCAAGATGCTGCGCAAGCTCCTGGCCACGGTGCACTTCGGCCCCAGTGCCGATTACTCCAGCGTTCCGGAGCCGCTCGAAGCCACGTACATGGACTGGTCGCTGCCGCCCTTCCATGCCGGCTACCACGAGTGGGCGCCGCACTACGACATCGCCGATGTGCAGCGCAAGATCCGCAAGCCCTCGCAGCTGATCGCCGGGCAGGACGCCGAGATCTTCATCGTGGGCGAGGCCTATTCCAACGACCAGGCCTGGGTCGAAGGCGCCTATTGCGTGGCCGAGAGCGTGCTGAACGACTTCTTCGGCATCCGGCCGCTGATCGACGACCGCGAATACCCCTTCATCTGTCCCGCCTGAGAGCCACTCCCCACCGCCAGGAGAAGCCATGCGCCGTCAACAAATCTTGCGTTACCTGGGCGAGGGAAGGCTGCGCGATGCGGGCTTGCCCGCCGCCGTCGTCCCCGCCGCCGCCTTTGCCACCGTCGACGTTGCCACTGCCGCCGTCGCCACCAGCGCAGTCGCCCACAAGGTGATTTCGATACCGCCCGAATTTTCCCCCCGGGACTACGCGGCCTACCTGCTCAGCATCGATGCCGAAATCGAGCACTGCCTGATGGTGCAGTACCTGTATGGCGCCTATTCCATGGGCGGGCCGCAGGTGCCCCCCGAATACCGCGAGCTGGTGCGCGAATGGCAGGAGGTCATCCTCGGCATCGCCAAGGAAGAAATGGGCCATCTGATGTCGGTGCAGAACGTGCTGCGCCTCATCGGCGCGCCCCTGCACCTGGAGCGGGACGACTACCCCTGGGACACGCCTTTCTATCCCTTCCCCTTCATGCTCGAGCCCCTCACGCTCGACTCGCTCGCCAAGTACGTGTTCACCGAATCGCCCGAGCACTGGAAGGGCGGTGCGCTGGGCGATGAGATCCGGGCCCGGGTGGATGCGCAGGCGGACAACCCGCACAAGGTGGCCGAACTGTTCGGCGTGCTGATCCCGCTGATCCAGAACCCGCAGACCATTCCCGACGAAGCCTTCGATCCCGATACCTGGCCCTTCCAGGCCGACTGGGCGGAGTGGGGGCGTGGCTACCACGGCGGCCAGCGCGGCAACCTCACCCGCAGCGGCATCCCCCAGACCCCCGACGTGCTGGTGGTGCCGCTGGCCTCGCGGGACGACGCGGTCTCGGCGCTCAACGCGGTCGCGACGCAGGGCGAGGCGACCTCGGGCGACCAACCCTCGCACTTCGTGCGCTTCCTGTCGATCTACGTGGAGATGGTCGCCGCGCTCGAAGGCCGCACCATCACGCCCGAGCAATGGGACGCGGCCCGGCCTGCCGACATGGGCGCCGCCACCTGGCGCCAGGCGTACCGGGAAGAGCGCCTGAAGCGCTGCACCCACCGCGCCGGCTGGGCCCCGTCGCGTGCGGTCGCGGTCAATCCCTATGTGGCGCTGGATACCGCCGAGCTTCCGGAGCAGGGAGGCACCCCCACCACGCCGATCACCCATCCGGAGTCCAGGCTCTGGGCGCATCTGCAGAACGTGCGCTACCGCATGCTGCTCGACTTCCTGAGCCACAGCTTCGCCCTGGACGGCGGACTGCGTTCGGCGGGCCGCCTGACTCCGCGCGGCACCGTCATCAATGCGGCCTTCGGCGAGATGTACAACCTGCGCGCCCTGGCCGAGGTGCTGATGGGTTCGCCGGTGTCGGACAACCCCGAGGACGGCTTCGCGGGCCCGCCTTTCCAGACGCCCTACACCCTGAACATCCCGATCTCCGAGCGGGACCGCTGGCGCGGGCACCTGGACCGGCTGGAAGCCTCCCGCGTCCTGATGGACCACCTGCTGGCGATCTGCGCCGAGTCGCGCAGAACCTACCTGTACGCGCTGCGCGAGGCCGACGAGAAGTTGGGCCAGCTCGCCAGAACGATCCTGGCCGGATCGGTCGATCCCGCGCTGATCTAGGAGACATCGATGCCCATTCTGGAACTGCGAATCCTCCCTCCCGTGGCCATCGGCCGGCTGGGGGCAGCGGCCGAACCGCTGGAAGCCTTCGACCTGGTGCACGACCCCGAGCGGCCGCTCGACTATCGCCGCATCGTCCCCTGCCCGTCGTTCAGGGTCGATCCCCACAGCGGTGAGGTCACCGAGGTGTACACGCCCGAGAAGATCCGCTTTCGCGATGCGGACCGCCTCGTGCGCCCGGTGGCCCCGTTCCTCGAAGTGTTCGCCCGGCTGGCCAGTGCGCCGGAAGAACTGGTGCCGCTCACGCTCGACCTGCTGGCCGCCGAAGGGCTTTCGGTCTCCGACCTCCGTTGGGACGTGGCCGTGGGCAACATCAAGGTGTTCCGCCGCACCGGCAATGCCCACGACAAGATCGAAGCCGTGGTCAACGATCTGCGCGACCATGCGGTGCACCCCCTGGAAGGCCGCTGCGAATATTTTCTGCCCGGCAAGGTGCTGCCGCTGGGGCGAATCCAGTTCATCCGCCCCACGCCTGCCTTCCCGCAGATCCGCCTGCGCTTCACGCCGGCGGGCGGGCACGTCTACGGCGCGGCCCTGACGCGCCAGACCGGGCCCCATGAGTTCGAGCCCGACCCGGTCATCACGACGCCCGAACAGGTTTTGTACGACGCGGCGCGCGGCGACTGGCGGGGCTATTTCGACACCGGGGCTCCCGGTGAAACCAACCCCGGCAGCATCTACGCGGGCTGGGACACGCCCACCGACCCGCAGGGCAACAGCTACCACGTGAGCTGGGGCTATCTCGACGACGAGTGCGACGGCACCGTCACCGTGAAACTGCGCTGCGGCGGGCAGGTGCTGAGCGCCCAGACGGTGATCGGCGCCGGGCCGCCCGCCTACGCGCCCGACACCCTGCCGGTGCGCGTCGTGTCGGACGAGGTCGAGCAGATCCTGTTCGGCACCTCGGCAGACGAAGATTCGATTTCGCTCGACGACGCTGCCGAGCTGGTGTTCCGCGCGCTCGAAACCGTGCGCCTGATGAACACCGCGGTGATGAACGGCAATCCGGTCAATGGCCGGCTGAACGTGGCCTCCACGATGGTGCGCCAGAACAGCAGCGACTTCGAGCGGCTCTACGAACCCATCGCGGCGGCCTCGCTGGTCGACAACCTCGCCCTGCGCGCCCTGCACGAGCGGGTGTTCGCCGGCCTGGCGGCACACGGCCTGCCGTGGTTCGCGCAGGCCCTGCGCCAGCCCGAGGAAGTCGGCGACCTGAGTTCGGCCACGCTGCGCAAGATGCCCGCCCTGATGCGGGGCGCCGACGGACGCAGCCTGACCCTGACCCGGCGCCACATCGACATGGTCACCAAGGCCGCGCAGCGCGTCTTGAACGGGCCGGACGTGGCCAGCCAGGGGAAATCATGAGCACACCACCCAAAGTCACCATCGCTGCCGACAACCTGACCGCGCAACTGCACTACCGCGGGGCCGGAAACCCGGCTTCGGTGCTGCCGCGCAGCGCGATCTCCAACTGCTTCCCCGGGCTGGAGTTCGACTTCCGGAACCTCTGGCGGCGTGCCTTCGAAGGCATCGTGCTGGTGGAGAACAACAACCTCGTGGTGGGCATCGAGTCCGAGGACTGCGCCGACCTGGCGGGGCGGCGCCTGCTGACCGTCAAGGATCCCGTGACCGGCGAAGTCCTGCCGACCGGCGTGCCGACCAGCGGGCCGATCTATCCCAGCTCGGACTCGACCGCCCAGCAGGCCCCGTCGCAACCGCTGAAGACCGCGGCCAACCCGAACGGCGTGTCGTTCATGGAGTGGTCCAACTCCTTCGCACGCATCATGGCCTCCCAGGGACAGCTCATCGAGTGCGTGTTCTCGGCCTACTCGACCAGCACCCCGCCCCTGGACGGCACCGAAGTGTTTTCCGACACCGATGACCCCTACACCGGGGCGCCGATCAAGACCATCACCCGCTCCCTGCGCCTGCGCCGGTTCTTCAAGCCGGGCACGGCCGAAATCGCACCGGGCGTGCTGGAGCCGGGCGAACTCACCCAGGGCCTGTGCGCTCCCTGGCAGAACGACTACCGCGAGTGCGCCTGCTACTACTGGGCGGCCAGCCGGCCGGACTACGTCAACGTCGAACCCGGCACCGACGGGCTGAGCCATGGCGACATGTGGTTCGCCAAGAAGCGCACGGGCACCTACATCCCCGACAACCGCACCGATTCGCGCCTGTGGTCCTACGACGATCTGTTCATCGCCTGGCAGCAGCACCTGCGCTTCATCATCCAGGGCAAGGACGCCGATGAATCGTGAGCCCCTTGCCGTGCGGGCGGCGGACGCCGCGCGCGCGGTGGCCCTGTCGTCCCGGCCCCGCCTGCGCGATGCCCACTGGATCGAAGGCGGGTGGGGGGCGCAGTTGCTCCTGGTCAACGGAAGCCGCCTCTACCAGGTGCCGCAGCCACTGGCCGAGGGCTTTCGCGCCGTGTTCGAGTCGGCCGATCCGGAGGGCCTCGCCCGGCTGCTCCGTGACCACGACCTGCAGGCCGAGCCCTACATCGACGACGTGCCGCTGGCCGCACCGCCGGCGCACGCGCTGTCGCTCGCCGTGGCGCAGAAATGCAATCTGGGCTGCACCTATTGCTATGCCGGGCAAGGCGAGTTCGGCGGCAAGGCCAAGAGCATGGAGGAGCGCGTCGCCCGGCAGTCGGTGGACTGGCTGCTCGGCCAGGCGGCGCCCGGCGGCAAGGTGAATCTGGCCTTCATGGGCGGCGAGCCCCTGGCCAACCGCGAGGTATTGCAAAGCACCACGCGCTACGCCGCCGAACGCGCGGCGGAGCGCGGCGTGGACTGCCGCTTCTCGGTGACCACCAACGGCACCCTGCTCACCGAGGCGGATGCCGACTTCTTCGAGGCCCACGGTTTCGCGGTCACCGTCAGCCTGGACGGCGCCCCCGAGCAGCACGACCGGCTGCGGGCGTTCAAGGGGGGCAAGGGGTCGTTCGAGCAGATCGCCCTGCGCCTGCAGCCCCTGCTGCTGCAGCAGCGCCGCATGCAGGTGTCCTGCCGCGTCACGGTGACGCCGTTCAACCTCGACCTGCCGCGCATCCTGGAGCGGTTCATCGCGATGGGTTTCCACAGCGTCGGGTTCTCGCCGCTGCTGCGGGCGGCCAACGGCCGCGCCGAAATGGGCCAGGACGAACTGGCCGAAATGCTGGAAGCCATGATCGCCTGCGGCATGGCGTTCGAGCAGGCCGTCATCGAAGGCCGCCGCTACCCCTTCATGAACATGGTGAACGCGCTCAAGGAACTGCAGCGCGGCAGCCACCGCCCCTATCCCTGCGGCGCAGGGGCGGGCTATTTCGGCGTGTCGGCCGAGGGGCAGCTGAGCGCCTGCCACCGGTTCGTGGGCGACGAGGCCGGCGCCATGGGCGACCTGGCGAGCGGCGTGGCCCGCGAGCGCCAGGTCCGGTGGCTGTCCGAGCGCCATGTGCACCGCCAGTCGCCCTGCAGCGATTGCTGGGCCCGCTACCTGTGCGGCGGCGGCTGCCATCACGAAGTGATCGCGCGCGGACGCGGGGCGTGCGACTACATCCGCGGCTGGCTGCACTACACCCTGGGCGCCCACCGCCGCCTGTCGCAGGCCGCCCCCCAGTGGTATGCGGGACCGCATGGCTGATCTGGACTGCCTGGTCATCGGTGCGGGCCCGGCGGGCAACTGCGCCGCCCTGCGGTTGCTCCAGTGGGGGTACCGCGTGGGGGTGGTGGAGCGCGCGGCCTTTCCGCGCGCCCAGATCGGGGAAGCGCTCACCCCCGGCATCCGCAACATCCTGGGCCTGCTGCAGGCCGACGAAGCCCTGGCCGGGCTGCCCCACATCGCGGGCCGGCCCGGCTGGCTGCGTTGGGAGCAGGACACCCTGCTGCCGGTGCCGCAGGCCGGCACGGCACTGGTGGAGCGGGCGGACTTCGACGCGCGCCTGCTGGCATTGGCCGCGGCGCGCGGTGCGCGGGTGTGGCAGCCCGCGCAGGTGCAGGCCGTCGAAGGCGAGCCCGAAGCGTGGCGCGTGCAGATCGTGGAGCCCGCCACGGGCACCGTCAGCCACGTGGCGGCCCGGTGGCTGTTCGAGGCCAGCGGGCGCCACGGCGCTCCGGCGACCCGGTGGGCCTGCGCGCCTCCCCTGGCCGCGTTGTGGGCCGAATTCGATGCCGCCCAGGTCGACCCCGCCTGCCTGGCCGCCACCCGCGTGGAAGCCCTGCCGAATGCCTGGCTGTGGGCCGCTCCGTTGCCGAGCGGCCGGTTGCGCGCCATGGTGTTTGCCGATCCCCACGCCGTCGGCGGCCAGCCCCAGGCGCTGTGGCGCGATGCCCTGGCCTCGACCCACGGCTTGCAGGCCCTGGCCGGAGTTGCACCCGCGCAGCCCCTGCGCATCTGCTCCGCCGCGCCCTACCTGGACACGGCGGCCTGGAGGGCAGGGCGGGTCAAGATCGGCGATGCGGCGTTCGCGCTCGATCCCCTCTCGGGTTCCGGCGTCGAGAAAGCCATGCGGTTCTCCCTGCAGGCCGCGGTGTCGTGGCACACCTGGTCGAGCGCGGCCGACGACGCCGGGCGAAGCCTTGCCCGGCAGTACTTTGCCCAGCAACTGAACCAGACCTGCGCCCGCCATGTCGGCTGGTGCGCGGGCCACTATGCACGGGCATGGAGCGCCGACGGCGACTTCTGGCGCGCCAGATCGGCGCCACCCCGACCGCGGGCGCCGTCGATCGCCCCGCAGATGGCCCCGGCATCCGCCGAGCCCGCGGACGACTTCTTCGCCGCGCTGGCCGATGCCCCGCCCCCCGAACCGCTGCCTGCGGGCCCGGACCGCTGGCCGGCCAGCGCCCGCGTGCGGCTGGACGAGGCCTGCCGGCTCGCACCGCAGCTTTGCGTGGTGGACGACCGCGTCCGCAGCGCCCCCGCCCTCAGCCACCCCCGCCTGCCACGGGCCGTGGCGTTCGTGGCCGATCAGGCCCTGGCCCCGCTCTGGCCCCTGCTGCGCCGCGAACAGACCGTGGCCGAGCTGCATGCCGCACTGGCGCAGGCGATGCGCCCGGATGCGGCCGGCGCGGTGCTGGCCTGGTTGCGGCGCAGTGGCGTCCTCGTCCCGGCCGCCTGAGCGCTCCCCGCGGCAAGAACCCTTCCCTTTCCCTGCCACCCGCCACGACCCCCGGTTTCCGTGCAACCCGTGCAATTCGCCCCCCAGGAGATCCAAGAATGACCATCCCCACGACACCCCAGCCACCCTATCCCCCCTACACCGAGGCAGTGTTGGCCCAACCTGCCGATTACGGCGTGCTGAAGCAACTCGAAGGCACCTGGGTCAACCACAACCCGGACAACAATCGCACCGGCTGGGGGTTGCACACCACGTGCATGCCGTCCCCCGGCACCAACTCGGAAACCATCTTCGGCATCTTCCACTTCCTGTGCGAGGACTACACGGAAGAGCTGACCTTCAACCTGGTGGATGGCGGCGTCCGCAACCGCGGCGGGACCAACGAGCAATTCGTCGGCGCGGTGCTGTACAACCAGAGCATCCAGCGCGTCAGCGACGGTGCGGGCATCCACCGGGAAGACGGCATGTACCTGTGGTCCAACCAGATGTACAACCATCCGGCGGACGAGCAGTCGGTGCTGGAAGACAACGGATTCCCGGGCATCGGCATCGGTGCCAGCGGCCCCAATTTCGTGCCGCCGTACTCCATCGCGCGCAGCGGCACGATCCCCCACGGCAGCGCGATCCTGTTGACCGGCGACTTTCAGGTCAGCCAGGGCGCGCCCCAGTTTCCCAGCGGCACCGCCGCATGGCAGCCGCCGTTCCTCGCGATCTCGCCCAGCATGGGGTCGGCGGGCGCCACCCCCAGCGACCCGATCGACCTCGATGCGCCGGCGCCGGCCTGGGTGCACGACAAGTCGCTTCCCGTGACCGAACCCGACAGCAACCTCACCTACACCCAGCGGATCCTGGCCGACGACCACTATCCCTATTCGGTGCGGCCCGACCTGCGTCTGCGAGACGCCCTCAAAGGCCAGGACGTCACGGGCCACACGCTGATCGAGCTGTCCACCCGGCACGACGGAGGGCCGCAGGGCGGCATCCTGAACACCCCGTTCGTGAAGCACTTCGTCAACGTCGCGGAAGTCAACTTCAGCCTGTGGATCGAGACGGTGGTCGAGGACGGGCAGGAGATCCAGCAGCTCCAGTACCGCCAGATCATCTTCTTCGAGTTCATGTTCGGCTCCGACGGCAAGACCACCCGCTGGCCGCACATCCAGATCAACACCTTGCGCAGGAAGCCGGTGGACCGCCTGGGTACGGACGCCCACAAGAACTTCTCCTTCCGGAAATTCTGACATCGCCCCCCCTGGGCTTGACCAGGGGGCAAGACCGGCGCCTTCGGCCGCGACGTCGGGACGCGTCGGCACACGCGAGGCGGGGGAGGGCGCCGTCTGCACTTCTGCGGCGCCCCTCGGCGCGGATGGCAGGCATTTCGCCTCCATGCCGCCGGATCCATTCAATAGTTTGCTATATTTTTAGTAGCAAATGCCGGCGCGGCGTGCGCCGGCACCGGTGCTGTGGGCCCGCGCATCCGTGGCGTGGGTGGCTTGAAATCTCCGCCGGCGCGCCTCAACTGCGCGTCAATTCGGAGGACCACAGACCATGCGTCTCGACAAACTCACCACCAAGTTCCAGGAAGCCCTCGGCGACGCGCAATCGCTCGCGCTGGGCAACGACAACGCCTACATCGAGCCCGTGCACCTGCTCGCGGCCATGCTGCGCCAGGAAGGCGGCCCGCGCGCGCTGCTGCAGCGCGCCGGCGCCAACGTGTCCGGCCTGCAGACCGCGGCCGAGAACGCCATCAAGCGCCTGCCCCAGGTGCAGGGCCAGGACCAGGTGCAGGTCGGCCCCGAGCTGGGCCGGCTGCTGCAGGCGACCGAGAAGGAAGCCATCAAGCGCGGCGACCAGTTCATCGCGGGCGAGCTGTTTTTGCTCGCGCTCGTCGACGGCAAAGGCGATACCGCCCAGCTGGCGCGCGAGCACGGCTTCACGCGCAAGAGCCTCGAAGCCGCCATCGACGCGGTGCGCGGCGGCGCCTCGGTCGACAGCCCCGAGGCCGAGGGCCAGCGCGAGGCGCTCAAGAAGTACACGCTCGACCTCACCGAGCGCGCCCGCGCCGGCAAGCTCGACCCGGTGATCGGCCGCGACGACGAGATCCGCCGCGCGATCCAGGTGCTGCAGCGCCGCAGCAAGAACAACCCCGTGCTGATCGGCGAGCCCGGCGTGGGCAAGACCGCCATCGTCGAGGGCCTGGCCCAGCGCATCGTGGCCGGCGAGGTGCCCGAAAGCCTGAAGGGCAAGCGCGTGCTGTCGCTCGACATGGCCGCGCTGCTCGCGGGCGCCAAGTACCGCGGCGAGTTCGAAGAGCGCCTGAAGGCCGTGCTGAACGAGCTGGCCAAGGACGAGGGCCAGACCATCGTCTTCATCGACGAGCTGCACACCATGGTGGGCGCGGGCAAGGCCGAGGGCGCGATGGACGCGGGCAACATGCTCAAGCCGGCGCTCGCGCGCGGCGAGCTGCACTGCGTGGGCGCCACCACGCTCGACGAATACCGCAAGTACATCGAGAAGGACGCGGCGCTGGAGCGGCGCTTCCAGAAGATCCTCGTGGGCGAGCCCAGCGTGGAGGCCACCATCGCCATCCTGCGCGGCCTGCAGGAGCGCTACGAACTGCACCACGGCGTGGAGATCACCGACCCGGCCATCGTGGCCGCGGCCGAGTTGTCCCACCGCTACATCACCGACCGTTTCCTGCCCGACAAGGCGATCGACCTGATCGACGAGGCGGCGGCCAAGATCAAGATCGAGATCGACTCCAAGCCCGAGGCCATCGACAAGCTCGACCGCCGGCTGATCCAGTTGCAGATCGAGCGCGAGGCCGTCAGGAAGGAAAAGGACGAGGCCTCGCAGAAGCGGCTGTCGCTGCTCGAGGAGGAAGTCGAGCGCCTGCGCAAGGAAATCGCCGACCTGGAGGACATCTGGACCGCCGAGAAGGCGCAGGCCCAGGGCAGCCAGCAGGTGCGCGAGCAGGTCGAGAAAGTGAAGCTGCAGATCGAGGACCTGAAGCGCAAGGGCGACTTCAACAAGGTGGCCGAACTGCAGTACGGCCGGCTGCCCGAGCTGGAGCGCCAGTTGAAGGAGGCGCAGGCCAAGGAAGAGGGCACCGACGGCGCCGCCACGCCCAACCGCCTGCTGCGCACCCAGGTGGGCGCGGAGGAAATCGCCGAAGTGGTGAGCCGCGCCACGGGCATTCCCGTCGCCAAGATGATGCAGGGCGAGAAGGACAAGCTCCTGCAGATGGAGGGCAAGCTGCACGAGCGCGTGGTGGGCCAGGAAGAGGCCATCGCTGCCGTGGCCAATGCCATCCGCCGCTCGCGCTCGGGCCTCTCAGATCCGAACCGGCCCATGGGCTCGTTCCTCTTCCTGGGCCCCACGGGCGTGGGCAAGACCGAGCTGTGCAAGGCGCTGGCGGGCTTCCTGTTCGACAGCGAGGACCACCTCGTGCGCATCGACATGAGCGAGTTCATGGAGAAGCACTCCGTGGCCCGCCTGATCGGCGCGCCGCCCGGCTACGTGGGCTACGAGGAGGGCGGCTACCTCACCGAGGCCGTGCGCCGCAAGCCCTACAGCGTGCTGCTGCTCGACGAGGTCGAGAAGGCGCACCCGGACGTTTTCAACGTGCTGCTGCAGGTGCTCGACGACGGCCGGCTCACCGATGGCCAGGGGCGCACCGTGGACTTCAAGAACACGGTGATCGTGATGACCAGCAACATCGGCTCGCACCTCATCCAGGCGATGGTCGGCCAGGACGCGGAAGACATCAAGGAAGCGGTCTGGGGGGAACTCAAGAACCATTTCCGACCCGAATTCCTGAACCGCATCGACGAGACGGTGGTGTTCCACGCGCTCGACGCGCAGAACATCGAGGCGATCGCACGTATCCAGTTGCAACTGCTGGAAGCGCGGCTGGCGAAGATGGACCTGCACCTGCAGGTCTCGCCCACGGCGCTTTCCGAGCTGGCGAAAGTGGGGTTCGATCCCGTCTTCGGCGCGCGGCCGCTCAAGCGCGCGATCCAGCAGCGCATCGAGAACCCGCTCTCGAAACTGCTGCTGGAAGGCCGCTTTCCGCCCAAGAGCGTGATCCCGGTCAACGTGGATCCCGTACAGGACCCTGGGGTCTTCCACTTTGGCGAGGCGGCCCCGGTGGGGTAACTTTGGCAATCCCGGCAGGGGCGCCGCGCATGCGGTGCCCCTGCCACTGACGCAAAGGATGTGCTTTGAATGATTTCCTGGCCGGTGTGATCCGGTGGATCGTGCGCCTCGCCGTGGTGGCCGTGGGCGCGGTGTTTTTCCTGTGCCTGCTGGTGGCGGTGGCCCTGCTGGCCGCGGTCTGGGGCGTGCGCTCGGTCTGGGCGCGGCTCACGGGGCAGCCCGTCACGCCCTGGGCGATGCGCATGGACCCGCGCAACGGCTGGAGCACGGTGTACCGCAGCACGGCGCGCTGGTCGGCCGCGGCATCGCAGGGCCAGCCGGCCGAGCACGGCATCCGGCGATCGGCCGAGCTGCCCGGTGCACGCGGCGAAGTCGTGGACGTGCAGCCGCGCGACCTGCCCGGCAAGGTGTGACGGGCGGGGGCAAAGGCTCCCGCGTGCAACATCCGCTACCGATCCGCATCCGAGCCGCCCCGGTGGCGCCTGCCGCGGGGCCGCCGGTGCGGTCCGCGCAGTGGCCTTGGCAGCCCCTGGCCGCTCGGCTCCGCCAGGATGAAGGCCGGCGAGTCAGGCCGGTCGCCGGACCGCCGCGCCACCTGCCGGCCGTGCCCGCCTCCCGGGCCTTTGGAGACACCGGTTTACATGGCGTTTCGAGCCCCCTCCCTATGATTGCCGCATGACGCCAGACGATATCCGCCGCCATTTCGAAATCCAGCGGCAGGCCAGCCGGGAACAACCCGAGACGCCCCTGCTGGTCCGGCGGGAACGCCTGCTGCGCATGCGCAAGCTGCTGGACGAGCATGGTCCCGCCCTCGCGGCGGCCGTGCAGGCCGATTTCGGCATCCGCTCCCCGCGCCTCACCGAGGTGGCCGACCTGCTCCTGCTGCGCACCCAGGTGGCGCACACGCTGCGGCACCTCGCGCGCTGGTCCAGGCAGCGCCGCGTGCTGACGCCGCTGCACCTGCAGCCCGCGCATGCGTGGGTGCAGCGCCAGCCGCTGGGCGTGGTGGGCGTGATCGCACCCTGGAACTACCCTGTGCAGCTCGCGCTCGGGCCCGCCATCTGCGCGTTGGCCGCCGGCAACCGCGTGATGCTCAAGCCCAGCGAACTCACCCCCCACACCGCGGCCCAGCTCGCGGCGCTGGTGTCGCAGTTCTTCTCGCCCGACGAGTTCTGCGTGGTGACCGGCGACGCCGCCACGGCGGCGCTGGTGGCCTCGCTGCCCTTCGACCATCTGGTCTTCACCGGCTCCACCGCGGTGGGCCGCAAGGTGGCGCAGGCGGCCGCGGCCAACCTCACGCCCACCACGCTGGAGCTGGGCGGCAAGTCGCCCTGCATCATCGATGCGGACTGCGACCTGCAGGAGGCCGCGCTGCGCATCGCGCACGGCAAGCTCTTCAACGCGGGGCAGACCTGCGTGGCGCCCGACTACGTGCTGCTGCCGCGCGGCAGCGAGGTCGCGTTCGCCGAGGCCTACCGCGCGGCCGTGGCGAAGCTGTTCCCGTACTTCGAGGGCAATCCCGACTACGCTTCGATCATCCATTCGCGCCACCTCGCGCGGCTGCGCACCATGCTGCAGCAGGCCCAGACGCAGGGCGCCGACGTGCACGTGCTCGATCCCGTGCCGGGCTCCCCGCCGCCGCCCCCGCAGGGCATCGGCGACGGCGTGGCGCGGCAGATGCCGCCGGTGCTGGTGTTCAACGCCACCATGCACATGCAGCTCATGCAGGAGGAGATCTTCGGCCCGGTGCTGCCCGTGCTCGGCTACGAGCGCCTGCAGGACGCCATCGACCACATCAACTCCGGCCCGCGCCCGCTCGCGCTCTACTGGTTCGGCCGCAGCGAAGCCGCGCGCGACGATGTGCTGCGCCGCACCGTGAGCGGCGGCGTCACCGTCAACGACACGCTGCTGCACGTCGCGCACGACAACCTGCCGTTCGGCGGCGTGGGCGACAGCGGCTGGGGGGCCTACCACGGGGAGCACGGGTTCCTGCGGTTCTGCCACCAGAAGCCGGTGTTCGTGCAGTCGCGCTGGTCGCTCGGCCACCTGCTGCATCCGCCCTACGGCGCGCGTTTCGACCGCGTCATGGGCCTGCTGCGGCGCTGGCTCTGATCCGTGCCCGGCCCCCTGGAAAGCACCGCCTTGCGACGTTTCGCCATGCCCTGTGCCGCTGCGGGCTGACGCTCCGTTTCGATCGGGCCGCGGCCCCTCAAGCACCCTGCGAACGCGGGGTTCCCGGAGCGCGGTCTGGAGGTCAAAAAGCAATTGCGCGACAATCGCGGGTTTTGCGTTCCGCTCCCTTCCCCCATTTTTTCAGTTCGTTCGTTTCCAATGTCCAGTATCCAGGCCAGTATTCAGGTTCGTCCCGCCACGCTCCGCGATGCCAAAGCCATTGCCCAGATCCACACGCAATCCGCAATGGAGGCCTACCGCGGCCTGGTCCCCGATGACCAATTGAAAGCCATGTCTTCGGTCGACAAGCGCCAGGCCTACTGGCGCGAAGCCATCGAGTACTGCGAGCCCCAGGTGCAGGTGGCCCTGGAAGGCGACAAGATCGTCGGCTTCGTCGGCTTCGACCGTTCGCGCGATGCCAAGTCGCGCCCCACCACCGGCGAAATCTGGGCCATCTACGCCGCCCCCACCCACTGGGACCAGGGCGTCGGCGTGGCCCTCTGGGACGCCGCGCGCGAAGGCCTGCAGCAGGAAGGCTGCACCAACGTCACGGCCTGGGTGCCGATGCGCAACGAGCGCGCGCTGCGCTTCCACGAACTCGCAGGCTTCAAGCGCGAGATGTCCACCGCCAAGACCGCCATCATCGGCGGCGTGAAGATCGAGGAAGTGCGGCTGCAGCGCCCGATCAACTGACCGGGGCGCATCCCCGGCCCCTGTCCTTCCTTCACAGTCCATCCTCCCGGCACCCCGGCACATGATCCACTGGAGCCACGACGGCGAAACCCGCAGCGCGCACTGGCGTTCCGAAGCCGGCGCTGCCGCGCCGCGCCGCGTGGTGACGGCCGATGACACGCTGGCCGCCGATGCGGCCTACCGCATGGCCTGCGAAGGCACCGCGCTGCTGTGGCGCGGAGACTTCCAGAACGCGCGCCATCTGCTGCAGGCGCTGATGCGCCGCGCCGATGGCCGGGGCCGCCCGCGCGGCGGCGCCCGCGGCAGGGCACGGGCCGCGGCCGCGCGGCCGGCGCCCGAGCCCGCCGAGGCCTTCCACCTGCACCGCCAGGCCCAGGCCCAGCGGGCCCGCGTGCTCGGCGCGCTGCTCATCCCCGTGGAGGGCGACCACACCATCGCGCTGCGCCGTGCGCCCGACTGGCGCGCCGCGCTCGGCGAGGCCTGGGGCGCGCCGGACGGCACGGCCAGCGCGGTGTCGCTGCGCGAACTGCTGGGCATCGTGGGTGCGCACGAGTGGCGCAAGAAGGGCGTGGAGGTGCCGGCGCTCGGCGCACCGCCGGGCAACCGCATCCATCCGCACTACGGCGTCTTCTCGCCGGTGCGCGGCGAATACGTGGACCTCGTCGCGCAGGCGCCGCTGCCTGCGGGCGCGCAGGCCCTGGCGTTCGACATCGGCACCGGCACGGGCGTGCTCGCGGCCGTGCTGGTGCGGCGCGGCGTGCGGCGCGTGGTCGCCACCGACCAGGATCCGCGGGCCCTGGCCTGCGCGCGCGAGAACCTGCATCGCCTGGGCGTGCAGCCCCGAGTGGAGGTGGTGCAGGCCGATCTGTTTCCCGAAGGGCGCGCACCCCTCGTGCTGTGCAACCCGCCCTGGGTGCCGGCGCGGGCGGCATCGCCCATCGAGCGGGCCGTGTACGACGAGGACAGCCGCATGCTGCGCGGCTTCCTCGCGGGGCTGGCCGCGCACCTGGAGGCCGGCGGCGAAGGCTGGCTGATCCTGTCCGATCTGGCCGAGCATCTGGGGCTGCGCTCGCGTGCCCAGCTGCTCGAATGGATCAAGGGCGCCGGCCTGCGCGTGCTGGGCCGCCAGGACATCCGCCCACGCCACGCGAAGGCGGCCGATGCGACCGACCCGCTGCACGCCGCACGCGCGGCCGAAATCACGTCGCTCTGGCGGCTTGCGGCCGCCGCCTGAGCCAGGCAAGCTGCGCACGGCGGGCTGCTGCGGCGGCTGGACGGGCCGGGGTCGCCGGCTTCATGCCGGTGTCGGCAGCAGCTGTTCCATGCGTTCCCGCACGGTGGCGGCGCGCTCGGGGCCAGCCAACAGCTCGATCTCTTCCAGCAGCGCCTCGCTCACGTCCAGCATGCTGTCGCGGTCGCGCGCGCCGCGCAGGGCTTCCAGGAAGTTGTGGGCCAGCGCAGGATTGCGCCGCGCGAACATGCGTTCGCAGATGTCGAAGAGGTACATGCGGGTGCCGGCGAGCGACCGCAGCGCATGCGACGGCGCGGGCGGCAGTGCCGCCCCGGCCGGATGTGCGTGCGCCGCCGCGGCGGCTGCCTGGGCCTTCGGGGCGTCCGGCGCCGGCGCGGTGGTGCCGGCATGCGCGAGGTACCCTTCGGCCAGCAGTTTGGACACGATGTCCTTGCCGGCGCCGTGGTAGAGCGCTTCCAGTTCGGCGGCGGGCCGGCCGTCGGCCAGCAGCAGCAGCGAGCGTTCGCGCAGGCTGAGGGTGCGCACGCCCGGTGAGAGTTCCAGGCGGGCCTTGTCGGTTTTCAAGAGCAGCATGGGACGAAAGAAAAATGCAGGCGTTTGGCGACAATCGAAGCCCCGATTGCACCGCCCTCCGATGACGCCCCGATGACGGGGCGGCGCGGGCGCGGCCCGCACCCCCGGTGCAAAACCATCAATTGCTATATTTTTAATAGCAAATTATTCAATGGATACGGCGGCATGAAGGTGTTTTATGCCTGATGCCTGCCGCAGTGCTCCCGTGCCCCAGCCCGCCCTGCCGATGACCCCGCCATCCCCTCCGATCCCTGCGCCGCTGCTGTTGCTCGCCCCGATGGAGGGGCTGCTGGATTTCGTCCTGCGCGACGTGCTCACGCGCGTGGGCGGCGTGGACCGCTGCGTGTCCGAATTCATCCGCATCACCGACACGCTGCTGCCCGACAAGGTCTTCCTGCGCTACATCCCCGAGCTGCGCAACGGCGGCCGCACCCTGGCGGGCGTGCCGGTGCGCGCGCAACTGCTGGGCTCCGACCCCGTGAGCATGGCCGAGAACGCGGCGCGGCTGGCGGCGCTGGGCCCCGAGGGCATCGATTTGAATTTCGGCTGCCCGGCCAAGGTGGTGAACCGCCACGGCGGCGGCGCGGCCTTGCTGCGCGAGCCCGAGCGCATCGCCGAGGTGGTCGCTGCCGTGCGCCGCGCCGTGTCGCCCCGGGTGCCCGTGTCCGCCAAGATGCGGCTGGGCTATGCCGACACCTCCCTGGCCCGCGAATGCGCGCAGGCCGCGGAGGCCGGCGGCGCCTGCGAGCTGGTGGTGCACGCCCGCACCAAGGCCGATGGCTACCGCCCGCCGGCCTATTGGGAGCTGATCGCGCCGCTGCGTTCGGCCGTGCGCATCCCCATCGTCGCCAACGGCGAGATCTGGACCGTGGCCGATGCCCAGCGCTGCCGCGCGCAGTCGGGCGGCGATGCGCTCATGCTGGGCCGCGGCATCGTGGCCGACCCCGGCCTTGCGCTGGCCATCCGCGCGGCCGACGCGGGCCGGCCGCATGCGCCGGCCCTGGCCTGGGAAGCGCTGCTGCCGCAACTGGCCGTCTTCTGGCGCACCGTGTGCGACGACCTTGAGCCGCGCCAGCGCGCCGGGCGGCTCAAGCAATGGCTGAACCTGCTGCGACGGCGGTTCCCGGAGGCCGAGGCCGCCTACCAGCACGTGCGCACCATGACCGACCAGCGCGCCATCACCGCCTGGATCGCCGCGCAGCAGGCCGGCGCACCGGCCGCGGTGCCGGGCGCCGCGGCGGCTACAGCAGGTGGTCCGGCGCCAGCGGGCCCAGCAGTTTGAGCAGCATGCGCAGGCCCACACTTGCATCGGGTTCGCTCGTGGCGTCTTCGAGCCCGCTGCCCTCGGGCGCGCGCCACACGAGCGTGCCGTCCTGCGCCCGCTCCACGCGCCAGGACACGTCGCGCATGGCGGCTTCGATCTGCTCCGAAGCCGTGCGGGACAGCGTGCGGCTCTGGATCAGCAGGGCGATCTCGGTGTTCTGCAACTGCGAGCGCAGGTCCAGGTTCATCGAGCCGATGGCGATCAGCCGCCCATCCACCACGACCACCTTGGAGTGCAGCATCGCGCGCGAAGGCCCCGTGGCGCCTGCGCCCGAGCTGCCGAATGCGGATTTCACGCCCGCCTGCTCGCTGCGCATTTCGTAGAGCTCGATCCCCATCGCCAGCAGTTCCTCGCGGTGGCGGGCGTAGCCCACGTGCGCCACCGGCGCATCGTTGGAGGCCAGCGAATTGGTCAGCACCCGCACCCGCACGCCGCGTGCGCGGGCGTCGGCGAAGGCGCGCTTCATGTCGTCGCCGGGCACGAAGTAGGGCGAGATGATGAGCAGGTTCTGGCGCGCCTGGCCCAGCAACTGCAGCACGCCGTCCACGACGGTCTCGCCCTCGGCCGCGTGCGCGGCGGATGCGTGCAGCGAGGCTGCGCCGGCACCCTCGGCCGCGGGGGCCTGCGCCGGCGCCACCGGACCCTGCGGCCCGTGCACCTGCAGGCCGGCGCCGGGCGTGGAGGTGCGGGGACTGGACGGCTCGCCCTCGGCCGGGATCTTGGCGGGCTGGTCCACCAGCATGACGGCCGGCGCCCACACGAAGCGTGCGGCGCGCAGGTCCATCGGCCGCTCGTTCCATACCCGCGCGCGCTGCTCGGCCGTGGGCTGGTCGGGGCCGGGGCGGGGCTCGCCGTCGGGGGGCCTGGGGCCGCCGCTGCCGCCCGTGCCCGCTGCCGGGCGCTCGCCGCGTGCGGCGGATGCCGGCGGCGCGTCGCGGTCGCCTTCGGCGCGCTGCGCGTCGTAGCGGCCCCGCGTCTGGTCCCGCAGGCGGGCGAGTTCCTCGCGCGTGATGAGCGACTGCACCGGGTACGCACGCGGGTTGTTCCAGTAGGCATCGAAGCTGCGCGACATCTCCGCCACGATCGGACCGGCCGCCAGGACATCGAGATCCACGAAATTGCCGGAATCGGCCTGGCCGAAATAGGCATCGCCCAGGTTGCGCCCGCCCGTCACGCCCATCGCGTTGTCCGCGATGAACAGCTTGTTGTGCATCCGCTGCTGCACGCGCGAGAAATCGGTGAGCGATCCCCAGAGCCGCCCCACCATCGAGCCCCGCGGGCCCGCCACGGGGTTGAACATGCGCATCTCGATGTTCGGCTGGAACGCGAGGCCCATCACCAGCGCATTGCGCCCGGTGCTGTGGAAATCGTCCAGCAGCACGCGCACGCGCACGCCCCGCTGCGCCGCGCCCACCACGCCGCGCAGCAGCCGCTCGGTGCTCGCATCCGCGTGGATGGCGTAGTACTGCAGGTCCAGGGTCTTCTGCGCGGCCTCCACCAGCGCCAGCCGGCTGCCGTAGGCATCCTGCGGCCCGCTCAGCAGGACGAAGCCCGAGGCATGGCGGCCGCTGGCGGCCTGCCGCTGCTCCTGCGCCATGCGGGAGAGCGGTGTGTCCACCGAAGCGGGCAGGGCATGCGACTCCGGCCGCTCCACATTCTGGGGAAGCCCGGAGCACGCGACCGTCGAGAGCACGATGGCCAGCGCGGCGCACCAGCGTCCGACAGCGGCACGGGAACGGAAGAGGGGGGCGAGGCCGTCGGGCATGGGTGGCGGTGCGTGGAATGCAGGGTGCCTGAGATATATCGCAGCGCCTGCGGCCGAGTTGTCGGACAACGCGCCGGTGGCGGAGCCGACAGGCGCCCGCCCACCCGGAGCGGGTGCCCGGGCTTCGAGCGACGGGATGGGGAAGGCGTCAGCGCCGGGTATAGCCCAGGCAGGCGCCGGCATTGGGAAGGCCCTGGCATTCCCGGTACAGTCGGCGGTCGCGCTCGGCCGTGGTTTCGCCCGAGTGGTTCGGCGGGCCGTTGCGGACCTTGGTCGAAGCCCCCCTGGGTTTCGGCTTGGCCTTGGCGCTCTTCCCGGTGGCCGGGGCCGTATCGGCTGGCGTGGCCGCGGTGGCCGCCGCGGCAGCCCCCAGCAGGGCGATGATCAGGATGGCCGCGGCGGTACGGGCGTGGTTCGTTCTTTGCATGCAGGTGTCCTCCCGCTGCGCAATGTACCCGCCTGCGCCTGAGAATCCGCGCCTGCATCCGTCCCTTTGCTCCTCACCGATTGCCTGCCACCGTCCATCGCCATGCGCCACACCCTCGCCACCCTCGAAGAATCCAAGATCCGTGAAGTCGCCAATGCCGGCATGGGCCGTGCCGATGTCCTGCCCTTCTGGTTCGGCGAAAGCGACGAGACCACCCCGCAGGTGGTGAGCGAGGCGGCCATCGCCTCCCTGCGTGCGGGTGAAACTTTCTATTCGCACAACCTCGGCCTGCCGGCGCTGCGCGAGGAGATCGCCGCCTACACCGCGCGGCTGCACGGGGGAGCGGTCGATGCCGGACGCATCGCCGTCACGTCCGGAGGGGTGAATGCCCTGATGTTGGCCGTGCAGGCGCTGGTGGACCCCGGTGACGAGGTGGTGGCCGTCGCGCCGGTATGGCCCAACCTCACGGCGCAGCCGCAGATCCTGAGCGCGCGCCTGCGCACCGTGCCGCTGGCCCCGGGGGCTGACGGCGCGTGGACGCTCGACATGGCCGCGCTGAAGACCGCAGTGACCGCGGCCACGCGCCTGCTGGTGGTGAACGCCCCCAACAATCCCACCGGCTGGACGCTGTCCGCCCAGGAGCAGCGGGAGATCCTCGATCACTGCCGTGCCACGGGCACCTGGATCCTGGCCGACGAGGTGTACGAGCGGCTCTACTACGAAACCACGCCCCTCGGGTGCGCGCCGAGCTTCCTCGATCTGGCCGAGCCCGAAGACCGCCTCGTCGTGGTGCAGAGCTTCTCCAAGAGCTTTCTCATGACCGGCTGGCGGCTCGGCTGGCTCGTGCTGCCGCCGTCGCTGACGCCCCACATGGGCAAGCTGATCGAATTCAACACCTCCTGCATCAGCGTGTTCACGCAGCGCGCGGGCATCGCGGCGCTGCAGCACGAAGGCGATATCACCCCGCACGTCACCCGCCACCTGCGCGCCTGCCGCGATACGCTGGTGCCGCTGCTGCAGGCCCTGCCGGGGGTGCTGGCCCATCCCGCGAAGGGCGGCATGTATGCCTTCTTCCGGCTGGAAGGCCATGCGGACGCGCTGGCCACGGCCAAGCGGCTGGTGGCCGAGGCCGGCCTGGGGCTCGCGCCCGGCGACGCCTTCGGCCCGCAGGGGCAGGGCTGGCTGCGCTGGTGCTTCGCCTCGAAGGACCCCGAGCGGCTCGCGGAAGGCGCACGGCGGCTGCGGAAATGGCTCGAAAAGGCCGGCGGGTTATAATCCTCGGGTTTTGCACGGTGCAAGACGCACGCCGCCGGCCGTTCCAGCCTGCGGCGCAAGTAAAACCAGGGGCTGCCTTCCGCGCCACGCGCCGGTCCTGCCGGCCCCGACACTCAAGGAAAAACCAATGAACGCATCCTCCAACAAGGCCGAAGTCATCAAGGACAACGCCCGCGCCGCCAACGACACCGGCAGCCCAGAAGTCCAAGTGGCCCTGCTCACGGCCCGCATCAACCAACTGACCCCCCACTTCAAGCAGCATGCCAAGGACCACCACGGTCGCCGCGGCCTGCTGCGCATGGTGAGCCGCCGCCGCAAGCTGCTGGACTACCTGAAGGCCAAGGACGCCGACCGTTACACGGCCCTGATCGCCAAGCTCGGCCTGCGCAAGTAATCGCATTCGCATGCTGAAACGCCTGGGTTAGCAAACGGCTAGCTCAGGCGTTTCTACTTCGGAGACGCATAGCAGATCGAAGCTGTGTCATTCCAATGGCCCTGGGCATCGCACAGGGCGCAGGGCCACTGGAATGGCATCGTGTTCTGACTTGCCTCCGGCCCCCGCTGGTCCTGCAGGGCCAGCCTCATTCACCGAAGCAACGGAGTCAACATGACCATCTTCAACAAAGTGACCAAGTCCTTCCAATGGGGCGACAAGACCGTCGTCATGGAAACCGGCGAAATCGCGCGCCAGGCGTCTGGCGCCGTTCTGGTCAACATCGACGACACGGTGGTGCTGGCCACCGTCGTGGGCTCCAAGGTCGCCAAGGCCGGCCAGGATTTCTTCCCGCTGACCGTCGACTACATCGAGAAGACGTATGCCGCAGGCAAGATCCCCGGCAGCTTCTTCAAGCGCGAAGCCAAGCCCAGCGAACTCGAGACCCTGACCAGCCGCCTGATCGACCGCCCGATCCGCCCGCTGTTCCCGGAAGGTTTCTACAACGACGTCCATGTGGTCATCCACACCGTGTCGCTGAACCCCGAAGTGGATGCCGACATCGCCGCCATGATCGCCGTGAGCGCCGCGCTGTCGATCTCCGGCATCCCGTTCAACGGCCCGATCGGTGCCGCGCGCGTGGGCTACATCAACGGTGAATATGTGCTCAACCCGGGCCAGACCCTGCGCAAGAGCTCGCAAATGGACCTGGTCGTCGCCGGCACCGAAGCCGCCGTGCTGATGGTCGAATCCGAAGCGCAGCAACTGCCCGAAGACGTGATGCTGGGCGCCGTGGTGTTCGGCCACGAACAGGGCAAGATCGCCATCAACGCCATCCATGAGTTGGTGCGCGACGCAGGCAAGCCCGTGTGGGACTGGCAAGCGCCGGCCAAGGACGAGCCCTTCATCGCCAAGGTCTCGCAACTGGCCGAAGAGAAGCTGCGCGCCGCCTACCAGATCCGCAGCAAGCAGGCCCGCACGCAGGCCCTGCGCGAAGCCACGGCTTCCGTGCTCGCGTCGCTGAAGGCCGAAGGCGTCGAATTCGACGCCGTGAAGGTCGAAGGCCTGCTGTTCGACATCGAAGCCAAGATCGTGCGCAGCCAGATCCTGGCCGGCGAGCCCCGCATCGACGGCCGTGACACGCGCACCGTGCGCCCCATCGAGATCCGCAACTCCGTGCTGCCCCGCACGCACGGCTCCGCGCTGTTCACGCGTGGCGAGACCCAGGCGCTGGTGATCTCCACGCTGGGCACCGAGCGCGACGCACAGCGCATCGACGCGCTGGCCGGCGAGTTCGAAGACCGCTTCATGTTCCACTACAACATGCCTCCCTTCGCCACCGGCGAAGTGGGCCGCATGGGCTCCACCAAGCGCCGCGAAGTGGGCCACGGCCGCCTGGCCAAGCGTGCACTGGTTGCCGTGCTGCCGACCAAGGAAGAATTTCCTTACACGATCCGCGTGGTGTCCGAAATCACCGAATCCAACGGCTCCTCGTCCATGGCGTCCGTCTGCGGCGGCTGCCTGTCGATGATGGATGCGGGCGTGCCGATGAAGGCCCACGTGGCCGGCATCGCCATGGGCCTGATCAAGGAAGACAACCGTTTCGCCGTGCTGACCGACATCCTGGGCGATGAGGACCACCTGGGCGACATGGACTTCAAGGTGGCCGGCACCACGGCCGGTATCACGGCGCTGCAGATGGACATCAAGATCCAGGGCATCACCAAGGAAATCATGCAGGTTGCCCTGGCCCAGGCCAAGGAAGCGCGCCTGCACATCCTCGGCAAGATGCAGGAAGCGATGGGCGAAGCCAAGACCGAGGTCTCCAGCTTCGCGCCCAAGCTCTACACGATGAAGATCAACCCCGAGAAGATCCGCGACGTGATCGGCAAGGGCGGCGCGGTGATCCGCGCGCTGACGGAAGAAACCGGCACGCAGATCAACATCGACGAAGACGGCACCATCACCATCGCATCGACCGATGCCGCCAAGGCCGACGACGCCAAGCGCCGCATCGAGCAGATCACGGCCGAGGTCGAAATCGGCAAGGTGTACGAAGGCCCCGTGGTCAAGATCCTGGACTTCGGCGCGCTCATCAACCTGCTGCCCGGCAAGGATGGCCTGCTGCACATCAGCCAGATCGCCCACGAGCGTGTCGAGCGCGTGACCGATTACCTGAGCGAAGGCCAGATCGTGAAGGTCAAGGTGCTCGAGACGGACGAAAAGGGCCGTGTCAAGCTGTCCTTGAAGGCTTTGCTGGACCGCCCCGCAGGCGACAGCGGACGTCCTGCGCCTGCCGAGCGTGGCGAGCGTTCGGAACGCGGCGAGCGCCGTGAACGCCGCGACTACAGCGGCTCCGACTCGCAGCAACAGCAGCAGCAATCCGTGGCCTCCGGCGACCAGCCGGGCCAGATGGATGCCTGACGGCTTTCCGTCGGCCCTGTGATGGCAGCCGGCCCGGCATGCGCGGGCTGGCGTTTTGAATCTCTCATCCCCATGGAGTCCTGTATGGCGACCACCATGCGTGCCGTGGAAATCGCCGGCTTCGGCGGTCCCGAAGTGCTGCGCCTTGCCGAACGCCCCATGCCTCGGCATGGCGCAGGAGAGCTGCTGATCCGCGTGGCGGCCAGCGGCATCAATCGGCCCGACGTGCTGCAGCGCAAGGGGCACTACGCCGCCCCTGCGGGCACGTCGGACCTGCCCGGGCTGGAAGTTGCCGGCGTCATCGAGGACGGTGATGCGGACGCGCTGGCGGCGGCCGGCCTGAAGCGCGGCGACCGCGTGTGTGCGCTGGTGGCCGGCGGAGGCTATGCGCAATGGTGCGTCGCGCCGGTAGCGCAGTGCCTTCCCGTGCCGGAAGGTTGGACCGACGTGGAAGCGGCTTCGCTTCCCGAGACGTTTTTCACGGTCTGGAGCAATGTCTTCGACCGCGGGCGTCTCAAAGCGGGAGAGACCCTGCTGGTGCAGGGCGGCAGCAGCGGCATCGGTGTCACGGCCATTCAGCTTGGCCGTGCTTTCGGGGCCACGGTGATCGTGACCGCGGGTTCCGATGACAAGTGCCGGGCCTGTCTCGATCTGGGCGCGCACCATGCCATCAACTACAAGACCCACGATTTTGCCGCCGAGGTGCAACGCATCACGGCAGGCAAAGGGGTCGATGTGGTGCTCGACATGGTGGCAGGCGACTATGTGGCACGCGAGGTGGAGTGCCTCGCGGAAGATGGCAGGCTTGTGATCATCGCGGTGCAGGGCGGTATCCAGTCGTCCTTCAATGCAGGGCTGGTGTTGCGCCGCCGGCTCACGGTGACGGGCTCGACGCTGCGTCCCCGTTCGGTCGAGTTCAAGGGCGCCATTGCCCTGGCCCTGCGCGAGCAGGTCTGGCCACTGTTGGCGGCGCGCACGGTGCAGCCGGTGGTGCACAGCACCTTTCCGGCAGCGGAAGCTGCCCGCGCCCATGCGCTGATGGAGTCGAGCCAGCACGCGGGCAAGATCGTTTTGACGTGGACAGCATGAAAAAGAAACTCATCGCGGGTAATTGGAAGATGAATGGCGGCCTTGCCGCCAACGCGTCGCTCGTGGAGGCGCTGCGCAGTGGCATGGGCGAGGGGCCGGCCTGCGAAGTGGCCGTGGCCGTTCCGGCGGTGTATCTGGCGCAGGTCCAGGCCCTGTTGGAAGGATCGGCCATCGCACTGGGCGCGCAGGACGTCTCCCAGCATGAAGCCGGTGCCTACACGGGTGAAGTTTCCGCGGCCATGCTGCAGGAATTTGGTGTGCGTTATGCGCTGGTGGGGCACTCCGAGCGCCGCCAGTACCATGGCGAGAGCGATGCGGCGGTCGCCGCCAAGGCACAGCGTGCGCTGTCGGCCGGATTGACCCCCGTGGTCTGTGTTGGTGAAACGCTGGCAGAGCGCGAGGCCGGTCAGACCGAAGCGGTGGTGAAGCGCCAGCTGGCTGCAGTGATCCATGTGAATGGCCATTGCATCAGCGAGATCGTCGTCGCCTACGAGCCCGTATGGGCCATCGGTACGGGCCACACCGCCACACCCGAGCAGGCGCAGCAGGTGCATGCGGTCCTGCGTGCGCAGTTGCTCGCCGCGACCGACCATGCCGATCGGATCCGCCTGCTGTATGGCGGCAGCATGAACGCCGGCAACGCTGCGGCCTTGCTGTCGCAACCCGACATCGATGGAGGGCTGGTGGGCGGTGCTTCGCTCAAGGCCCAGGACTTTTTGAAGATCATCGCTGCAGCGGCCTGACAGGGCTGCCGCGCAATTCAACCGGAGTAACGAAGAATGAATGTGCTTGTGAATGTGATCCTGGCTGTGCAGATGCTGGCCGCGCTGGTGATGATCGGTCTCATCCTGATCCAGCATGGCAAGGGGGCCGACATGGGGGCCGCCTTCGGCAGCGGCAGCTCGGGCAGCCTGTTCGGTGCCAGTGGCAGTGCCAACTTCCTGTCGCGCACCACTGCGGTCCTCGCTGCGATCTTTTTCGTGGCCACGCTGGCCCTGGCCTATTTCGGCAATGCACGCCCTGCAGGCGTGGGAAGCGTGCTGGAAACCCCCGGCGCCGCGCCTGCCGTGCAACCGGTCGCACCGGCCTCTGCCTCCGCAGTGCCAGCACCGGCACCTGTCGTGCCTGCATCGGGCGCCGCGCAGATTCCGACGAAATAATTTTTACGAAAACCAACCGATTTCAAGGAGTCGGGTTTTTACGGAGTAGAATCCGGGATTGTCTGGAAAGCCAAATAACCCTTCGGGTTCCTCATGCCATCCAGATGTAGACATCAGCCGTCGTGGTGAAATTGGTAGACACGCTATCTTGAGGGGGTAGTGGCGAAAGCTGTGCGAGTTCGAGTCTCGCCGACGGCACCAACACACAAGCAAGCCCGCCCAGGCGCTCTTCGATCCAGGAGCGCGGGGTGCGGCCCCAGCGGTGAGTACTCCTCCAGATGAACCTCGATCAATACCTCCCCGTTCTTCTGTTCATCCTGGTCGGCATCGGAGTGGGGGTGGTGCCGCTGGTCCTGGGATATGTCCTGGGTCCCAATCGCCCTGACGCGGCAAAGAATTCCCCCTACGAATGCGGGTTCGAAGCGTTCGAGGACGCGCGCATGAAGTTCGATGTGCGCTATTACCTCGTCGCCATCCTTTTCATTCTTTTCGATCTGGAAATCGCATTCCTGTTTCCGTGGGCGGTCTCGCTGCACGAAGTGGGGGTGACCGGTTTCGTTGCCGTCATCGTCTTCCTGGCCATCCTGGTCGTGGGCTTTGCCTACGAGTGGAAAAAGGGTGCCCTGGATTGGGAATGATCTGGCCTCATAAGGAACGACACGATGATTGAAGGCGTGATGAAGGAAGGGTTCATCACCACGAGCTATGACTCCGTGGTGAATTGGGCCAAGACCGGATCGCTGTGGCCCATGACCTTTGGTCTGGCCTGCTGTGCGGTCGAGATGATGCATGCCGCCGCTGCACGCTACGACATCGGGCGTTTCGGCGCTGAAGTCTTCCGTGCGAGCCCTCGGCAGTCCGATCTGATGATCGTTGCCGGCACGCTGTGCAACAAGATGGCGCCGGCCCTGCGCAAGGTGTACGACCAGATGTCGGAGCCGCGGTGGGTCATTTCCATGGGTTCCTGTGCCAATGGCGGCGGGTACTACCACTACAGCTATTCCGTCGTGCGCGGCTGCGATCGCATCGTTCCAGTGGACGTGTATGTGCCAGGGTGTCCGCCCACTGCCGAAGCGCTCATCTACGGGATCATCCAGCTCCAGCAGAAGATCCGCCGTACCAATACCATCGCCCGCGTCTGAAGGGTTCAGCATGACAGCCATTGCCATTCGACCCGAAGCATTGCGGGATGCGGTTGCCGCTGTGCTCGGCGACAAGGCGCGCAGCATCACGCTCGCGCTCGACGAATTGACGGTTTCCGTTGCTGCAGGCGATTACCTTGCTGCGATGCAGTTGCTGCGCGATGCGCCAGGCTGCCAGTTCGAGCAGCTGGTCGATCTTTGCGGTCTCGATTACTCCACCTACGGCGACGTGGGCACGGAAGGCCCGCGCTACGCCGTGGTCTCCCACCTGCTGTCGGTGAGTCTCAACCAGCGCGTGCGCGTGCGCGTGTTCTGCCCCGATGACGACTTTCCGGTCGTGCCTTCGGTGTCCGATATCTGGAACTCGGCAAGCTGGTACGAGCGCGAGGCTTTCGATCTGTACGGCATCGTTTTCGATGGGCATCCCGATCTGCGCCGCATTCTCACGGATTACGGCTTCATCGGTTACCCCTTCCGCAAGGATTTCCCGCTGTCCGGCCACGTCGAGATGCGGTACGACACCGAGCAGCGCCGAGTGGTGTACGAGCCGGTGTCGATCGAGCCGCGCGAGATCACGCCCCGCATCATCCGCGAAGACAAGTACGGAGGCCTGCACTGAAGCGCGCCCTGCGCTTTCTGGTGACCCACGATGGCTGAAATCAAGAACTATTCCCTGAACTTTGGTCCGCAGCACCCGGCCGCACACGGGGTGCTGCGACTGGTGCTGGAGCTCGACGGCGAAGTCGTGCAGCGCGCCGATCCCCACATCGGACTGCTGCACCGCGCCACCGAAAAGCTCGCAGAGCACAAGACCTTCATCCAGTCGCTGCCCTACATGGACCGGCTGGACTATGTGTCGATGATGTGCAACGAGCACGCGTACTGCCTGGCCATCGAGAAGCTGCTCGGCCTGGACGTGCCGCTGCGTGCCCAGTACATCCGTGTGATGTTCTCCGAAATCACCCGTTTGCTGAACCACCTCATGTGGCTGGGTTCGCACGGAAACGATTGCGGCAGCTCCACCATCCTCATCTACACGTTCCGCGAGCGCGAAGACCTCTTCGACATGTACGAGGCCGTCTCGGGCGCGCGCATGCACGCCGCGTACTTCCGTCCCGGTGGCGTGTACCGAGACCTGCCCGATGCGATGCCTCAGTACAAGGCGAGCAAGGTCCGCAATGGCAAGGCGATCGAGGTCTTGAACCAGAATCGGCAAGGTTCGCTGCTGGACTTCATCGACGATTTCACGCAGCGCTTCCCCAAGTGCGTGGACGAGTACGAGACACTGCTCACCGACAACCGCATCTGGAAGCAGCGGACCGTCGACATCGGCGTGGTCACGCCCGAACGCGCCCTGAATCTGGGCATGACGGGGCCCATGCTGCGCGGATCCGGCATCGCCTGGGATCTGCGCAAGACGCAGCCCTACGATGTCTATGACCGCATGGAATTCGACATCCCGGTCGGCAAGACTGGCGACTGCTACGACCGCTATCTGGTGCGCGTGCAGGAAATGCGCCAGTCCAACCGCATCATCAAGCAGTGCGTGGACTGGCTCAAGGCCAACCCCGGCCCGGTGATTACCGACAACCATAAGGTGGCGCCACCGTCCCGCGAGTCCATGAAGTCGAACATGGAGGAGCTGATTCACCATTTCAAGCTCTTCACCGAAGGCTTCCGTGTTCCCGCGGGAGAGGCTTACGCGGCCGTGGAGCACCCCAAGGGCGAGTTCGGCATCTACCTCGTGAGCGACGGCGCCAACAAGCCGTACCGCCTCAAGATCCGCGCGCCGGGATTCGCCCATCTGGCGACCCTCGACGAAATGGCGCGCGGGCACATGATTGCCGATGCCGTGGCCATCATTGGCACGATGGACATCGTGTTCGGAGAGATTGACCGATGAGTACCGAAGCGAACCAACCCGCCGGCGCTGCGCCGGTGACCGAAGCGACCCTGGCCCGCTTTGCGCGCGAAGTGGCCAAGTACCCGCCGGAGCAGAAGCAGTCCGCGGTGATGGCCTGCCTGGCCATCGTCCAGCAGGAGCAGGGCTGGGTCAGCACCGAGAGCGAAGCCGTCATCGCCGAAGTGCTGGGCATGCCGCAGATCGCAGTGCATGAAGTCACGACCTTCTACAACATGTACAACCAGCAGCCGCTGGGCAAGTACAAGCTCAACGTGTGCACCAACCTGCCGTGCCAGTTGCGCGATGGCCAGAAGGCCCTGCACCACCTCGAGAAGAAGCTCGGCATTTCCATGGGTGAAACCACGCCGGACGGCCTGTTCACCCTGCAGCAGTGCGAGTGCCTGGGCGCCTGTGCCGATTCGCCGGTGATGCTGGTCAACGACCGCACCATGTGCAGCTTCATGGACAACGAAAAGCTCGACCAGCTCGTGGACGGGTTGCGTCAGGCCGAGGACGCTGCAGTTTCGCGGGTGGAGGGACAGGCATGACCACCGCAGCACAGATCCTTTCGCAGTTCCAGGCCACGGGTGTCCAGACCTGCTTCCACGATCGCCACATCGAGCCGCAGATCTATGCCGGCCTCGACGGCACGAACTGGAGCATCAAGGACTACGAGGCGCGCGGTGGCTACCAGGCCCTGCGCAAGATTCTGGGCGCCGACGGCGGCGAGCCGCTGACGCAGGACCAGGTCATCGCCACGGTCAAGGAATCCGGACTGCGCGGCCGGGGTGGCGCGGGCTTCCCCACGGGCCTGAAGTGGAGCTTCATGCCCCGCTCGTTCCCCGGGCAGAAGTACCTCGTCTGCAATTCCGATGAAGGCGAGCCGGGTACCTGCAAGGACCGCGACATCCTGCAGTTCAACCCGCACATCGTCATCGAAGGCATGATCATCGCGGCCTTCGCGATGGGCATCTCGGTGGGCTACAACTACATCCACGGCGAGATCTTCCAGACCTACGACCGTTTCGAAGCCGCGCTGGAAGAGGCGCGCGCTGCCGGCTATCTCGGCAACGGCATCCTGGGCAGCAGCTTCAGCTTCCAGCTCCATGCGGCCCATGGCTTCGGCGCCTACATCTGCGGCGAAGAAACGGCCTTGCTGGAATCGCTGGAAGGCAAGAAGGGCCAGCCCCGCTTCAAGCCACCGTTCCCGGCGAGCTTCGGCCTGTATGGCAAGCCGACGACGATCAACAACACCGAGACCTTCGCGGCGGTGCCCTGGATCATCCGCAACGGCGGTGCCGCCTATCTGGCCTGCGGCAAGCCCAACAACGGCGGCACCAAGATCTTCTCGGTGTCCGGCGACGTGGAAAAGCCCGGCAACTACGAAGTGCCCATGGGCACGCCCTTCGCCAGGCTGCTCGAACTGGCCGGTGGCGTGCGCAAGGGCCGCCAGCTCAAGGCCGTGATCCCCGGAGGCTCTTCCGCTCCCGTGCTGCCGGCCTCCGTCATCATGGAATGCACGATGGATTACGACTCCATCGCCAAGGCCGGATCGATGCTGGGCTCCGGCGCGGTGATCGTCATGGACGATTCCCGCAGCATGGTGGAAAGCCTTCTGCGGCTGTCCTATTTCTATTCGCACGAATCCTGCGGCCAGTGCACCCCCTGCCGCGAAGGCACGGGCTGGATGTGGCGCGTGATCGACCGCATCCAGAACGGCCAGGGCCGCGAGGGCGATCTGGACCTGCTCAATTCGGTGGCGGACAACATCCAGGGGCGCACCATCTGCGCCCTGGGCGACGCGGCGGCCATGCCGGTGCGCGCGATGATCAAGCACTTCCGTCCTGAATTCGAAGCGCTGATCCGCAACAAGACGAGCCCCCAGACTCCGGCCTCCGCCTGATCGAGAGAAACGCATATGGTTGAAATCGAACTCGACGGGAAGAAGGTGGAAGTCGCCGAAGGCTGCATGGTGATGCATGCAGCCGAGAAGGCGGGCACCTACATCCCCCATTTCTGCTACCACAAGAAGCTCTCCATCGCTGCCAACTGCCGCATGTGCCTGGTAGACGTGGAAAAAGCCCCCAAGCCGATGCCGGCCTGCGCCACGCCCGTGACGCAGGGCATGATCGTGCGCACCAAGAGCGACAAGGCGATCAAGGCCCAGCAGTCGGTCATGGAATTCCTGCTGATCAACCACCCGCTGGATTGCCCGATCTGCGACCAGGGTGGCGAGTGCCAACTGCAGGATCTGGCGGTGGGCTACGGCGGCTCCTCTTCTCGCTACGAAGAGGAAAAACGCGTGGTGTTCCACAAGGATGTCGGGCCGCTCATCTCCATGGAAGAGATGACGCGCTGCATCCACTGCACGCGTTGCGTCCGCTTCGGCCAGGAGGTCGCGGGTGTGATGGAGCTGGGAATGATCCACCGCGGCGAACACTCCGAGATCACCACGGTGCTGGGCGATACGGTGGATTCCGAGATGTCGGGCAACATGATCGACATCTGCCCGGTGGGCGCGCTCACGAGCAAGCCCTTCCGCTACAGCGCTCGCACGTGGGAGCTGTCGCGCCGCAAGTCGGTGAGCCCGCACGATTCGACGGGTGCGAACCTCATCGTGCAGGTCAAGAACCACCGGGTCATGCGCGTCGTTCCGTTCGAGAACGAAGACGTCAACGAATGCTGGATCGCCGACCGCGACCGGTTCTCCTACGAAGCGCTGAACGCTCCGGACCGCCTCACGAAGCCCATGCTCAAGCAGGGTGGCGAGTGGAAGGAAGTGGACTGGCAGACGGCCCTCGAATACGTGGCCAATGGCCTGCAGGGCATTCGCTCGGAGCACGGTGCGCAGAGCATCGGCGCCCTCGTCAGCCCCCACAGCACCCTGGAAGAGCTGCACCTCGCCGCCGCGCTCGTGCGCGGCCTGGGCAGCGACAACATCGACTACCGCCTGCGCAATGCCGAGTTCGCTGCGCCGGAAGGCATCCGCTGGCTGGGCATGCCCATCGCGGCGCTGTCGTCCTTGCAGTCCGTGCTGGTCGTGGGCTCCAACCTGCGCAAGGACCATCCGCTGTTTGCCCAGCGCATCCGCCAGGCGGCCCGCAAGGGCTGTGCCGTGACCGCCATCAACGCCGTGGCCCATGACTGGGCCATGCCGATGGCGCAATCCATCGTGGCGCCGGCGTCCGACTGGGCAGCGGCCCTGGCCGACATCGCCGCTGCGGTGGCGCAGGAGCGCGGCGTGGACGCCCCTGTGGCTTCCGGCAAGGCGACCGACGCTGCGTTGGCCGTGGCCCGTTCGCTCGCTTCCGGCGAAGGCCGCGCCGTGCTGCTGGGCAATGCCGCAGCGCACCATCCGCACGCCTCTTCGCTGCTGGCCCTGGCGCAATGGATCGGTGCCCAGACGGGCGCCGTGGTGGGCTATCTCACCGAGGCAGCCAACACGGTGGGCGCCCAGTTCGTCGGCGCACAGCCGCAGCAGGGCGGTTTCGACGCGGGGCGCATGTTGGCCGGTGGATTGAAGGCCGTGCTGCTGCTCAACACCGAGCCCGTGCTGGATTCTGCGGCCGGCCCCCAGGCGGCTGCCGCGCTGGCACAGGCCGGCATGGTGGTCACGCTGAGCCCTTTCAAAACCAATCTGGAATTCAGCGACGTGCTGCTGCCCATCGCCCCGTTCACTGAAACCTCCGGCAGCTTCGTGAACGCCGAAGGCCGCCTCCAGGGTTTCCACGCGGTGGTCAAGCCGCTGGGCGATGCGCGTCCCGCATGGAAAGTCCTGCGCGTGCTGGGTAATCTGCTGGGCGTACCGGGCATCGCATTCGAGACTTCCCAGGACGTGCTGTCCCATGCCATGGGGATCGCCGCCGGTAGCGCGCTGCCGTCGCACCTGCCTGCCGAACGCCTGGGCAACGCCACAGGCGCCGCTGCGAGCGTGCCCACGGGCGCGGCTGCGCAACCCGTGGTGGCCTCCATCTACCAGCTCGACGGCCTCGTGCGCCGCGCGCCCTCCCTGCAACTGACGGCCGATGCGCGCCAGGCTGCATCGGCTTCGATGGTCGCGGAAGGAGCCGCAGCATGATCGACGCGCTCTACAACGGCGGGTTGAACCTCGTCGCGGCAACCTGGTGGACGGGTGCCGTCTGGCCCGTGCTCTGGAACCTGCTCAAGATCGTTGCCATCGTGGCGCCGCTCATGGGTGCGGTGGCCTACCTCACGCTCTGGGAGCGCAAGCTGCTGGGTTTCATGCAGGTGCGCCATGGCCCCAACCGCGTGGGCCCCTTCGGCCTGCTGCAACCCCTGGCCGACGGCCTCAAGCTGCTCACCAAGGAAATCATCCAGCCCACGGCGGCCAGCAAGGGCCTCTTCATCCTGGGCCCGGTGATGGCCATCATGCCGGCGCTCGCGGCGTGGGTGGCGATTCCCTTCGGTCCCGACGTGGCGCTGGCCAACGTCAACGCCGGCCTGCTGCTGATCATGGCGATCACCTCGATCGAGGTGTACGGCGTGATCATCGCGGGCTGGGCATCCAACTCCAAGTACGCCTTCCTGGGCGCGCTGCGTGCATCGGCCCAGATGGTGAGCTATGAAATCGCGATGGGCTTCTGCTTCCTCGTGGTCATCATGGTTTCGGGCAGCATGAACCTGACGCAGATCGTCCTGAGCCAGGGGCAGGGCACGATGGCGAACGCCGGCCTGTCCTTCCTGTCGTGGAACTGGCTGCCGCTGCTGCCCATCTTCATCGTCTACCTGATCTCGGGCGTGGCCGAAACCAACCGCCATCCCTTCGACGTGGTGGAAGGCGAAGCCGAAATCGTGGCTGGCCACATGGTCGAGTACTCGGGCATGGGCTTCGCGATCTTCTTCCTGGCCGAATACGCCAGCATGTGGCTCGTGTCCATCCTGGGCGTGACCATGTTCCTGGGTGGATGGCTGTCGCCGGTGGCGGCGCTGGACTTCATCCCGGGCTGGATCTGGCTGGGCCTCAAGACCTTCCTCGTGGTGTCCATGTTCATCTGGATCCGCGCGACCTTCCCGCGCTTCCGGTATGACCAGATCATGCGCCTGGGCTGGAAGATCTTCATTCCGGTCACGCTGGTGTGGCTGCTGATCGTGGGCGCCTGGTTGCTGTCGCCCTGGAACATCTGGAAATAAGCGGGACACGACACCATGGCTGCTGTTGCTGCTGCTACGACATCTTTTTCCCTCAAGGACTTTTTCAAGAGCTTCATGCTCGTGGAATTGGTCAAGGGCATGGCCCTGACCGGTCGCTATGCATTCCGCCGCAAGGTGACGGTGCAGTTCCCCGAAGAGAAGACGCCGCTTTCGCCGCGCTTCCGGGGTCTGCACGCGTTGCGCCGCTATGAGAACGGCGAAGAGCGCTGCATCGCCTGCAAGCTCTGCGAAGCGGTGTGCCCGGCGCTGGCGATCACGATCGAATCCGACGTGCGGGCCGACGGCTCGCGCCGTACCACGCGGTACGACATCGACCTGACCAAGTGCATCTTCTGCGGTTTCTGCGAAGAGAGCTGCCCGGTCGATTCCATCGTCGAGACCCAGATCCTCGAATACCACGGCGAGAAGCGCGGCGATCTGTACTTCACGAAGGACATGCTCCTGGCGGTCGGCGATCGCTACGAGACCGAGATCGCTGCCGCCAAGGCGGCCGACGCCAAGTACCGCTGATCGCGGCCTCCTGAACCTTTACAAGAATCGATTCATGGACGCCAAGACTGGTTTCTTCTATCTGTTCTCGGTGGTGCTGCTCTATGCGGCCTTCCGGGTCATCACCGCGCGCAACCCGGTTCACGCGGTGCTCCACCTGATCCTCGCGTTCTCGCAGGCCGCGGCCATCTGGCTGCTGCTGAAGGCCGAGTTCCTGGCCATCGCGCTCGTGCTGGTCTACCTCGGCGCGGTGATGGTGCTGTTCCTCTTCGTCGTGATGATGCTGGACATCCACATCGACACCGTGCGGCAGGGTTTCTGGCGGCACTTCCCGCTTGCGGCGTTCATCGGCGCCCTGATCGCGCTGGAAATGGCCGCCGTGCTCATGGGCGGCTTCCGCGGCATGGACGAACCCAAGGCCGTGGCCGCCATGGTGGATGCCGCAGGCAACGCCGTGCAGTACTCCAATACCAAGGCCCTCGGCAAGCTGCTCTACACCGAGTACCTGTACCCGGTCGAGATCGCGGCCGTGATCCTGCTGGTGGCCATGATCGCCGCCATCGCACTGACGCTGCGCCAGCGCAAGGACACCAAGGTCACCACCGTGTCCGACCAGGTCCGCGTGCGTGCCGCTGACCGCGTGCAGCTGGTGAAGGTCGCCGCGACGCAGCAGCCTGCGCAAGAGGTGGTGGCGCCCGCAGCCGCCGAGGAGAAGAAGCCATGACGTTGACCCTGGGCCATTTCCTGTCGCTCGGCGCGATGCTTTTCGCCCTGGCGGTGATCGGCATCTTCCTGAACCGCAAGAACCTCATCGTCCTGCTCATGGCCATCGAGCTGATGCTCCTGGCCGTGAACATGAACTTCGTCGCGTTCTCCCATTACCTGGGCGACATGCACGGACAGGTGTTCGTGTTCTTCATCCTGACGGTCGCTGCGGCCGAATCCGCCATCGGCCTCGCGATCCTGGTGCTGCTGTTCCGCAACAAGTCCAGCATCGATGCGGAAGATCTCAACGCCCTCAAGGGTTGATCGCCGGTACTTGCAAGGTTCTCAAGAATGAGTCAAACCCTTTCAGCTTCGACGCTCCTCGCCGTGCCGCTGGCGCCGCTGGTGGGCTCTGCGCTCGCCGGCATTTTCGGCACGGCCTTCGGTGGCAACCGGATCGGACGCCGTGCGAGCCATACGCTCACGATCCTCGGCGTTTTCGTCGCGTTCGTGCTCTCGGCCCTGACCTTCAAGAGCGTGGCGCTCGAAGGCGCGCGCTTCAACGAGACGCTCTACACCTGGATGGTGGTGGGCGGCCTCAAGATGGAGGTGGGTTTCCTCGTGGACACGCTCACCGCCATGATGATGTGCGTGGTGACGTTCGTGTCGCTCATGGTCCACCTCTACACCATCGGCTACATGGAAGAGGACGAGGGCTACAACCGCTTCTTCTCCTACATCTCGCTCTTCACGTTCTCGATGCTCATGCTGGTCATGAGCAACAACCTGCTCCAGCTGTTCTTCGGCTGGGAGGCGGTGGGCCTCGTGTCGTACCTGCTGATCGGCTTCTGGTTCAACAAGCCCACGGCGATCTTCGCGAACATGAAGGCGTTCCTCGTGAACCGGGTCGGTGACTTCGGCTTCATCCTGGGCATCGGCCTGATCGCTGCCTACACCGGCTCGCTGAACTACAGCGAGATCTTCGGCAAGGCGAATGAGCTGGGTGCGCTGGCCTTCCCAGGCACCGACTGGATGCTGATCACCGTGATCTGCATCTGCCTGTTCATCGGTGCCATGGGCAAGAGCGCGCAGTTCCCGCTGCACGTCTGGCTGCCCGACTCCATGGAAGGCCCCACGCCCATTTCGGCGCTGATCCACGCGGCCACGATGGTGACGGCCGGCATCTTCATGGTGTCGCGCATGTCCCCGCTGTTCGAACTGTCCGACACCGCGCTGAACTTCATCCTGGTCATCGGCGCGATCACGGCGCTGTTCATGGGTTTCCTGGGCATCATCCAGAACGACATCAAGCGCGTGGTGGCCTATTCCACGCTCTCGCAGCTCGGCTACATGACGGTGGCGCTGGGTGCCTCGGCTTACTCGGTGGCGGTCTTCCACCTGATGACCCACGCGTTCTTCAAGGCCCTGCTGTTCCTGGGCGCAGGCTCGGTCATCATGGGCATGCACCACAACCAGGACATCCGCTGGATGGGCGGCGTGCGCAAGTACATGCCCATCACCTGGATCACCTCGCTGCTGGGCTCGCTGGCACTGATCGGCACGCCGCTGTTCTCGGGTTTCTATTCCAAGGACAGCATCATCGAAGCCGTGCATGCCAGCACGCTGCCTGCCGCGGGCTTCGCGCACTTCGCGGTGCTGGCCGGCGTGTTCATCACGGCGTTCTATTCGTTCCGGATGTACTTCCTCGTCTTCCATGGCAAGGAGCGCTACGACCAGAATCCGGACGCCCACCACGATGACCACCACGCGCACGACGACCACCATGGGCATGGCCACGACGCCAAGCCGCACGAGTCTCCGTGGGTCGTCACCGTGCCGCTCATCTTGCTGGCGATCCCTTCGGTGGTGATCGGCTTCCTGGCGATCCAGCCGATGCTGTTCGGCGACTTCTTCAAGGACGTGATCTTCGTGGACGCGGCCAAGCACCCCGCGATGGCGGAGCTGGCTGAGATCTTCCACGGCCCGCTGGCAATGGCCGTCCACGGCCTGCAGACCGCACCCTTCTGGCTGGCCCTGGCCGGCGTGGCGGTGTCCTACTACATGTACATGGTGAACCCGGCGCTGCCGGCGGCCATCAAGCGCGGCTGCGGTCCCATCTACCGCCTGCTCGAGAACAAGTACTACCTCGACTGGATCAACGAGAACATCGTGGCGCGTGGCGCCCGTGCGCTGGGCACCGGCCTCTGGAAGGGCGGCGACCAGGCGGTGATCGACGGCACGTTGGTCAATGGCTCGTGGAAGCTGGTCGGCTGGATCTCGGGCATCGTGCGCTGGATGCAGTCGGGCTACATCTACCACTACGCACTCGTCATGATCCTCGGGGTGTTCGCGCTCATGACGTACTTCGTGTGGCTCAACAAGTAGGGGAACAATAAAAATGGGTTTGTTGAGTCTTGCCATCTGGACGCCGATCGCATTCGGCGCCCTGCTGCTGGCCTTCGGCCGCGATGAACATGCGCGTGCCGTCCGCTGGATCGCGCTGGTCGGTGCGCTGATCGGGTTCGCCGTGACGGTGCCGCTCTACAGCGGCTTCGACAACGGCACCGCGGCCGCGCAGTTCGTCGAGAAACTGCTCTGGATCGAGCGCTTCAACGTGCACTACCACCTGGGCGTGGACGGCATCTCGTTCTGGTTCGTGCCGCTCACGGCCTTCATCACGGTGATCGTGGTGATCGCTTCGTGGGAGTCGATCACCGAGCGCGTGAACCAGTACATGGGCGCGTTCCTGATCCTGTCGGGCCTCATGATCGGCGTGTTCAGCGCACGGGACGGCCTGCTGTTCTACGTCTTCTTCGAAGCCACGCTGATCCCGATGTACCTCATCATCGGCATCTGGGGCGGCCCGAACAAGATCTACGCGGCGTTCAAGTTCTTCCTGTATACGCTGCTCGGCTCGCTGCTGATGCTGATCGCGCTGATCTACCTGTACAACCAGTCCGGCGGCAGCTTCGACATCGCCACCTGGCACCAGCTGCCCCTGTCGGCGCGCGCCCAGACCCTGCTGTTCTTCGCGTTCTTCGCGGCCTTCGCGGTCAAGGTGCCGATGTGGCCGGTGCACACCTGGCTGCCCGACGTGCACGTGGAGGCGCCCACGGGCGGCTCCGCCGTGCTGGCGGCCATCATGCTGAAGCTCGGCGCCTACGGTTTCCTGCGCTTCTCGATGCCCATCGCGCCCGATGCGGCGCGCGAATGGGCCTGGCTCATGATCGCGCTGTCGCTGGTGGCCGTGATCTACGTGGGCCTCGTGGCCATGGTGCAGAAGGACATGAAGAAGCTGGTGGCGTATTCGTCCGTGGCGCACATGGGCTTCGTCACGCTGGGCTTCTTCATCTTCAACGACCTGGGCGTGTCCGGCGGTCTCGTGCAGATGATCGCCCACGGCTTCGTGTCGGGCGCGATGTTCCTCTCGATCGGCGTGCTGTACGACCGCGTGCACTCCCGCGAGATCGCGGCCTACGGCGGCGTGGTCAACACGATGCCCAAGTTCGCGGCCTTCGCGCTGCTGTTCGCCATGGCCAACTGCGGCCTGCCGGGCACTGCCGGGTTCGTGGGCGAGTGGATGGTGATCCTCGGTGCCGTGAAGGCCAACTTCTGGGTGGGCCTGGCCGCTGCCACGGCGCTGATCTTCGGTGCCGCCTACACGCTGTGGATGTTCAAGCGCGTGTACCTCGGCCCGGTGGGCAACGACAACGTGCGCGGGCTGTCGGACATCGACAGCCGCGAATTCCTGGTGATGGCCGTGCTGGCTGCGGCAGTGCTCTACATGGGCCTGTATCCGCGCCCCTTCACCGATGTGATGGATGTGTCGGTGGCCGAGCTGCTCAAGCACGTGGCGCAGACCAAGCTCCACTGAACCGACTGACAACGAGAGACCGAGATGATTGACAACATCAGCTGGCTGGCGGTGTACCCGGAGATCGTTCTCCTGGTGATGGCCTGCGTGATCGCCCTGGTGGACCTGGGCGTGACGAGTCCCCGGCGCACTGGAACCTACGTGCTGACCATGCTCACGCTGGCCGTCGTGGCGGCGTTGCAGGCCATGTACGCGAGCGGCGGCAACACGTTCTACGGCTTCGGCAACATGGTGGTCAGCGACGCCATGGGCAACTGGCTCAAGTGCTTCGCCACGATCACCGTGATGGTGACGCTGGTCTATGGCCGTCCCTACGCCGCCGACCGCGGCATGCTGCGCGGCGGCGAGCTGTTCACGCTCTCGATGTTCATGCTGCTGGGCGTGTTCGTCATGATCTCGGGCAACAACTTCCTCGTGATCTACCTGGGCCTGGAACTGCTCACGCTCTCCAGCTATGCGCTCGTGGCGTTGCGCCGGGACCACACGATCGCCACCGAGGCCGCGATGAAGTACTTCGTCCTCGGCGCGATGGCCAGCGGCTTCCTGCTCTACGGCCTGTCCATGCTATACGGCGCCACCGGTTCGCTCGACATCGGGCAGGTGTTCAAGGCCGTGAATTCCGGCCAGATCCGCCACCAGGTGCTGGTGTTCGGCCTCGTCTTCGTGGTGGCCGGCCTCGCGTTCAAGATCGGCGCCGTTCCGTTCCACATGTGGATCCCCGACGTCTACCAGGGAGCCCCCACGGCCGTGACCATCATCATCGGCAGCGCGCCGAAGCTGGCGGCTTTCGCGATCATGATCCGCCTGCTGGTCGACGGCCTGCTGCCCCTCGCCATCGATTGGCAGCAGATGCTGGCCGTGCTGGCGATCGGCTCGCTGCTGGTGGGCAACCTGGCCGCCATCGCACAGACCAACCTCAAGCGCATGCTGGCGTATTCGACCATCGCGCAGATGGGCTTCGTGCTGCTGGGCCTGCTGTCGGGCGTGGTCAACGGCAACGTGGACGCCAACGCGGTCGAGAACGCCTACAGCTCGGCGATGTTCTACATCCTGACCTACGTGCTCACCACGCTGGCCAGCTTCGGGATCATCCTGCTGCTGGCGCGTGAGGGCTTCGAGAGCGAGGAGATCTCCGATCTCGCCGGCCTCAACCAGCGCAGCCCGCTCTACGCCGGCGTGATGGCGGTGTGCCTGTTCTCGCTGGCCGGCATTCCCCCGATGGTGGGCTTCTATGCCAAGCTGGCCGTGCTGCAGGCGCTCGTCGCTTCGGGGCAGGCGCTCTACATCGGTCTGGCGGTGTTCGCCGTGGTGATGTCGCTGATCGGCGCCTTCTATTACCTGCGTGTCGTGAAGGTCATGTATTTCGATGCACCGTTGACGGCCACCAGCGTGTCCGCTCCGCTGGACGTGCGCATGGTGCTCACGGTCAACGGCGCGCTCGTGCTGATCCTGGGCCTGGTGCCGGGCGGCCTGATGGCGCTCTGCGCGGACGCCGTGGTGCGCGCCCTCGCCACCTGATGCACCGCGCCGTGCTCCTGCCGCCATGCCGTGCCGCCGCGCGGGGCCCGGCGGGCGGTGCGGCGGTACATCGGCTTCTTCGCCGGACTGCGATTTCTCCGTGTCTTCTTCCGCATCCATCTGGTTGGTGATCGTGGCGGCTCTGGTGGCCGCCAATTTGCCGTTCTGCAACCAGCGCTGGCTGGTGCTGGGCCCCCGCGCGGCCCCGGCCAAGCCGCTGGCGGCGCGGCTGGGTGAACTGGTGCTGTGCTACTTCCTGGTGGGTGGGCTGGCGCTCCTGCTGGAGAAGCGGGCAGGGCAGGTGGCGCCCCAGGGCTGGGAGTTCTACGCCGTCACGGCCGCGCTGTTCGCCACGCTGGCGTTCCCCGGATTCGTGTACCGCTATCTGCTGCGCCGCCGCGGCTGATCCGCGGCACGCCACGCGACTCCGCACGGCAGACGGCGCCCGGGCAACAAGGCCATTCCCCCATGAAAGTGCTGGACCTGCACTGCGCGCACGACCATACCTTCGAGGGGTGGTTCGGGTCGGAGTCCGATTTCCAGGACCAGCTCGCTCGCGGGCTCGTCGAATGTCCCCTGTGCGGCAGCCGCACGGTGCGCAAGGCCCTGAGCGCGCCCCGCCTCAACCTGCGCGCCGGCTCCGCGCCGCCGCACACCGCGGCGGCTTCGGAAGCGGCGCCATCTTCCAGCGGCGGGCCGGCAGCGGCATCGGCGAGGCCCGCGCCCGCGGGGGCCGGAATGGCCCCGTCTTCCAAGGCGTTGCAGGCTGCCTGGCTGCAGATGGCCCGCCACGTGATGGCCCATACCGAGGACGTGGGCCGCGGCTTCGCGCAGGAGGCGCGGCGCATTCACCACGGCGAGGCCGAGGAGCGGCCCATCCGCGGGCAGGCCAGCCCGAAGGAAACCGCCCAACTGCTGGACGAGGGGATCGCCGTCCTGCCGCTGCCCCTGCCGGCCGCCGCCAAGGAAACGCTGCAGTAAGACCCCCGGCATCGCGCTCACGGGGGCGCAGCGGGGGCCCGGCTTCAGGCCGTGAACTGCAGGGCTGCCAGCCGCGCGTAAGGCCCGTTCTTCTGCAGCAGGTCGGCGTGCCGGCCCTGCTCCACCACGCGGCCGTGCTCCAGCACGACGATGCGGTCCGCGTTCTGGACCGTGGCCAGCCGGTGCGCGATGACCAGCGTGGTGCGGCGCCGGCCGTGCGACTGGAGCGCGGCGTCGAGTGCGGCCTGCACCATGCGTTCGCTTTCCGCATCGAGCGCGCTGGTGGCTTCGTCGAGCAGCAGCAGCGGCGCGTCTTTCAGCAGGGCGCGTGCGATGGCGATGCGCTGCCGCTGGCCACCTGACAGCCGCACTCCGCGCTCCCCGAGGAAGGTGCCGTAGCCCTCCGGCAGCGCAGCGATGAAATCGTGCGCGAAGGCCGAGCGCGCGGCCGCCTCCACCTGCGCGTCGCTCGCGTCCGGGCGGCCGTAGCGGATGTTCTCGCGCGCCGAGGCAGAGAAGATCACCGCGTCCTGCGGCACGACGGCGATGCGGGCGCGGAAATCCTCCAGCGCCAGATCGCGCAGGTCCACGCCGCCCAGCCGGATGCTGCCTCCGTGCGGCAGGGGGCCCTCGCCACGGCCGTCCACGTCGTAGAAGCGCTGCAGCAACTGGAAGACGGTGGTCTTGCCGGCGCCGCTCGCGCCGACCAGCGCCACCGTTTCGCCCGCGGCGATGTGCAGGTCGAAGTCGCGCAGCGCGGGCTGGGTGGGGCGCGACGGGTAGTGGAAATGCACCTGCTCGAAATCCACGCCCAGCCCGTCGGCATCGGGCGGCAGCGCGGCCGGTGCCGCGGGGGACTGGATCGGCGAATGCGCCGACAGCAGCTCCATGAGCCGCTCGGTGGCGCCCGCGGCGCGCAGCAGGTCGCCGTAGACCTCGCCCAGCACCGCGACGGCCCCGGCGAGCAGCATGACGTAGATGACGGTCTCGCCCAGCTGGCCGGCCGACATGTCGCCGGCCAGCACGGCCTGCGTGCCGCGGTACAGCCCCCAGAGCAGCAGCGCGGCATTGGCGACGATCACGAAGGCCACGAGCGCCGCGCGCGCCCGGCTGCGCCGCACCGCCGCATCGAAGGCATGGGCCGTGGCGGACTCGAAGCGGCGGCTCTCGCGCGCCTCGGCCGTGTGGCTCTGGACCACGGGCACGGCATTCAGCACCTCGCCGGCCAGGGCGCTCGCATCGGCCACGCGGTCCTGGCTGTCGCGCGAGAGGCGCCGCACGCGCCGGCCGATCCAGGCCGTGGGCGCCACCACGAGCACGATGCCCAGCAGCACCACCGCCATCAGGCGCGGATGGCTCCAGACCAGCATGCCCAGCGCGCCGATGCCCATCACCGCATTGCGCAGCCCCATCGAGAGGGACGAGCCGACGACGGTCTGCACCAGGGTGGTGTCGGTGGTCAGCCGCGACAGCACCTCGCCGGTCTGCGTGGTCTCGAAGAATTCGGGGCTCTGGCGCAGCACGTGCGCGTACACGGCGTTGCGCAGGTCGGCCGTCACGCGCTCGCCCAGCCAGCTGACGAGGTAGAACCGCGCGGCCGAGAAGACCCCCAGCGCCACGGCCACGGCGAACAGCAGCCCGAAGTGCTCCCGCAGCGCCAGCGCCTGGGCTCCGCGGTCCCCGGGAACCAGGCCGCCGTCGATCAGGCCGCGCAGCGCCATCGGGAACGCGAGCGTGGCGGCCGCCGCCAGCACGAGAAAGACCAGCGCGATGGCGATGCGCCCCGCGTAGGGCCGCAGGAACGGCAGCAGCCCGGCCAGGGCGCGTGGTGGCGGGCGGGAGGGATTTCCCGGGGGAAGGGACGGCGGGCGGGAGGAGGGGGTGGAATCGGGCATGGTCCGGGCCAGTGTAGGAGCGGCCCGGCACGCGTGCCGCGGGGAAGGGAATTATCCAATGAGTCGCTACTATTTTTATAGCTAAAAATCCAATGTATACGGCGGCATGGAGGTGGTTTGGCTTCAAGGTCTGCCCGGGCGCGACGCGGTGCGGGGAGCGCGCCGCGGCACCGCGGCAGGGGGCCGCGGGAGGCCCCTCGGGGGTGTCTCCTTAGGCGTTTATACATAGGCATTTGTCCCAGTTCCTGGGCGCGGGGGGGGCGGCATACGATGCGTCGCAACCCAGGCCCCAGGCGCCTGCCGCCCTTTCCCGGGGCGGTGCGCCGCGGCCCATCACGGAGCGGCTGCCTGCCCCATGAGCGACGACGTCATTCTCGAGACCCGCCACCTCACCAAGGAATTCAAGGGCTTCACCGCGGTGAGCGATGTGAACCTGTCCGTGCGCCGTGGCTCCATCCACGCGCTGATCGGCCCCAATGGCGCCGGCAAGACCACCTGCTTCAACCTGCTCACGAAATTCCTCGTGCCCACCTCGGGCACGATCACCTTCAACGGCGCGGACATCACCCGCGAAGCGCCTGCGCAGATCGCGCGGCGCGGCGTGATCCGCTCGTTCCAGATCTCGGCCGTGTTCCCGCACCTCACGCTGCTGGAGAACGTCCGGCTCGGGTTGCAGCGCCGGCTGGGCACCTCGTTCCACTTCTGGCGCAGCGAGAGCACCCTGCGCCAGCTCGATGGCCGGGCGCGCGAACTGCTGGCCGAAGTCGGCCTGGGCGACCTGGCCGACGAGGTCACGGTCAACCTGCCCTATGGCCGCAAGCGCGCGCTGGAGATCGCCACCACGCTGGCGATGGACCCCGAGCTCATGCTGCTGGACGAACCCACGCAGGGCATGGGCCACGAGGACGTGGACCGCGTCACCCAGCTCATCAAGAAGGTGTCTGCCGGCCGCACCATCCTCATGGTCGAACACAACATGAAGGTCATCTCCACCATCGCCGACCGCATCACGGTGCTGCAGCGCGGCGCCGTGCTGGCCGAGGGCCCCTACGAGGAAGTCTCGCGCAATCCGCAGGTCATGGAAGCGTACATGGGCACCACCGATGGCCAGCTCCAGGGAGGGCACTGACATGGCATCCGCTCCCGCCCTCGAAATCCGCGGCCTGGAGGCCTGGTACGGCGAGTCGCACGTCCTGCACGGCGTGGACATGGTCGTGCAGCCCGGCGAGGTGGTCACGCTGCTGGGCCGCAACGGCGCGGGCCGCACCTCCACGCTGCGCGCCGTGATGGGCCTGACCGGCGCCCGCAAGGGCTCGGTGAAGATCAACGGGCAGGAAACCATCCAGATGCCCACGCACCGCATCGCCCACCTGGGCCTGGGCTACTGCCCGGAAGAGCGCGGCATCTTCTCCAGCCTCTCGTGCGAAGAGAACCTGCTGCTGCCCCCCGTGCTCAAGACCGGCCGCGCCGGCATGCCGGTGGAAGAGATCTACGCGATGTTCCCCAACCTCGCCGAGCGCCGCCACAGCCAGGGCACGCGCCTGTCGGGTGGCGAGCAGCAGATGCTGGCCGTGGCCCGCATCCTGCGCACGGGCGCGCAGCTGCTGCTGCTCGACGAGATCTCGGAAGGCCTCGCGCCCGTCATCGTGCAGGCCCTGGCGCGCATGATCACCACGCTGCGCCAGAAGGGCTATACGGTGGTCATGGTGGAGCAGAACTTCCGCTTCGCCGCGCCGCTGGCCGACCGCTTCTACGTGATGGAGCATGGCCGCATCGCGCTGCAGTTCGGCGCCGCGGAGCTGGAAGCCCGCATGCCCGTGCTCAACGAATTGCTGGGCGTGTGAGCCGCCGCTGCGGGCGCCCGCCCGCGCCGGCCCGCATGCCGCGGCCCTGTGTTCCCCCCGACATCCCCAGCCAAGGAGACGACGACATGAAGAAACAACAACGGACGGCCCCCCTCAAGACCCTCGCGGTGGCCCTCGGCCTGGCGGGGCTCTGCGCCTCGGCAGCAGTGCAGGCGCAGGACAGCAAGGTGAAGATCGGCTTCATCACCGACATGTCGAGCCTCTATGCCGACGTGGAAGGCAAGAACGGCGCGGTGGCGATCCAGATGGCGATCGACGACTTCGGCGGCAAGGTGCTCGGCATGCCGATCGAACTGGTGACGGCCGACCACCAGAACAAGGCGGACATCGCGGCCTCGAAGGCGCGCGAGTGGATCGACACGCAGGGCCTGACGATGCTGTTCGGCGGCACCAACTCGGGCACGGGCCTCGCCATGGCCAAGGTGGCGCAGGAGAAGAAGCGCGTCTTCGTGGTGAACGGCGCCGGCACCTCGGCCCTGACCAACGAGCAGTGCAGCCCCTACACCGTGCATTACGCCTACGACACCGTGGCGCTGGCCAAGGGCACCGGCGGCGCGGTCGTGCAGCAGGGCGGCAAGGACTGGTTCTTCCTCACGGCCGACTATGCGTTCGGTGCCGCGCTGGAGGCCGACACCGCCAAGGTGGTCAAGGAAAAGGGCGGCAAGGTGGTGGGCAGCGTGAAGCACCCGCTCAACGCCTCCGACTTCTCTTCGTTCCTGCTGCAGGCGCAGAACTCCAAGGCGCAGATCCTGGGCCTGGCCAACGCGGGCGGCGACACCATCAACGCGATCAAGGCAGCGCGTGAATTCGGCATCAACAAGAGCATGAAGATGGCCGGCCTGCTGGTGTTCCTCACCGACATCCACAGCCTGGGCCTGAAGAACACCGAAGGCCTGCTGCTCACCACGAGCTGGGACTGGAACCTCGACGACAAGACGCGCGCCTTCGGCCGCAAGTTCTTCGCCAAGACCAAGCGCATGCCCACCGACATCCAGGCGGCCGACTACTCGGCCACCATGAACTACCTGAAGGCCGTCGAAGCCGCCAAGACCACCGACGCCGACAAGGTGATGGAGAAGCTCAAGTCCACGCCCATCGACGATTTCTACGCCAAGGGCACCATCCGCCCGGACGGCCGCTTCGCGCACGACATGTACCTCGTGCAGGTCAAGGCGCCCGCCGAGTCGAAGGAGCCCTGGGACTACTACAAGGTGGTCGCCAAGCTGCCCGCCGACCAGGTCTGGACCACCAAGGCCGAAAGCAAGTGCGCGCTCTGGAAGTGAGCGCTCCGGAAGTGTGCGCGGGCTGAACCGCGCCCCACCTTTTTCCCCCGCGATGGACGAACGACAACACCAGGAGACAAGCACCATGGCACCAGGAATCACGAAACTCGCGCTCGCCCTCGGCGCTGCAGGACTCTGCGCGGCCTCGGCCGTGCACGCGCAGCAGGACGCGCCCGTGAAGATCGGCTTCATCACCGACATGTCGAGCCTCTACGCCGACGTGGAGGGCAAGAACGGCGCGGTGGCGATCCAGATGGCGATCGACGACTTCGGCGGCAAGGTGCTCGGCCGCCCGATCGAGCTGCTGACGGCCGACCACCAGAACAAGGCGGACATCGCTGCCTCGAAGGCGCGCGAGTGGATCGACACGCAGGGCCTGACCATGGTCTTCGGCGGCACCAACTCCGGCACGGCGCTCGCCATGGCCAAGGTGGCGCAGGAGAAGAAGCGCGTGTTCATTAACAACGGCGCGGCCACCTCGGCCCTGACCAACGAGCAGTGCAGCCCCTACACCGTGCACTACGCCTACGACACCGTGGCGCTGGCCAAGGGCACGGGCGCGGCGGTGGTGGACGGCGGCGGCAAGAGCTGGTTCTTCCTGACGGCCGACTATGCGTTCGGCCATGCGCTGGAAGCCGACACGAGCGCCGTGGTCAAGGCCAAGGGCGGCACGGTGGTGGGCGCGGTGCGCCATCCGCTCAATGCATCGGACTTCTCCTCGTTCCTGCTGCAGGCGCAAAACTCCAAGGCCCAGGTGCTGGGCCTCGCGAACGCGGGCGGCGACACGATCAACTCGATCAAGGCCGCCAAGGAGTTCGGCATCGGCAAGAACATGAAGCTCGCCGGCCTGCTCATCTTCTTCAGCGACATCCACAGCCTGGGTCTCAAGACCACCGAGGGCCTGCAGTTCACCACCAGCTGGTACTGGGACCTGAACGACGAGACGCGCAAGTTCGCCGACCGCTTCATGGAAAAGACCAAGCGGCGCCCCACCGAGATCCAGGCGGCCGACTACTCCGCCACCATGAACTACCTGAAAGCCGTGGAAGCCGCCAAGAGCATCGAGGCCGACAAGGTGATGGAAACCTGGCGCGGCATGAAGATGGACGACTTCTTCAACAGCGGCACGCTGCGCCCCGACGGCCGCTACGTGCACGACATGTACCTCATGCAGGTCAAGACGCCCGCCGAATCCAAGGGCGCCTGGGACTACTACAAGCTCGTGAAGAAGCTGCCCGGCGACCAGGTGTTCGCGACCAAGGCCGAGAGCAAGTGCGCGCTCTGGAAGTGACCCGGGCCGCCTGAGCCTTCTCCAAACCCCGCCATCCACGCCACCATCCCCATGGAAATCTTCGGTGTCTCCCTGCCGGCCCTGCTGAGCCAGCTCCTGCTGGGGCTGGTCAACGGCTCGTTCTACGCCATCCTCAGCCTGGGGCTGGCGGTGATCTTCGGCCTGCTCAACGTCATCAACTTCGCGCACGGCGCGCTGTTCATGCTGGGGGCGCTGCTCACGTGGATGGCCGGGTCCTACTTCGGCATCAACTACTGGGTGATGCTCGTCGCGGCGCCGCTCGTGGTGGGCGCCTTCGGCGTGCTCATCGAGCGGCTGCTGCTGCGCTGGATCTACAAGCTCGACCACCTCTACGGGCTGCTGCTCACCCTGGGGCTCACGCTGCTGATCGAGGGCGTGTTCCGCTCGATCTACGGGGTCTCGGGGCTGGGCTACGACACGCCCGAGCTGCTGGAGGGCGCGACCAGCCTGGGCTTCATGATCCTGCCCAACTACCGCGCCTGGGTGGTGGTGGCCTCCATCGTGGTCTGCGTGAGCACGTGGTACGTCATCGAGAAGACCAAGCTCGGTGCCTACCTGCGCGCCGGCACCGAGAACCCGCGCCTGGTGGAAGCCTTCGGCATCAACGTGCCGGTGATGATCACGCTCACCTACGCGTTCGGCGCGGCGCTCGCGGCCTTCGCGGGCGTGTTGGCGGCGCCGGTCTACCAGGTCACGCCGCTCATGGGCCAGAACCTCATCATCGTGGTCTTCGCCGTGGTGGTGATCGGCGGCATGGGCTCCATCATGGGTTCCATCCTCACGGGCCTGGGCCTGGGGGTCGTCGAAGGTTTCACGAAAGTGTTCTACCCCGAGGCTTCGTCCACCGTGGTTTTCGTCATCATGGTGATCGTGCTGCTGATCCGCCCTGCCGGCCTGTTCGGCAAGGAAAAATAACAACGACAGGAAGCGGCTGCGCACATGAACCACAAAACCCTCGCCACCTTCGGCTACGGCCTGCTGCTGCTGGGCCTGCTGGCCGCGCCGTTCCTCGGCGCCTATCCCGTCTTCGTGATGAAGCTGCTGTGCTTCGCACTGTTCGCGTCGGCGTTCAACCTGCTGCTGGGCTACACGGGGCTGCTGTCCTTCGGGCATGCGGCCTTCCTCGGCGGCGCGGCGTACGTCACGGGCCATGCGATCAAGGTCTGGGGCCTCACGCCCGAGGTCGGCCTGCTGCTGGGCACGGCCGGCGGCGCGCTGCTGGGCCTGCTGTTCGGCTGGCTGGCCATCCGCCGGCAGGGCATCTACTTCTCGATGATCACGCTGGCGCTCGCGCAGATGCTGTTCTTCGCCTGTCTGCAGGCACCGTTCACGGGCGGCGAGGACGGCCTGCAGGGCGTGCCGCGCGGCAAGCTGTTCGGCGTGCTCGACCTCTCCAGCGACCTGGCGATGTACTACGTGGCGCTCGCCGTGGTGGCGGTGGCCTTCCTGGTCATCGTGCGCACCATCCATTCGCCCTTCGGCCAGGTGCTCAAGGGCATCAAGGAAAACGAGCCGCGCGCCATCTCGCTGGGCTACGACACGCAGCGCTTCAAGCTGCTGGCCTTCGTCATCTCGGCGGCCATCGCCGGGCTGGCGGGCTCGCTCAAGACGCTGGTGCTCGGCTTCGCCACGCTGTCGGACGTGCACTGGACGGCGTCGGGGCAGGTGATCCTGATGACCCTCGTGGGCGGGCTGGGCACGCTCTCGGGGCCGCTCGTGGGATCGGCGGTCGTCGTGCTGCTGGAGAACAAGATCGGCGAATTCGGCAACCTGCTGGCCTCGCTCACGGGCGTGGAGTGGTTCCGCACGCTGGGCGAGTCGGTGACCATCGTCACCGGCCTGATCTTCGTGGTGTGCGTGCTGGCCTTCCGCCGCGGGATCATGGGCGAGATCATCGCAAGAATCAGGAAGACCCCCTGAGTCGCCTTCGGCGCCTTCTCCCGGGGGGTACGACGCCGGTGGCCCGGCAACGCCGGTTCCACGGTGTCTGCGGGCGTGGCCTGCTCTGCGGCCATCCGATGGATGAGGCGCTGGTGATTTGGAGGTCGCGAGCGGTGACGAACACCCGATGGCCCGGGCCACCCTTGGCTCTGCCCGTACGCATCACAGGCGCAGCGCGCCCGCATAGCCCGTGAGTTCGAGGTAGCCGCGCCCCACGTCGCGGCCGGAGGCGTCGCGCAGCACGCTGAGGCCTTCCCAATAGATGGCGCCCGTGGAGCCACGGCTGTCCAGTTCCTGGTCTTCCAGCAGGGCGTGCACTTCGAAGCGGCCTGCGGGCGTGTCGATGCGCCAGGCCACGGGGTAGCGCGCGCCGGTGCGCGGGCTGGTCCAGTGGCGCAAGGGGGTGAAAACCACGCCCTGCGGATCGCCGAACACCTGCAGGGGCGCGCCGCCCGACGCCCGGAACGAGCCGCCTGCCCAGATCGCGCTGCCGTCGCCGCGCCGCAGCCGGAAGGCGGTGAGCGCGCTGCCGCCCTGCAGGTTCATGCCGATCCAGTCCCAGCCCACCGTTTCGGCGTGCATGAAGGCCTCGCTCCATTCGTGGTCGAGCCAGGCCCGGCCTGCGCTGCCATCCGGCGGCGGATCGGCGGGCAGGGCGAGGCGGCGACCGGGCAGCGCGATGGTGCCGCGCACCGCCAGCTGCGGCTGGCTGTAGTAGTAGCTGGCCTGACCGGGCTGCGGGCCCTTGCGGGAGAGGCCGCCCTGGCCCTGCAGGATGGGCGGCTGCGTGCTGTCGAACTGCAGCTCCAGCGCGAAATCCGCGGCAGGAATGCGCGCCGTGTAGCGGCTGGCGCCGCCCGCGCCGGCATCGGTGCGCGAGAGCGACCAGTCGCCGATGTGCACGTCGGTGTCGGCCTCGCCGGCTTCCGCCACGCCGAAGCCCGCGCGCGCGATGCGCTGGTCGTGGTGGAGCCGCCGTCCCTGCACATCGGTGAGCGCCGCGTGCGCGAACACCAGGTGCCTGGCGGCGAAGGCCGATCGCAGGGGGAGGGCGGCATCCACGCGGGATCGGAAGAAGGTGACCTGGAAGCCCCAGTCCTGCCCGCCCGCGCGGGCGTGGCCCGTGATGTACCACCACTCCGTGCGCTGCTCCGGGTGGCTGCCGTGGTCGCGTGGGAAGCGCAGGGCCCGTGCGGGCAATGCGCTGGCAGGCCGTGGCCATGCCCCGCCGGAGGCCGCGGCCGCTCCCCCGAGCGCGGCGGCCAGCCAGGCGCGCCGCGTGGCGCGTGTCGGCAGGGGCGGCAGCGGTGGCATGGAGCGGGCCCGTGCTGTGCGGCCGTCAGCCGTTCATGCGGGCCTGGATGCCGGCCCGGGCTGCGCCGCAGTCGCCGATGGTGCGGGCCACCCAGGCATCGTCGAAGTACGTCGGCAGGTAGCGCTCGCCGGAATCGCACAGCAGCGACAGCAGGGAGCCCTTTTCACCGCGCTGGCGCATGGCGCTCGCCAGGCGCAGCATCGCCACGAAGTTGGTGCCCGTGGACGGGCCCACGCGCCGCCCGAGCAGTTGCGACAGCACCTGCATCGCCGCCACGGATTCGGTGTCGGCCACTTCCTCCATGCGGTCCACCAGCGTGCGGATGAAGCTCGGCTCCACGCGGGGGCGGCCGATGCCTTCGATGCGCGAGCCCGGCGCCGTGAGGGCCGCGTTGCCCGTGCGGTGGTAGGCGCTGAACACCGAGCCGGCCGGGTCGGCCACGCAGATCTGCGTGGCGTGCTGCTGGTAGCGGATGTAGCGGCCCACGGTGGCGCTGGTGCCGCCCGTGCCGGCGCCCACGACGATCCAGCGGGGCACCGGATGGCGCTCGCGCTGCATCTGCAGGTACATGCTCTCGGCGATGTTGTTGTTGCCGCGCCAGTCGGTCGCGCGCTCCGCGTAGGTGAACTGGTCCATGTAGTGGCCACCCGTCTCGGCGGCGACGGTGCGCGCCGCGTCGTAGACCTGGGCCGCGCTGTCCACGAAATGGCAGCGCCCGCCGTGGAACTCGATCAGCGCCACTTTTTCCGCCGAGGTGCTGCGCGGCATCACGGCCACGAACGGCAGGCCCAGCAGCCGCGCGAAATACGCTTCGCTCACGGCCGTGGAGCCGCTGGACGCCTCGACGATGGTGGCGCCTTCCTGTATCCAGCCGTTGCACAGCGCATAGAGGAACAGCGAGCGTGCCAGGCGGTGCTTGAGGCTGCCCGTCGGGTGGGTGGATTCGTCCTTCAGGTAGAGGTCGATGCCGTGCGCCGCGTAGGCGGGCAGGTTGAGCGGAATCAGGTGCGTATCGGCGCTGCGCTGGTAGTCGGCTTCGATGCGGGCGATGGCGTTGTGCAGCCAGCCGCCATCGGGCGCGCCCGCGCCGTGGGAAGGAGATGCGGTCATGCGGCGAGTATCGCAGCGCCGGTGCGGTTGCGGACCGGTGGAGGGCCCGGGGGCGAGAGCCATGGAGGAGGGCGCGGGCGTGGTCCGGGCGCCTGGCCGGAAGGGGCAGGAGCGCTACGGCACCAGTCCGAAGAACGGCCCGTTGGCCTCGATGCGCGCGGCTTCGGAGGCGGGGTAGCGGCGCTCGCTCAACAGCTTGCGCAGCGCGTCGCGGCCCTGGTCCAGCGCCTGGGCATAGAAAGCGCTCACGGTCAGCTCATCGAGCGCGCGCCAGGCGTACACGGCGGCATCCACGAAGAGGATGTCGGCGGGCCGCGGAATGCGGGCTGCCTGCTGTGCGTAGAGGTGCGCCAGCGCGAATTCCGAGCGCAGCCGGTGGTACCGCGCGAGTTCGCAGAGCGGCTCTGCCCGCGTGGGGCGCAGCGCATACGCGGCCAGATAGGCCTCGCGCACCTCCTGTGGGGGAGCGCCCAGGCGCTCCGTGAGCGTGGCGACCTGGAACACCGAATACCAGCACTCTTCGTCCCAGCCCCCCATCGTGGCCCGGCAGCGGTAGGCCACGCGCGACTCCTCGGTGCGGCCGGCATCGCGCAGGCTCTGCGCCAGGTAGAACGTGTAGCGCGTGTTGCCGGGCTCGTCCCGCAGGGCCTGCTCGAGCAGGGCGATGTCGCGCAGGTAGGTCTGCGGGTCGCGGGCGCGGGCGCCGTCGTGCGATACATCGATGGCCGCGCCCGGCATCGACTCCCAGGCGCGGTGCGCAGGCGCCGTGAGGTATTCATGCAGCACGCCTTCCCAGCGCCAGGCCACGCGCGTGGCCACCATGCTGTTGCGCTGGTACTCGCAGTCGTTCATGCGGCAGGAAAACAGGTACCCGTCCGCCGTCAGCTCGGGCCAGGCGAAGCCCTGCGGCACGCGCAGTTGTTCGTCGGCGTCGATGAAGAGCAGGTAGTCCGCCTGGGGCCGCGCCAGCTCCAGCGCCTCGTTGCGGTTGTGGGCGAAATTCTTCCAGGGCCGCTCGTGCAGGCTGCCGGGCACGCCCTGCATGAAGTCGCGGATGATTTGCTGCGTGCCGTCCGTGGAGCCCGTGTCCACGATCACCCAGTGGTCGATGAGGGTCCGAACGGAAGCGAGGCACCGGGTGATCACCGGTGCCTCGTTCTTCACGATCATGCTGAGGCAGATGCGCGGGCGGCTCAAGATGCGTAGAGGGAATGCGATGGCGGAGCGACGCGCATCGGGCAGGCCCTCAGCGCGGAACGCGCCGGGCCCGGCCGATGGCGGTCACTGGCAGTAGGCCTGGGCCGTGATCTGCGAGCTGGTCTGGCAGGAGTATGCGCAGCTCCAGGTCGTGTTGCTGCTGCGCCGGGTCGTGGCCAGGTAGTCCAGCAGTTCGTTCGTGGCGACGCAGCCTCCCGACACCACGTTGCCTGAACCGCAGGTGGCGGTCACGGTGGTGGCGCTGCCGTTGACGCAGTTGGTCGAATTGGAGAAGGTGGTCAGCGTGCCGACGCTGCCGGTGGCGCCCGTCGCGCCGGTGGTGCCCGTTGCACCCGTCGCACCGGTTGCGCCGGTGGGGCCCGTGGCCCCCGTGTCGCCGGTGGCCCCCGTCGCACCGGAGTTGCCCGTGGCGCCGGTCGGGCCCGTGGGGCCGGTCACACCGGTGGCGCCGGTCACGCCGGTGGCGCCCGTCACACCCGTGGCTCCCGTAACGCCGGTGGCACCCGTGGGGCCGGTCACGCCCGTGGCGCCGGTCACGCCGGTAGCTCCGGTCACACCGGTGGCGCCCGTGGGGCCGGTCGCGCCGGTGGCGCCCGTGCCCGAGGTGCCGGTGGCGCCCGTCACGCCCGTGGAGCCGGTCACGCCCGTGGCACCCGTGGGGCCGGTGGCACCGGTCACGCCCGTCGGGCCGGTGACACCCGTGGCCCCCGTGGCACCGGTAGCGCCAGTCGCTCCCGTGGCGCCGTTGCCCAGGCCTGGAGCGCACTTCGTCAATTGGCCGGTGGCGCCGTCATAGCAGGCCAGGTTGTTGCTGTTGGCCGTGGAGGGCAGGCCGGGCACGTACACCTCGCCGGTGCCCTGCACGCGCATGCGCTCCTGTCCTCCGGAGCCCTTGATGACGAAACCTCCGCCGGCAGGCGGCGTGACGGTGATGTCCGCGGCCAGCACGCCGGCGGCGTGCAGGGCAAGGACGGAGCTCAGCGCGGGGATGGCCCAGTGGCGGCTCAGGCGGTTCTTGGACATGGCAAACCCTCTCTCTTTTCTGGTCGGTGTGATGAATGGTGGAAGTCGCGTCGGGCGGGATGGCCCGGATCAGCCGCGGCGGCGGGTGTGTGCCGCCAGTTCGCGCCGCTTCCAGAACATCGTTCCGGCCATCAGCAGCGACAGCAGCATGAGCCCGTACTCGCTCAGCGTGGGGATCGAGGTCAGCGGAGGTGCGGCCGCGCCGATCTGCACCGTGGGCGGAACGGAAGCGAAGTTGCGCACGACGGTGGCCGCGGGGCCGAGGTTGATCACGGCGGTGCCGCTGGCGGACACCAGTTGCACGGGCTGGCCGGCCGTGCCCTGCAGGGTGAGCGTGCCCAGCACGGTGATGTTCGCGCCCTGGGGCAGCACGAAGGTGCGCCCGGTGGTGCTTTGCAGCACGAGGTTCTGCACGACGATGGTGCCGCTCAGCTGGGAGGTGTTGCCGGGATCGCAGCCGTCGCGCAGCACCAGCGTGTTGTTGCCCGTGTTCAGCGTGCCGTTGGCGACGACGTCGCCGCCCACCGAGATCGTGCCGCCCGAGCCGGTCACGTTGGAGCCGGAGCCGAAGGTGGCGGTGGAGTCCACCGACAAGGTGCCGCCGGTGAGGTTCAGGGTGCCCTGCATGTCGAGTGCCGTGCAGGCGATGTCGACGGCGCCGCCGGGGGGAACGTCGAGCGAGCCGCCCGGAGGCACCACCCATTGCGCGGCCGCGGGCGCGCAGAGAGTCAAGGCCAGCGTTGCGCCGGCCAGCCAGCGCAGGGAATGTCGAACCATGGGAAACCTCCTCTTCCGTCCAGGCCTCTGGAAGGGCCCGGTCCGGCGATGTGTTGAATGGATTTGCAGCGACAGGCGTTCATGGAAAAACCCTGTCTGCAGGACGGACCCCCTCATGCAAGTCCGGCAAGTTCGTTTGCAATTGTTCTATTTTGCTAGAACATAAATCAAAACTATGGTTTCTTGTTACGGTTTTCCACTTACCAATCGTCTTTCACTGCAAGAACCGCCCCTCTTTTTGCAGCCGAGTGGCCGGAAAGCCACGCTGCAAGGGTGCCGGTGACCACGACGGCCACCCCCAGCAGGCCCAGCCGCAGGGCCGGAACGCGCAGGTCCATGCTCCAGTGGAAGCTCTGCGGGTTCACCACATGCACCAGCACGGCCGAGACGGCCAGCCCCAGCCCGGTCCCGGCCACCGCGCCCACGGCCGTCCACGCGGCGCCTTCCCCGGCCACCACGGCCAGCACCTGGGCGCGCGTGAGTCCCAGGTGGGCGAGCAGACCGAATTCCTTGCGCCGCGCCAGCACCTGGGCCGAGAAACTCGCCGCCACGCCGAAGAGGCCGATCCCGATGGCCACCGCCTGCAGCCAGTAGGTGACGGCGAAACTGCGGTCGAAGAGGGCCAGCGACCGCTCCCGGATCGCGGCCGAGGTGCTGAACTCCAGCGCGGGGCCTGCCGTGGGCTCTGCCTGCGTGCCCTGCGCCAGGGCCGGGACCGCCGCCGCGATGGCGGCGCGCAGCGCGGCTTCGTCGGCGCCGGGCGCGGGCCACACGGCCAGGTCGTTGATGCGCGCATCGCCCGTGAGGCGAATGAAATCCGCGCGGTCCATCGCGACGGCACCGAACTGGCGCACGTAGTCGCGCCACACGCCTGCTATGAAAAAAGTAGCAGAAGATTCAATGGATCCGGCGGCATGCGTGCCAAAAGAGGCTGAAAGCGCAGGCCAGTCGGCGCCGGGCCGCACGCCGTACAGATCGACCACGGCCTCGCTCACGTAGACGCCGATGCGGCCGGCAGGCACCGGCAGCGGGCCTTCGCGCAGCGGCAGCGATTGCGCCGGGCCGCGATCGAGCGGGCGGGCCAGCAGGGCGACGGGCGGGCGGGCCGGGTCCAGCAGCAGGGCGCTCACGCGCAGCGCCTCCGCGCGCTCCACGCCCGGCAGGCGCGCCACGGCCGCATCCCAGCCCGGCGGGAAGGCCGCGCCGTCGTCGCCCGCCGCGGCGCCTGCCGCGCGCACGTAGAGCGGCGCGGGCAGGGCCGCGTCCAGCCACTGCATGACCGAGCCACGGAAGCTCGCCACCATCACCGTGAGCGCCACCGCCAGGCCCAGGCTGGCGACCACGCCGCCCACCGCCACGGCCGCCATGCCGCGCATGCGGCGCGCGCGCTCCAGCGCCAGCAGTGCCAGCGGCCTGCGGGCCGCTGCCGGCACCAGCGCGCCCAGCAGGCCGTGGACCAGCACCGGCAGCAGGCCGATGCCGCCCACCAGCAGCAGGCCGACCGAGGCATACGCCCCCAGCGGAATGCCCGCCACCGGCGGCGCGAAGGCGAGCGCCACGCCCGCGGCGACGGCCAGGGCCGGCAGGCGCAGGCGGGGCTGCGGGCCCTGCGCTCCGCCCAGGCCCTTGAGGGTCTGGGCCGGCGGGAGCCGTTCGGCATCGCGCGCCGGCCACCAGCCGCCGGCCAGCGCGGCGGCCGTGCCCAGTGCGCCGTAGAGCAGCGCGGCCCCCGGGCTCCACTGCAGCGAGGGCCGTACGCCGTCGAAGTAGCCGCCGCCCAGGTCGCCGCCCATCCAGCGCAGCGCCAGGGCCGCCAGCAGCGTGCCGAGGGCGATGCCCGCCGCGCTGCCCGCCACGCCCAGCGCCGCCGATTCGGCCAGTACCAGCGCCCGGCGCGCGCGCGGCGTGGCGCCCAGCACCGCGAGCAGCGCGAATTGCGGCGCACGCTGCGCCACGCTCAGCGCCAGCACCGAGAAGACCAGGTAGGCGCCCGTGAAGAGCGCCACCAGCGCCAGCACGGTGAGGTTGACGCGGTAGGCGCGCGAGAGGTCGCCGGTGCGCTGCGCCGTGTCCTGCGGGCGCACGACGGCGATGCGCGCGGCGTCGGTGGCGCCTAGGCCCAGGCCCTGCAGCAGGTCCGGCAGGGCGGCGCGGAAATCCTCGGCGCTGTGGCCGGGGCGCAGTTGCACGTCGATGCGGCCCAGCCGGCCGATGCGGCCGAAGAAGTCCTGCGCGGCGCCGATGTCCATCACGGCCAGCGGCGCGCCCGCGGCCGCCACCGTGCCGGCCACCACGGCGCTGCGCACCGCCAGCCCGCTCTGCAGGCGCACCGCGCCGCTGCGGCCGTCCGGCAGGCCCAGGGCCTGCATCGCCGCGGCGTTGAGGAACACCGTGGCGGGCGAGAACAGGGCGAGCCGGTCGGCGTCCGGAAAGGCGCGCGGCACCAGCTCGGGCGCCATGGCCGCCAGCCGCAGCGTGTCGGCGCCCACCACGCGCAGCGCCACCGGCGGCGCGGCGGCGCCCTCCGGCAGCGCCTGCGCCGCGATCTCCAGCACCGGCCCCGCGCGCGCCACCTGCGGGTGCAGGGCCACGCGGCCATAGAGCGCCTCGGGCAGGTCGCCCTGCACGGCGCGCAGCTGCAGGTCGGGCTGGCCGCTGGCGGCGCGCACGGCCTGAGTGAATTCGGACAGCGCCGAGGCGTGGATCACGTGCACCGCGAACGCGAGCGCCACGCCCAGCATCACCGACACCGCGGCCGCGGCGGCGCGCCAGGGGTGGTGGCGCAGTTCCTGCCAGGAGAAGGTGCGGAGCAAGGCGAGCATGGGGCGATTGTGGTGCCGGCCCGCCGCCTCCCGGGGCCTCGGAGCGGCTGGCAGAACTCTTCTGGCGTCGTTGCCACGTCTTGTCGTACCACTCGTACTGCCTGCGACGCAGTGCCTGGCCAGAACCGCTTCCCTGAGTTGTGTGAGCCGCTCTTGAAGCGCGTGGCCGCAGGCCTAGGTGTGTGGCCCGATGCCGTCGCCCGTGAGGTGCAGCACGCGGTCGGCGCGCGCCGCGGCGGTCCGCGAATGGGTGACCAGCACCAGCGCCGCACCGTGCTGCCGGGTCTGCGCCAGCAGCAGGTCCATCACGCGTTCGGCGGTGGCGGGGTCCAGGTTGCCCGTGGGCTCGTCGGCCAGCAGCAGGCCGGGGCGGTGCACCAGCGCCCGGGCGATCGCCACGCGCTGCAGCTGCCCGCCGCTCAACTGCTGCGGCAGCCGCGCGCCCAGGCCCTCCAGGCCCACGGCGGCGAGCATGCGCTCCACCTGCGCGGGATCGTGCCGGCCCAGCAGCATCAGCGGCAGGGCCACGTTCTGCGCCACGTCCAGGTGCGGCAGCACGTGGAAGGCCTGGAACACGAAGCCCACGTGCGCGCGGCGCCAGCGGGCGCGTGCCGCGTCGTCCAGCGTGCCGAGGTCGGCCGTGCCGTGCAGCACGCGTCCGGCCTGCCAGGTGTCCAGGCCCGCGAGGCAGTTGAGCAGCGTGGATTTGCCCACGCCCGATTCGCCCACGATGGCCACGAACTCCCCGGGGCGCACCGCCAGATCGACGTTGCGGAACACCGGCGCACCGGGGCCGTAGTGCTTGGCGAGGCCCTGTGCCTGCAGCAGGGGCAGGGCGGCGGCGGGCTCCGGGAGATGGAGGGGAGAGGCGGTCATCGGCAGGCAAGGAAGAGGTTCAGCCGGCCATTCCGAGCGCCTGCAGCGCCAGCGCCACCCAGCGCCCGGTGGCGTCCGGTGCGTCGCAGGCGATGGCGCGGCGCTGCGGCATGCTGCGCAGCCAGGTGATCTGCCGCTTGGCGAGTTGCCGCGTGGCCGCGATGCCGCGCTCGCGCAGGTCGTCCAGCGGCAGCGTGCCGGTGCGCGCTTCTTCGTCCAGCGCTTCCCAGGCCTGACGGTAGCCCACGCAGCGCATGGAGGGCAGGTCCGGGTGCAGGTCGCCGCGCGCGCGCAGGCGCCGCACCTCGTCCACGAAGCCGGCCTCCAGCATGGCGTCGAAGCGCTGGGCGATGCGCCCGTGCAGCCAGGCACGGTCGGAAGGCTCCAAGGAAAAGAGCACGGATGCCGCCGATTCCATTGAATTGTTTGCTCTCTTTTTGATAGTGTGGAAACTCGACAGCGGCTGGCCCGAGACATGCCACACCTCCAGCGCGCGCTGGATGCGCTGGCTGTCGGCGGGCGCCAGGCGTGCCGCGGTGGCGGGGTCCACGCGCGCCAGTTCCGCGTGCAGGGCGGGCCAGCCCTCGGCGGCGGCCTGGGCTTCCAGGCGGGCGCGCACGGCGGCGTCGGCGGGCGGCATGTCGTCGATGCCGTCCCACAGCGCCTTGAAATACAGCATCGTCCCGCCCACGAGCAGCGGCAGCGCGCCGCGCGCGCGGATCTCGCCCACCAGCCGCTGCGCGTCGGCCACGAACTCCGCCGCGCTGTAGGCCTGCAGGGGATCGCGCAGGTCGATGAGGTGGTGGGGCACGGCCGCCAGTTCGTCGGCCGTGGGCTTGGCGGTGCCGATGTCCATGCCGCGGTACACGAGAGCCGAGTCCACGCTCACGATCTCCACCGGCAGGCGGCCGGACAGCGCCCGGGCCAGCGCGAGCGCGCCGGCGGTCTTGCCCGAGGCGGTGGGGCCGGCCAGCGCCAGACAGGCCGGGGACGGGGGCAGGGAAGCGGACAGGGGCATGGTGCCCTGAGCGTACCAGCGCCCGGCATGCCGGGCGCGGTCCTTCCGGGCGGGCGGGGAGCGTTCAGCCCGCGGCGCGCACCGCGTCGGCCGCCTGCGCCTGCCAGGGCGTGGTGGGCCGGCCGATCAGGCGGCCCAGCTGGCCGCTGCCGTCGTAGAGCGCGCCCTGCGCGGCGGCGGCATCGGACTGCGCCAGCAATGCCGCGAAGTGCGGGGGCAGGCCCGCGCCCTGCAGGGCCTGGGCATAGTCCGCCTCGGGCAGGTTGCGGTAGGGCACCGGCTTGCCGGCCACGCGGGCGATCTCCGCCGCCAGATCGGCGAGGGTGTAGGCGGTATCGCCGGCCAGTTCATGCACCCGGCCGGCCTGGTCCGGTGCGGTGAGCACGGCGGCGGCGGCTTCGGCATAGTCCGCGCGCGCGGCCGAGGCGATGCGGCCTTCGCCCGCGGCACCGAACAGCGCCCCGTGCTGCAGGGCCGGGCCCACGCCCGCCAGGTAGTTCTCGGTGTACCAGCCGTTGCGCAGCAGCACGTGGGGCACGCCGGAGGCCTTGAGCAGCGCCTCGGTCTCGACGTGCTCGCGGGCCAGCTCCAGCGCGGAGGTGTCCGCGTGCAGCACGCTGGTGTAGGCGAGCAGTTCCACGCCCGCGCGCCGGGCCGCATCGATGACGGTGCGGTGCTGGGCGGTGCGCTGGCCGACTTCGCTGCTGGAGACCAGCAGCACCTTGCGCGCACCCTGCAGCGCGGCATCCCACGCCGCGGCGTCGGCGTAGTCGGCCTGCCGCACCACCACGCCGCGCGCGGCCAGGTCGGCCACCTTGGCGGGGTTGCGCACGGCGGCGACGATCCCGCTGGCGGGCACGCTGCGCAGCAGGGCTTCGATGGCGAGGCGGCCGAGCTGGCCGGAGGCGCCGGTGACGACGATCATGGGAATTCCTTGTGGAGAGTGGTCGGGATCGCGACAATAACCACCAAACAAACTTTTCGTAAGTACCTACATAAAGGTTAGTGAATGCGCCCCGTCTCAGCCTCCGATACCGACCGCGATGCCGAACCCGCCGTCGCCGACCTCCCCGAGGCCACCGTTCTCCCGGTCGAACCCACCTCCCTCGCCGCCCTGATGCGGCGCGGCGACGTGCTGGCACCCACCTGCCCCTCGCGCGAGATCCTCCAGCACGTCACCAGCCGCTGGGGCGTGCTGGTGCTGGTGGCCCTGCACGACGGCACGCTGCGCTTCAGCGAGCTGCGCCGCAAGGTGGCCGGCGTGAGCGAGCGCATGCTGGCGCAGACGCTGCAGTGGCTGGAGCGGGACGGTTTCGTGGCGCGCAAGGCCTACCCGGTCGTGCCGCCGCACGTCGAATACAGCCTCACGCCGATGGGGCGCGAAGTGGGGCTGCACGTGCAGGCGCTGGCGGACTGGATCGGTGGGCATCTGCCCGAGATCCTGGAGGCGCAGGCGCGCTCGGACGCCGTGGCGCGCGCCCGCGGCTGAGGGGCGTGCGGGTCAGGCGGAGGGGGCGGTGCCCGCCGGCGCGGCGGGGGCCGGCGCCTTGACCGGCACCGGCGCGACCGGGATCCGGAACAGGTCCGCCAGCGCCTCGCGGTACTGCGATTCGCCCACGCTGTTGGTGCTGTGGTGCGTGCCGCCTTCCACCAGCACGAAGCGCTTGGGGCCCTGCGCGGCGTCGTAGAGGCGGCGGCCGAGCGACGGCGGGATCAGGCTGTCCTCGCTGCCGTGCACCACGAGCAGCGGAGAGCCGATGTGGGCCACCTTGCGCACGGATTCGAAGCGCTGCGTGATGAGGCCGGAGATCGGCAGCCAGCCCCATTTGAAGGTGGCCACCACTTCGGGGATGTTGGTGAAGGTGCCCTCCACGATGGTGCCGCGCTCGTCGGGCACCATGGCGGCCAGGTCGATGGCGATGGCCCCGCCGAGCGAGTGGCCGAAGATGTAGCGCGGGCTGGCGGGTGCGCGCGCCGCCAGCCAGTCCCAGGCGGCCCGCGCGTCTTCCAGCGCGGTGCTCTCCGAGGGCAGCGCGGGGCTGCTGCGGCCGAACCCGCGGTAGTCCACGGCCAGCACCGAAAAGCCCATCTCCTTCATGCGCCGCATGCGCCCGGCCGATCCGGAGACGTTCCAGCGTGCGCCGTGCAGGTAGAGCAGCACCGGCGCGTCGGCACGCTCGGAGGGCAGCCACAGGCCATGCAGTTTCTCCGGCTTGCCGGAGGCGCGCGAATCGAAGGCGATCCAGACGTCTTCCATGTCGTCGGTGGACTGCGCGCCGCCCCAGGCCCGGTCGCTGGGCTGGAAGATCCATTCGCGCTGCTTCGCATCGAGGGTGGCACAGCCCGCCGTCACTGCGAGGGCGAGCGCAAGGGAGGAAAAGAGGGGCCAGCGTTTCATCGGAAGGACAGAGTCGGCTCGGGTGGAGAAAGTTCGGCAGGCCTTTGCGGGCCGGGCCACCGCCGGAGGGCCGGGGTTTGCTATGGTTTGGATAGCGCTCCGGGGCCGTGCGGCGTGCGGGCCCCGGGGGCCATGCAGCAAAAAACGCACCATGGCGCACCGGGTTGACGGGCCAAACCCCTGAAATGCCCCCGGGAAGACCCGCTCTTCGGGCCCTCCGGCGCCCGGGCCGCGGCGGCGGGAGGTGGCCTCGCCCGCGACCGGCCGTGCGTGCCATCATCGGCGGCGGCCCGGGATGGGGCGCGCGGTGGGGGCACGGGCACCGATCGGGTGCAGAGGCCCGGGCCGCGCCTGCCGTCACCGGGCTGTCATGCGGCGCCGCCAGAGTGGCGCCTTTGCGATCGACCATCCCGAGGAGAAGAGACACATGACGACCCATGCATCCGCGCGCCGCCCGGCCGGCGCCACCGCTTTCGCGCGCCGCCGGCCCGCTGCCGCCGCCCGCGTGGCGCTCGCCGCCCTGGCGGCCGGAGCCGCGCTGTCGGCCTGCGGCGGCAACGACGACGATGCGCAGCCCACGCTGAACGGCGGCAAGGCCCTGGTGATCGGCCACCGCGGCGCGGCCGGCTACCTGCCCGACCACACGCTGGAGGGCTACCGGCGCGGCATCGAGCTGGGCGCGGACTTCATCGAGCCGGACCTCGTCGCCACCAAGGACGGCGTGCTCATCGCCCGGCACGAGCCCAATATCACCACCACCACCGACGTGGCCCAGCGCCCCGAGTTCGCCAGCCGCAAGACCCGCAGGGCGGTGGACGGCGTGCAGGAAGAGGGCTGGTTCGCCTCCGACTTCACGCTGGCCGAGATCAAGACGCTGCGCGCCATCCAGCCGTTGCCGGACCGCGACCAGTCCTTCAACGGCCGCTTCCAGATCCCCACGCTGGTCGAGGTGCTGGACCTCGCCCGCACCGAGGGCACGCGGGCCGGCCGCACGGTGGGCGTCTACATCGAGACCAAGCACCCCACCTACCACGCCAACCTGAACCTGAAGCTCGAGGACCGGCTGCTCGCCACGCTGTCGCAGTACGGCTACACCACCGCGGCCTCGCCCGTGATGGTGCAGTCGTTCGAGGTGTCCAACCTCAAGTACCTGCGCACCAGGACGCAGGTGCGCCTCGTGCAGCTCGTGGACGGCAACGACGTGAAGGCCGACGGCAGCATCGATCTGACCGCGCCCTACGACAAGCCGTACGACTTCGCGGTGGCGGGCGACCGGCGCACCTTTGCCACGCTGCTCACGCCCGAGGGCCTGCGCGAGGTCAAGACCTATGCCGACGGCATCGGCCCCTGGAAGCCCTACCTGATCCCGACGCGTCTGAAGGACGACAACAACGACGGCAAGCCCGACGACCTCAATGGCGACGGCGTGATCGACGAACGCGACCGCGTGACGATGGCCCCCACCCGCGTGGTGGCCGATGCCCACGCGGCGGGGCTGTTCGTGCACCCCTATACGTTCCGCAGCGAAGCCAAGCGCCTGGCCTCGGACTACAAGGGCGACCCGAAGGCCGAATACCGCCTGTTCTACCGCCTGGGCGTGGACGGCGTGTTCTCGGACTTCCCCGACCAGGCCAAGGCCGCGCGCGACAACTGACGGCGGCCCGCCGGCGCTCGTTGGCTCAGAACGTTCTCAGAAGCTGCGCTTGACGCCCAGGCTCAGCAGCGTCCGGCCCTTGCGGCGGCCCACGAGGCCGTCGAGCTGCCAGCCCGGCGCCCATTCCCAGAGCGCGCCGGTCTGGTAGGTGGGCGGGCCGTCGCGCTCGCCGAAGGCCTCCACGTGCGCCGTGACGGCGCCCCAGGCCGACTCCAGCGCCACGCCCCAGGTCGGGCGCCAGTGGCGGTCGGGCGTGTGCATCGCGCCCAGGTTCGCGTGCACCGCGCCCCAGGAGGCCACGCAGGTGCCGAGCGCCGTGAGCGCGAGGGTGCTGCCGTTCTCGCGGTAGGCATGGACCAGGCCGGCGCTGGAGGCCGCATGGCAGCCGCGCTCGGGCGGCGGGGTCCACTGCCATTTGGCCTGCACGCCGCTCAGCGTGGTGTGGCCGTGCAGGTCCCGGGCCAGCAGCGCGCCGAGTTCCAGCCCCGGCAGTGCCTGCGGGGCATAGGCCGGCGCGGCGAAGACCGCGCCGCGCTCCTGGTGCACGCCCTCCCACCACACTTCCACATGGCCCTCGCCGGGGGCGTTCACGCCGGCATCGTCCACCGTGAGCGGGCGGCCCGCATGCACGTGCGAAGCGCTGGCCGCCAGCGTGGCCAGCGCTGCGATGCCATGCGCCGCGCAGGCGGCCCGCAGGCGGTAAGGGTGGTGGCGAGCGGGCATGGCAGGGTCTCCCGGGAAAGGGGCGGGGCAGGGGCTCAGCGCCCCCGCAGGAACAGGGCGTCGAGTTCGCGCATCGACAGCTGCCGCCAGGTCGGCCGGCCGTGGTTGCACTGGTCGGAGCGTTCGGTCACTTCCATCTGGCGCAGCAGCGCGTTCATTTCGTCGATCGTGAGGCGCCGGTGGGCGCGCACCGCGCCGTGGCAGGCCATGGTGCCGAGGATCTCGTTGCGGGCGCGCTGCACCACGGTGCTGGCGTCGTGCGCCGCCAGCTCGGCCAGCACGCTGCGCGCCAGCTCCACCGCATCGCCCTGCGCGAGCGTGGTGGGCACCGCGCGCACCGCCAGCGTGCGCGGCGAGAAGGGCGACACCTCCATGCCCAGCACCGAGAGCGTTTCGGCATGGGCCTCCGCCGTGGCCACCTCTTCGGGCGTGGCGGCGAAGGTGGCCGGGATCAGCAGCGGCTGGCTGGCGATGCGCTCGCTGGCATCCACCTGCGACTTGAGGCGCTCATACACGATGCGTTCGTGCGCGGCATGCATGTCCACGATCACCAGACCCTGAGCGTTCTCCGCCAGGATGTACACCCCCTGGATCTGCGCCACCGCCCGCCCCAGCGGCCACGCCTCCTCCGAGGCCGCAGGCGCGTTGCCGGACGCAGCGGCGGCCGGTGGCGGGAAGGCCTGCGCGCCTGCTGCCGCGGCGGCGTCACCATCGGCCGGCGCCGCGGGCTGCCGTGCGCCGGCACCCTCTGCCGCACCGGCCAGGCCCGCCTGCGGCCACCCATCGCGCGCCGGGACGGCATCGGGCGCACCGAAGGCGGCGGCGCCCGCTCCCGCCGCCGGAGCGGCCGCGGGCGCCGGGTCGCGGCGTCCCCAGAGGGCTTCGAGGTCGCTGACCCGGTGACCGGGCCGTGCTTCAAAAGGTATAGCAGACTGTCTGATGAATCCGGCGGCATGGAGCGGTTTTGGCTCCAAAGATACCGCCGGGCTGCCGGTGGGCGTGCCGTCGGCCGCTACGGCCGCCGTCTGGGCCGCCAGCGCCTGGGCCCGCGGCACCGCCAGGGCGTTCTCCACCGCATGCCGCACGGCCTGGTGCACTTCGCGGCTGTCGCGAAAGCGCACCTCGATCTTGGTGGGATGCACGTTCACGTCCACGCGCATCGGGTCGATGGACACGTAGAGCGCGTACACGGGCTGCTTCTGGCCATGCAGCACGTCTTCGTAGGCGCTGCGGGCCGCGTGGGTGAGCACCTTGTCGCGCACGAAGCGGCCGTTCACGTAGCAGAACTGCTGGTCGGCGCGCGATCGGGCCGCGTCCGGCAGGCCTGCGCGGCCCCAGACCGTGACTGCACCCGAGCGGTGCTGCACGGGCACGGAATCGCGCAGGAAATCCTCGCCCAGCACGTCCGAGAGGCGCCGCGCGAGCGCGGCCTCCAGGGCGGCCGGGTCCGGTGCCGCATCGGCGTCTGCCTCCGAACGGGGCCCGTCGCCCAGTGCCTGGGTGGCGCGCCATTGCTCCACCAGCTTGCCCTCGTGCCAGATCGCAAAGCCCACGTCCGGGCGTGCCAGCGCATGGCGGCGCACCGCCTCGATGCAGTGGGCAAGTTCGGTGGCATCCGTCTTCAGGAACTTGCGGCGCGCGGGCGTGGAGAAGAACAGTTCCTTCACCTCCACCGTGGTGCCGCGGCTGCGAGCGGCCGGGCGCAGTTCGCCGCTGCGGGCGTCGAGCAGGAAGGCCGTCGGCCGGTCTTCGGTGCGCGAGAGCAGCGCCATCTCGGACACCGACGCGACGGCGGCCAGGGCCTCGCCCCGGAACCCCATGGTCGCCACCGATTCCAGGTCGTGCAGGTTGGTGATCTTGCTGGTGGCGTGCCGCCGCAGGGCGACCGGCAGCTCCTCGGGCGGAATGCCGCTGCCGTCGTCTTCCACCGCGATGAGGCGCACGCCGCCGGCCAGCAGCCGCACGGTGACCTGCGTGGCGCCCGCGTCGAGCGCGTTGTCCACCAGCTCGCGCACGGCCGACGCGGGCCGTTCCACCACTTCGCCTGCGGCGATCTGGCTGATCAGTTCATCGGGCAGATCGCGGATGGGGCGGCGTGGCGCGGCGGGCTCTGTGGTCATTGGGCGGCATTGTAGGCAGTGCGGTTAGAGTGATGCGCCGCGCCGGCGGGTGCCCTGCCGCCCGCCGGGGCCGGGGCGCTCCGGTGCGCCGCCCCTTCCGCTTCCTTTTGCATTCCTCCCGAAGGTCCCGCCTTGGAAATCATCCAGTTCCTCATCGATTTCATCCTGCACGTCGACAAGCACCTCGCGGCCTTCGTGGCCGCCTATGGCCCCTGGGTGTACGCGTTGCTGTTCATCATCGTCTTCGTGGAAACCGGCGTGGTCGTCATGCCGTTCCTGCCCGGCGACTCGCTGCTCTTCATCGTGGGGGCGCTCTGCGGCGCGGGGCTCATGAGCTTCCCCATCGCCTGCACCGTGCTGCTGGTGGCCGCCATCCTGGGCGACCAGTGCAACTACACCATCGGCCGCTACTTCGGCCCCAAGGTCTTCCAGTGGCCCGATTCGCGCTGGTTCAACCGCCGCGCGTTCGACCAGGCCCATGCGTTCTACGAACGCTACGGCGGCGTGACCATCGTGATCGCGCGCTTCATGCCCTTCATCCGCACCTTCGCGCCGTTCGTGGCGGGCGTGGCCGAGATGAACCGCGCGAAGTTCACGGCCTACAACGTGGGCGGCGCGCTGTTGTGGGTGCTGGGCATCTGCACGGCGGGCTATTTCTTCGGCAACTTCCCGTGGGTGCAGGCCAACCTGGACAAGATCATCTGGGCGCTGATCCTCGTGCCCGGCCTGATCGCTTTGTTCGGCGCCTGGCGCGCCGGCCGCCAGCAGGCGGCCCGGACGGTCTGAACGCGGACCCGGCGCGGCATTCCCGCCGCCGGGGGCTTTTCCGTCAGCGCATCGTGCGGCGCAGCCACTGCAGCAACTGGCGGGTGACGAACTCCGGGTTGTCCAGGTTGGAGATGTGGCCCGCGCCCGGCACCAGCACCGCGTCGCAGCCGATCACTTCGGCCATGTGCTCCATCTCGCGCGGCGGGCGCGGGATGTCTTCGTCGCCGCACATCAGCAGCGTGGACTCGGGGTCGAGCCCCGCCAGCGATTCGAGCGCATCGGCACGGCCGAAGATGATGCGCCCGAGCGGCACCACCGAGGTGCGCAGCCGGTCGGCCGGCATCGCCGCCAGGCTGTGCGCGAAGGCGGCCGGGCGCGGCGCGGCAGGGTCGGTGCCGGGCCGGAAGAAGATCGGGACGATGGCGTCCACCAGCGCCGGCGTGATCTGCCCCGCGGCTTCGATCGCGTCAAGCATGCCGAAATAGCGCAGCCGCGTGGCGTCCGGCTCGGCCCCGAGGTAGGTGTCCATCATCACGAGGCTGCGCATCCGCTCGGGCGCCAGCAGGGCCAGCTCCGCGCCCCACATGCCGCCGACCGACAGGCCCACCACCGCGCATTCCTCGATGTCCAGCGCGTCCAGCAGCGTGAGCATCTGCGCGGCCAGGCCCTTCAGGTCCCGCGTGTCCTGGGGCAGGGCGCCCGAGGAGCCGTGGCCCCAGAGGTCGGGGGCGATCACCCGGTAGTGGCGCGACAGCGCCTGGATCTGCGGCTCCCACATCGACGAATCCCACAGGTAGCTGTGGCCCAGCAGCACGACGGGGCCCCTGCCGCGGTCCTGGTAGTGCAGATGGCAGCCCTCGGGCGTGGTGAACCGGACGGTCTGCGAGGCGGCGAAGGCGCTGAAATCGTTGCCGGGGATCGCGTGGCCCGAGGCCATGGCCGAAGGCAGGGCCAGCAGGCGCAGCGCCGCGCGGCGGCGGTCCATTTTGGGAGGATGGGGCGGATTCCCGATTCGCAGGACCCGTGGGCATGAGGGCATGGGCGCGCTTCCACTGAAAAAAGAGAAGGCGGATGCTAGCGGCTGCTAGGCAGCGGGCGTGCCCTGGAAGCATGCGCAGGACATGCATTAATGTATAAATAAAATTTTGGTTAATGGTGGGTGAAGCCTGCCAATCAAAGGGGTATGAAAACAAACAGCCCGCACTGCGCGGGGCCGTGCGGGCTGTCTGGAAGAGAGTGGGTGCCTGCCGGGAGAACGCGCCTCCCGGAGCGTCGGTCAGCGGCGGCGCTGGTCGCGGTCTTCACCCAGTTCGTGGCCGATCAGGGCGCCGGCTGCGGCCCCGCCCACGGTGGCTGCGGTACCGCCGACGGCGCTACCCAGCACGCCACCGGCCACGGCACCGACGCCGGTGCCGAGCTGTGCATTGGTGGGATTGGAAGAGCAGCCAGCCAGGCCCAGGGCGGCGACACAGGCGGCGGCGGTGAGGAAGTGGCGGTAGTTCATGGTGTGCTCCTTGTGTAGAAGTGGAGGCTGGGGGTGGCCCCGTCGCCCATGTCCGCACTATCTCCCCGGCCGGGCCCCGCGTGTGTAAGCAGGTCAAGCCGCCGGTTGTAGGACGTTACTGTCCCGCTGCGCGCGCCGCATTCCGTTGCACGCGCCCGGCCGGGCCGGCCCTGCGCGGGCGCCGTGCAGGGAGCTATCCGGGCGCGAGGCAGAGCGTGAGCAGCAGCGAGGCGTCGCTCAGCGCCCGCAGCGAGTGCGGCGCGCGCGCCTCCAGATGGATGAAGTCGCCCGCGCGCAGCAGGCTGGCGCCCGAGGCGGCGTGGAACTCCACCTCGCCTTCGAGGCACTGGATGGTGACTTCGCCGGGCGTGTCGTGCTGGCGCAGTTCCTTGCCCGCGGGCAGCACCGCGCGGATGACCTCCAGTTGCGCGGCCTTGATGATGGCCGAAGTCGCCGTGCGGGCGAGGTCGGGCCCCAGGGGGCGGATGCTGACGATTTCGGCGGAACGGGCGTGCTGCAAAGCCATGGGGCCTCCTGCTGCCCCGTGGGCGGGGCGTTGTCGTGGGGATTGGAGCCACTGTGGCGCAAGGCCACGCGCGTGGCAACCCAGGAGACCCGCAGCGGGCGGCAACGGCCCGGCAGCCGTGGTCGGTACGGAGGCAGCAGCGGCCGGAGCGCGTGCGGCTGCGGCCTGCGACTCACACCGAACGGCTGCGCGCCAGCGGCGGGTTCTTGGCGAAGTACCGCGTGATGCCGCGCATGAGCGCGTCGGCCAGCTGCTGCTGGTAGGCCGCGGTGCGCAGCTTGGCTTCTTCCTCGGGGTTGCTGATGAAGGCCGTTTCCACCAGCACGCTGGGGATGTCCGGGGCCTTCAGGACCGCGAAGCCCGCCTGCTCCACGCGCGGCTTGTGGAGCTTCGCCATGTTGCCGATCTCGCCCAGCAGCACGCTGCCGAGCTTCAGGCTGTCGTTGATCTGCGCGGTGGTGCTCATGTCGAGCAAGGCGCTTTGCACGTGGCGGTCCTGGGACCTCACGTTGAGCCCGCCCACCAGATCGGACTGGTTTTCCTTGTTGGCCAGCCAGCGCGCCGCGGTGCTGGATGCGCCGCTCTGGCTCAGTGCGAACACGCTGGCGCCGCGCGCGGCCGGCGTGGTGAACGCATCGGCATGGATGCTCACGAACAGGTCGGCCTGCACGCGGCGTGCCTTCTCCACGCGCACGCCCAGCGGCACGAAGAAATCGGCATCCCGCGTGAGGAAGGCCCGCATCGGGTTGCCGCCGATGGTGGTGGCGTTGATGCGGTCGCGCAGCAGGAAGGCGACCTTCAGCACCACGTCCTTCTCTCGCGTGCCGCCGGGCCCGGTGGCGCCGGGGTCTTCGCCGCCGTGCCCGGGGTCGAGCGCCACGATGATCAGGCGGTCGGTGGCGCGGGCGATCGCCGGCGCGGCGGGCGCTCCGGCCGAGCCCGAATGGGGCGGAGAAGGCGCTGCCGCCACGGCGGGCGGCGCCGCCGCCGGCGCGCCCGAGGGCGTGGCCACGGGCGCGGTGGCGCCCGGGACGGGGGTGGGCAACCCGCCAGCAGGGGCGGGGGCCGCTGCCGTGCCGGGGCGCTGGCTGTGCTGCGCGATCAGGTCGCCCAGCGGGTCGCCCGCCGAGCCGGGCCGCGCAGCGGCGATGTTGGGCAGGGGGGCCGGCGGGGGCGGCGGCAGGCCCACGGTGGCGGCGCCCGGCGCGGCATCGCGCAGGCGCTCGGCGATCAGGGTTTCCAGCGGGTCCTCGGGGTCGGCCGGGTAGAGGTCGAACACCAGACGGTGCCGGTAGGCCGCGATGGGCGGCAGGGTGAAGACCTGCGGCAGGGCCGCACGCTTCAGGTCCACCACCAGCCGCACCACGCCCGGCGCGTTCTGGCCGACGCGGATGCCCGCGATGTTGGGGTCGTCGGGCTTGACCTTGGCGACCAGCTCGCGCAGTTCGGGGTTCAGGTCGATGCCTTCGATGTCCACGGCCAGGCGTGGGGGCGTGGCCACGAAGAACTGCTTGGCGGTGAGCTGCCGGTCGGACTCGATGGTGACCCGCGAATAGTCCTGCGCGGGCCAGACGCGCACGGCGAGGATGCCTGCGCCGCGGGCGATCTGCTGCGTGCCGAGCAGGAGCACCAGGGTGCCCGCGCGCAGCAGTTCGCGCCGCGAGGGCCCGGGCAGGCCCGGGCGGGGCGCCTCGGGCGGGGGAGGGGTGGAAGTGGCGTCGTCGCTCATGCTGTCGTGAGTCCTTGCACCAGGGTGCGGCCGAGGGGCGTGCCGGCGCGCAGGAGCACCTGCCGCGCCGCGTCCCCGCCATCGTACGCACCGCTGGCGTCGCCCGAGGCTTCAATGTGTATAGCAAGATCGGCAGGGGGGATCAGCCCCGCCGCCTTTTCGGGCCACTCGGCGATCTTCAGGCCCGGGCCCGCGAAGATGTCGCGGAAACCCGCGTCCTCCCACTCGCGCGGATCGCTGAAGCGGTAGAAGTCGAAGTGCCATGCCGCCCGGCCCGCCGCCTCGTGCGGCTCGACCACGGCGTAGGTGGGGCTCTTGATGCGGCCCTGCACGCCCAGTGCGCGCAGCAGGTGCCGCACGAACGTGGTCTTGCCCGCGCCCAGGTCGCCGTGCAGGGTGATGAAGGCATCCGCGAGCGCGGGCTGGCCGGCGAGCTGCCGGGCGAAGGCGGCGGTGTCGTCCTCGCTCCGCCAGACCAGGGCCAGGCCGTCGGGCGGGGGCGGGCTTTCTACAATCCCGGGGTGATGTCGTGCAGCAGTCAACTCGTTCCTCAAATGCAAGGCTGGGCCCGCGAACTGGGATTTTCCCAAATCGGCGTCGCGGGCGTGGATTTGTCGTCCGCGGAGCCGGGATTGATGCAGTGGCTGGCCCAGGGGTTCCATGGCGACATGCAATACATGCAGGCCCATGGGCTCAAGCGCGCGCGCCCGGCCGAACTGGTGCCCGGCACGGTGAGCGTGATCACCGCGCGCATGGACTACCTGCCGCAGGCAACCCTTGGGCGCGCGCTGGAGGAAGAGGATCGCACCGGCGCCGGCCCGGAGCGCGGCGGCTGGCAGGCGGTCGAGTTCGCGCGGCTGGAGCGGCCCGGCGAGGGCATCGTCTCCGTCTATGCCCGGGGGCGCGACTACCACAAGGTGCTGCGCGCGCGGCTGCAGAAGCTCGCCGACCGCATCGCCGCGGCCGTGGGCCCGTTCGGCCACCGGGTGTTCACCGACTCCGCGCCCGTGCTGGAGGCCGAACTGGCGCGGCGCAGCGGCCAGGGCTGGCGCGGTAAGCACACGCTGGTGCTCAACCGCGAAGCCGGCTCGATGTTCTTCCTGGGCGAGATCTACGTCGATCTGCCGCTCGCGCCGAGCGGGCCCGTCACCGCGCACTGCGGCTCCTGCCAGGCCTGCATCGACGTCTGCCCGACGCAGGCCATCGTCGCCCCGCAGCGCGTGGATGCGCGGCGCTGCATCTCCTACCTCACCATCGAGCATGCCGGCGCCATCCCCGAGGCACTGCGGCCGCTGGTGGGCAACCGGGTGTACGGCTGCGACGATTGCCAGCTGGCCTGCCCCTGGAACAAGTTCGCGCAGGCGAGCACGGTGCCCGATTTCGACGAGCGGCCCGCGCTGTCGGGCCGGCCGCTGGCCGAGTGGTTCGCCTGGGACGAGGACACCTTCCTGCGCCGCACCGAGGGCGGCCCGATCCGCCGGATCGGGCACGAGCGCTGGCTGCGCAACGTGGCCGTGGCCCTGGGCAACGCGCTGCGCGCCACGGGCGATCCCGCGCTGCGCGCTGCGCTGGCCGCGCGCGCCGGCGATCCCAGCGCGCTGGTGCGCGAACACGTGGCATGGGCCTTGGCACAGGAACCGCTCCGTGCCGCCGGATCCATTGAATAGTTTGCTATTAAAAATGTAGCAACCGGTGTGCCTGGACTTCAGGGCCGCAGCACGCCGAGCGCGAAGGGCAGGCTCAGCACGCCCAGCACGGTGGAGAGCGTGACCAGCCCCGCGACATAGGGACCGTTGTAGCCCATGCGCGCAGCCAGCACGTAGCAGGTGGACGCCGTGGGCAGCGCCGAGAACGCCATCAGCACCGTGGTCTGCACGGCGTCGAGCCCGAACCAGCGCGCCATCAGGAAGGCCACCAGCGGCTGCACCAGATGGCGGATCGCCAGCACCGAGGCCGACAGCAGCTTGCTGCGCGTGAGCAGCCCCAGCTGCATGCCCGCGCCCGCCGACATGAGCCCCAGCGCGATCGACGCGGCGCCGACCCGGTTCACCGAAGGCTCCATCCAGGCGGGGATGCGAAAGCCGAGCAGGTTGGCGACCAGGCCCGTGGCCGTGGCGATGATCAGCGGGTTGCGCGCCAGCTCCTTCAGGAAGCCGTGGCGGCCCGCGCGCGCCATCGGCCACACGGCCGCGATGTTGAAGAGCGGCACGCACACGCCGATCAGCACCGCGATCAGCAGCAGGCCCTGCGCGCCCGCCAGCCGCTCGGCCAGCGCCAGCCCGATGAACGAATTGAAGCGGAACGCCACCTGCGCGCTGGCCGCGTGGTCACGCTCGTCGAGCCGCCCCGACAGGCCCGGCATGCGGGGCAGCAGGTAGGCCAGTGCGATGCCGGACAGGCCCGTGAGCACGCCCGCCGCGATCAGCCCCGAGGCCTCGCCCACCTGGATGGGGCTCTTCACGATGGACTGGAACAGCAGCACCGGGAACAGCAGGTAGTACACGAGGCTTTCGACCGGCTGCCAGACCGACCGGTTGAGCGGGGTGTATCGGCACACCAGGTAGCCGAAGAGGATGAGCGAGAAATCGGGAAAGAGCAGCTGGGCGTAGTTCACGCACGCAGGATACCCGGCGCCCCGTGCGGGCAGGCGCCGCCGTCCGGAATCCGCCGTGCGCGGGCCTGGCCTGCGGGCCGGGTCCGCCGGTCAGTCCTTGGCCTTGAGGACCTTGGCGCCGTCGACGATGGCCTCCAGCACCTTCTTCAGCCCGCGGTTCACGGGCTTGTCCTGGCGCAGGATGATGGCCAGCGTGCGCTTGAGGCGCGGGCGCAGGGGCCGCATGTCCAGGTCCTTGTGCTTGCCCGCTCCGGTCACGGCCATGCGGGGCAGCACCGCGCAGCCCAGGCCCGCGGCCACCATCGCCTTGATGGCCTCGACGCTGTCGAACTCCATCGCGGGGGTGCCCAGCGGGCCGCCGCCCTGGCGCAGCCACTCGTCCACCAGCGTGCGCGTGGTGGTGCCGGTGCCCAGTTTCACCAGCGGCTGTTCGCTCAGCATCTCGGCGGTCACCGTCGCGGGCCAGTCGCAGGTGCCCTTGCGGCAGATGGCGACGAAGTCGTCCTCCAGCACCGGCGTCGCAGCCAGCGCGCGGGACGTGACCGGCAGCGTGACGAGGGCCACGTCGACGATGTTGCCCTCGATCTGCCGCACGTAGTCTTCCGTGTTGCCCGTGCTCACCACGATCTGCAGCGAGGGATAGCGCTTGCGCAGGTCGCGCAGCACCGCGGGCAGGAAGTACAGGCAGGGCGTGAGCCCCGTGCCGAGGCGCACCGTGCCCGACACGCCCGCCGCGTGGAACGTCGCGGCGCTCACCGCGTTGGCCACGGCCGTCGCCACGTGCGGCACCTGCGCCAGCAGATCGGCCCCCGCAGGCGTGGCGCTCACGCGCCGGCCCACCCGTTCCACCAGCCGCACGGACAGCGAGCGTTCCAGTTTCTTGACTTGCACACTGACAGCCGGTTGCGTCAACCCCAACCGCTCCGCCGCCGCTGAAAAACTCCCCAGCTCGAGCACCAGGGAGAAGGTGCGGAGCTGCTCTAGATCGATGGTTGTATCCAAGATATTTTTTATGGTTCGTATAAGAAATAAAACCTTCTCTTATGGAAGAGCCGGCGGGAAGATTGAAGCAGAAAGTCAGTCCGTCCGCACAACTAGTTTGTTTCCAGTGTTGCAGTGCCATCGATCCTCGCCCGTTGACGGGATTCCGCGAACCCCGTCCTTCCGCACGGCCACCCAGAACCTGCTGTCCATCGACGGCTGGCCCCGCACCGACATCGAGAGCCTGCTCGGCATGGCCGAGGACATCCGCCGGTATCCCGGCGAGTTCGCCTACAGCCTGGCCGGAACGCTGGTGTGCACCGTATTCTTCGAGCCCAGCACCCGCACCCGCCTCAGCTTCGAGGCGGCGGCGCACCGCCTCGGAGCCCGCGTGCTGAGCGTGGGCGACATCCAGACCACGCGCGTGGGCCTCGGCGAGAGCGTCACCGACACCCTGCGGATGGCCGGCTACTACGCGGACCTCGTGGTGGCCCGCCACGCCGAGGACGGCATGATGGAGCGCATGGCCGCCGTGGTGGACGTGCCGCTGATCAACGCGGGCGAGGGCCAGGGCAGCCACCCCACGCAGACGCTCATCGACCTGTTCACCATGCGCAAGCATTTCGGCAGCCTCGACGGCCTGCGCGTGGGCATCGCCGGAGGGGTGCGCTACTCGCGCGCCGCCAAGTCGCTGTTCGCGGGATTGCGCGCGTTCCGCGATGTCCGCCTCCATGTGGTGGATGCCGTGGGCGATGCCGACGGCGCCCCGGAACCGGTGCCTGCGCTCTCCGAACTGGCCGGCGCCGAAGTGCAGGAACATGCCTGCGTGGCCGACATGCTGGGGCAGGTGGACGTGCTGTACGTGGTGCGGGTCCAGCGCGAGCAATACCGCGAACCATCGATGTATGAACAGCAGCTGAGCCGCTGCCGCGTGACCCGCGACCTGCTGCGCGGCGGCCGGCGTGACATGGCGGTGCTGCACTGCCTGCCGCGCGGAGAAGAGCTGCCGGAGGAGGTGGACGAAACCCCCTTCAACCACTACTTCCGCCAGGCGGCCAACGGGGTGGCCGTGCGCATGGCGGTCCTGCAGCGCTACCTGGGCCGCTCGCGGTTGTCCACGGCGGCCCTCATGGGGCAGAACCTGTGCGTGGACATCGCACCGACGCAGCCTGCCAAGCCGTCGCTCGCATGGTGATGCTCTGGAGTGCCGCGCTGGCGGGATTGGGGGGCATCGTCGGCATCGTCGCCGTCACGGTGGGGGGCGGGGTCACGCTCGGCGTGCCTTTGCTGCTGCTCATGGGGCAGCCGGCCGCCACGGCGATCGCGACCGTCAAGTTCGCGCTCATCGGCTCCTTCGTCACGGGCACGCTGGCCCATCGCCAGGGCCAGCGATCGCATGTCGAGGTGCCCTGGATCCTGTGGCCGCTGTGCGTGGTGGGCTCCGTCTCGGGATCGCTGATGGTCACCGGCATGGACGAGCGGTTCCTGAAGATCATGGTGGTGGCGCTGATGGCCGTGGTGCTGTGGATCACCTACCGCACCGACCTGTCCGCGGCGCCCGCCCTGCCGGCGCAGGCCCGGCCACGCATCTCCTGGACGGGCGTGGCCACGGTGTTCGCGCTGTGCGTCTATTCCGGCTTCTTCGGCGCCGGCTTCGGCACCTTTTTGATCTTTGCGCTGATGCATTTCTTCGGCCTCAATTTCGCGCAGAGCGCCTCGGTGATGACGCGCATCAACCTGCTGGTGGTGGGCGCTTCCGTCAGCACGTTCGCGAGCAGCGGGGTCATCGATTTCAAGCTGGGCATTCCGCTCATGCTGGGCTGTGCCGTGGGTGGCGTGATGGGCGCCTGGACGGCGAAGACCCTGCCGCCTCCACGCATGAAGGCGGTCTTCCTGGTGTTCACCGTCCTGTTGGGCACCAAGCTGTTGTGGGACGCCATGGCCCTTGCATGAGACCGGGCATATGTCCCGAGAACGCTACCGTCGAGTCGCAAGGGAGCGGACCATTTCCGGTCAAGGTGACGCAGCATGCAATGGGTGCGGGAAATCCCTCATCCAGGGAGGGGGCTGCATGGAACGATGTCGGCGCATCAACGCTTAGGATGCGCTGACGTTGTTTTCATGCAGTTACAAGGAGAATTCATGCACCGCCGAAATTGGGTTGGACTCGTCCTCTTCGCCACTGCGGGCTGCGCCTGGGCCCAGGCCTATCCTTCGAAGCCGGTCAAGCTGGTGGTGCCCTTCGCACCGGGCGGCACCACGGACATCATCGCGCGGGTCATCGCCGACCCGCTGTCGCGTGCCATCGGGCAGCCGGTGATCGTTGAAAACAAGGCGGGTGGCGGCGGCATCATCGGCGCCGCGGAGACGGCGAAGGCCACGCCGGACGGCTATTCGCTCGGGATCGCCACGGTATCGACCACCGCTGCCAATCCGGCCATCAACCCACGCACCCCCTACAACCCGCTGACCGACTTCACGCCGATCATCAACATCGCCGCGACGCCGAACATCATCGCGGTGCACCCGAACTTCCCCGCCAAGGACTACAAGAGCTTCTTCGCGGAAATCAAGAAGGTGCCGGGCAAGTATTCGTATTCGACCTCTGGCACGGGCGGCATCGGCCACCTGCAGATGGAGCTCTACAAGAGCCTCACCAACACCTTCGTCACGCACATTCCCTACCGCGGCGCGGGCCCGGCGCTCAACGACACCGTGGCGGGCCAGGTGCCGATGATCTTCGACAACCTGCCGTCGGCGCTGCCCTTCATCAAGGAGAACCGCCTCGTGCCGATCGTCGTGGCCGCGCCCCAGCGGGTGGCCGCCCTGCCGAACGTGCCGACCTTCAAGGAGATCGGGCTCGAGCCGGTGAACCGCATGGCCTACTACGGCATCCTGGGCCCCAAGGGCCTGCCGAAGGAGGTGGTGGACAAGATCAACGCGGGCGTGCGCAAGGCCCTGGAAGACCCCGCCGTGCGCAAGCGCATCGAGGACACCGGCTCGCTCATCATGGCCAATACGCCCGAGCAGTTCACCGAGCAGATCAAGGCCGAGTTCGAGGTCTACAAGGGCGTCGTGCAAAAGCAGAAGCTCGTGCTCGACTGAACGCTCCGATTCCCTGTTCCCCACCCCATCCACCAGGCCACGGCGGGCCACTGCCGTGGCCTGTGGTCCATGGGGCGGTCCGGCCGCGTGCTAACGTCGCGCCATGACCCTCTCGCAAGCCAGCCAGGACGCCATCGACGCCTTCATCGATGCGGTGTGGCTGGAAGACGGCCTCTCCCGCAACACGCTGGCGGCGTACCGCCGCGACCTGTCGCTCTATGCCGAGTGGCTGCAGGAGCACATGCCCGACACCGCGGGCGCGCTCGACGCGACGGCGGAGCACCACCTGCAGGCGTATTTCGCCGCCCGCCATGCGGTCACCCGCGCCACGTCGGCCAACCGGCGCCTGACGGTGCTGCGGCGCTATTTCCAGTGGGCCCTGCGCGAGCGCCGCATCGCCGCCGATCCCACCGTGCGGCTGCAGGCGGCCAGGCAACCGCTGCGCGTGCCCAAGACGCTGTCGGCCGCCCAGATCGAAGCCCTGCTGCACGCCCCCGACACCAGCACGGCGCTCGGCTTGCGCGATCGGGCGATGCTCGAACTCATGTACGCCAGCGGCCTGCGCGTGACGGAACTGGTCACGCTCAAAACCTACCACGCGGCGCTGTCCGAAGGGGTGCTGCGCGTGATGGGCAAGGGCAGCAAGGAGCGGCTGGTGCCGTTCGGCGAGGTGGCGGCCGAATGGCTGCAGCGGTATCTGTCGCAGGCGCGGGCGGAGATCCTCGCGGGCCAGCAGACCGACGATCTGTTCGTCACGCGGCGCGGGGCCGGCATGACCCGGGCGATGTTCTGGGTGGTCGTGAAAAAGCACGCACAGGGTGCCGGCATCACCGTGCCGCTCTCTCCGCACACGCTGCGGCACGCCTTCGCCACCCACCTGCTCAACCATGGCGCGGACCTGCGCGTGGTGCAGTTGCTGCTCGGGCACGCCGACATCTCCACCACCACGATCTACACCCACGTGGCGCGCGAGCGGCTCAAGGCCCTCCACGCGCAGCACCATCCGCGCGGCTGAACCCGTCCGCGGGCGGCGGGATGGGCCGGGGCGGCGCGGGCCGCTCCGCCGCGGAATCCCCGCGAAACCGCAGCCCGCGTCGCGTGCCCTGCGGCCGCGGCAGGCGCCGGGCACGCACAATCGCTCCCATCTTGGTTTTCTCTGGAAACGGTGGTTGTGATGATTGAATCGTTATCGCGCAGGCGCATGCTGTCGCTGTGCGCATCGGCCGGCCTGGCCGCTGCCGCGGGGGCTTCTTCCCAGGCCCGTGCGCAAGCCTCGGCCGCGCAATGGCCCGCAGGGTCCAGGCCCGTGCGCATCGTCGTGGCCTACCCGGCCGGCGGCGTGAGCGATGTCGTGGCGCGTGCGCTGGCCGACAAGCTCTCCACGCAACTAGGCACGCCGGTGGTCGTGGAAAACAAGGCGGGCGCCGGGGGCGCCATCGCCATGGACATGGTGGCCAAGGCGCCGGCCGATGGCTACACGCTCGGTTTCTCCTCGATCAGCCCGCTGGTGCTCAGCCCCCACCTGGGCAAGCTGCCGTTCGACCCGGTGCGCGACATCGCTCCGGTGGCGAGCGTGATGGTCTCGCCCGTGCTGCTGCTGGCAACGCCTGCCTGCGATGCCAAGGACTTCGCGGCACTGATCGCGCAGGCCAAGGCAAAGCCGGGCGAGGTGCGATGGGCGACGTCGGGGCTCGCGTCGCTGGGCCACATCATGCTGGAGCAGATCCAGCAGGGAACGCAGGCGCGCATCACGCACGTGCCCTACAAGGGCGGCGGGCAGCAGCTCAACGACGCGCTCAGCGGGCAGTTCGAGATCCTGTCGACCAACGCCGGGCCGGCGGTCATGCAGCATATCCAGGCCGGCAAGCTGCGCGCGCTGGCCGTGGGGGCGCCGGGCCGGCTCGAAGCGCTGGCGTCGGTACCCACGCTGGCCGAGCTGGGCCTGCCGGCCGCCAACCTGAGTTCGCAGTTTGGCCTGTTCGCGCCTGCCCGCACGCCCGCGGCCGTCCTGGAACGGCTGAATGCCGAGACGAACAAGGCGCTGGCCCAGCAGGACCTGCGCGCACGATTGGCCGCCACGGACAACGTTCCCACGGGCGGGACGGCTGCCGACTTCGCCCGGCAGATCGCGCAGGAGTCGCAGGGCAACGCGCGGGTGATCCGCGCGGCGAACATCCAGATGAATTGAGCGGTTGGCGGCCCGGACTCCGCCGTTTCGGAAGGGCGCGCCGCCGGCATGCATGGGCAGGGCGGGCGCTGCCTGGGCCGCGCCCGCCGTCCCGGCTCCGCAGCGGCTATTCGCCGAGGCTTTCGGCCCAGGTGAGGGCCTGCAGATGCGCCCAGTTGACCTGGCGGTTCGACAGGTGGAGCGCTTCGGCGGCCCGGGCGAAGGCCACTTCGTCGCCGCTTTCGCAGGCCTTGGTGAGGTCGAGGAACGGCGCGAACACTCCCGTGTTGTGCAGCAGCGCGTCGACCACCGGCTGGGGCAGGGCCACCGATTCCAGGGCCTTTTCGAGGGGGACGCCGAGCATGGTGTCCAGCAGCGAGAACACGCCCACCACGAAGGCGTTGTCGCATTCCTCGGGCGGCAGCAGCTCGGCCGCCAGCAATTCCATGAGGCGACCGCGCACCACCGCCGTCTGGCCCACGGCCGGGGGCGATCCACCGGCGCGCGACGTGGTCATCAGCAGCGCAGCCCAGCGGAAGAGCTTCTTGAGGCCCAGGATCATCACCGCGTGGCGGAACGACGTGACCTCGCACGACAGGCCGAAGCCCGACGAATTGATGAAGCGCAGCAGATTGAAGGACAGCGTGGGGTCCTTCTTGAGCAGTTCTTCGATCTCCGCCGTGCTGGCCTGTTTGCGCACTAGGTTGATGAGCTGGATGATCGTGGCCTGCGACGGCCGGATGGTCTGCGCCTTCACCAGTGCCGGCTTGGCGAACCAGAAGCCCTGGAACAGCTTCACGCCGAGCGCCGACATGCGTTCGTGCTGCTCGGCCGTTTCGACCTTCTCGGCGACCAGCGTGGCCTGGCTGTTGGCCCGCGCGAACTTCACGAGCGGCTCGGCCAGTTCGGGGCGGAACGCCTGCATGTCGAGCTTGACGAACGAGGCCATGCGCAGCCAGCTGCCGTAGTTGCGCCGCAGCACGTTCTGGCTGAACGCCAGCCGGAAACCCCGCGTGCGCAGCCCTTCGAGCGTGGACAGGCGGCCTTCGATCTCCTCGAGGGTGGCCGTGTCCGCCAGCGTGGGCACTTCCAGCACCACCTTCTCGGGGTGGATGAGTTCGAGGTGGCCGCCGGCGAGGCTCTCGTGCGTGCAGTTGATGAAGACGGTCTTCTTGCCCACCAGCGCCTCGGTGCCGGCGTAGGAGAGGGCGTTGAAGAGCAGGGCCGCGTCGCTGGCGGCCGTGTGCGCGTCGGAGGCGGTGGAGCGGTCGAACAGCTCGTAGCCGAAGACGGCGCGGTGTTCGTCCACGATGGCCTGGCGCGCGATGATGGACAGATTGCCATCATCGGCCGCGGGGTCGGCTCCGTCCTGGGGTTGGGTCGGCTCGAAAGCCGGTGCATTTTCGTTATTGCTCGACATGGGCGTGAAGAGAATGAAAGACCGGAGCGAAGATGCCCTTTTCAAGCCTCCCACCTTACCACCAAGGAGGCCCGCCGTGCGGCAGCGGAGCGCGGTTGCCGTGCCCGTCAGTCCGTCAGCTGGTCGGCCCAGGCCAGTGCCTGCAGGTGGGCCCAGTTGATCTGCTGGCTGGTCAGGTGCAGCGTGGTCGCGGCCTGGTCGAACAGCGCGTCGTCGCTCGATTCGCAGGCCTCCGCGAGGCGCAGCAGCTCGCCGAGCACGCCCTCGCGGCGCAGCAGGGCATCGGCCACGGGCTCGGGGACGTGCAGCAGACCGATGGCCGATTCGATCGGCATGCTCAGCATGACGTCCAGCATCGAGAAGATGCCCACCACGAAGGCCTGGTCGGCATCGTCCTGCGACAGGGTCTCGAGCGCCAGCAGTTCCATGAGGCGCCCGCGCACCACCGCCGTGTGGCCCACCGATGCCGGAATGCCGCCGATGCGCGAGGCCGTGAGCAGCAATGCCGCCCAGCGGAACAGTTTCTTGAGCCCCATCAGCATCACCGCCTGGCGGAACGAGGTGATCTCGCGTGCCAGCCCGAAGCCCGAGGAGTTGATGAGGCGCATCAGATTGAAGGCCAGCCCCGCATCCTTCTTGAGCACTTCTTCGATCTCATCCGTGCTGGCCTGCTGGCGCACCAGGTTGATGAGCTGCAGGATGCTGGACTGCGAGGGGGTGAGCAGCCGGGCCTCGACCACGGCGGGGCGCGAGAACCAGAAGCCCTGGAAGAGCTGCACGCCCATGCTGGATGCCATGTCGTACTGCTGGGCGCTTTCGACCTTCTCGGCGATCAGCTCCGCCTTGGTATGGCGGCCTGCATACTTGATGAGCACGGCGAGCTGGTCGGGCGCCAGCAGCGAGAGGTCGAGCTTGATGTAGTCGGCGAGCGGCAGCCAGGGTGCATAGGCCGATTCGAGCACCGTGTGATTGAACGCGAGGTGGAAGCCGCGCTCGCGCAGGGCCTGCAGGATCGGCAGCCGCGTGCTCACCTCGGCCGCCGCCGAATGGCCCAGGGGCGGGATCTCCAGCACGACCTTGTCGGGGTCCACCAGCTCGAGGTGGCCGCCGGCCAGGCTCTCGTGCGTGCAGTTCACGAAGATGAGCTTCTTGCCCACCAGCTCTTCGGTGCCCGCGTGCGAGAGGGCCGTGAACACCAGGAACACGTCCGTGGCCGCCGTGTGCGCCACGCCCGCGCGCGAGCGGTTGAACAGCTCGTAGCCGATCACGGAATGCTGGCCGTTCACGATCGCCTGGCGGGCGATCATGGCGCCCGACGGGCCGGCGCCGGAGGCCGTGCTGGCGGGGCTCTGGGGGGTGAGGGTAGGTGGGTTGGAAGGCATGCCGGATCCGTCGACGGAGGCCACCTCGCGGCATGCGAGGGAGTCCGGCTCATTGTAGAAAATTCCCCATGCCCCCGGTAGCGATCCCCTCATTCGGCCTGCAGCCAGCGCAGTTCGGCCTCGCTGAAGCCCGCGGCGCGGCGTGCCGCCTCATTGAACGGGGGTTTCAGGCGCGGGGCTTCGTAGCGCTGCACGAGGTCGCCGTAGTGGCTTTCCGGGTCGTGCCCGTCGCGCTCGCACAGCCAGCGGTACCAATGGTTGCCGATGGCCACATGGCCGACCTCCTCGCGCAGGATCACGTCCAGGATCGCCACGGCCGCCAGCGCGTCGGGGGTGCCCACCTGGGTGAGCTTGCGCTGGATCAGCGGCGTTGCGTCCAGCCCACGCGCCTCCAGCGTGCGCGGCACCAGCGCCATGCGCGCCACGATGTCGTGGGCGGTTTTCTCGCACATGGTCCACAGGCCCTGGTGCGCGGGAAAGTCGCCGTAGTCGTGGCCCGTGACGCGCAGGTGTTCGCGCAGCATGCGGAAATGGGAGGCCTCCTCGGCGGCGACGCGCAGCCAGTCGCGGTAGTAGGCGTCCGGCATGCCGCTGAAGCGCCAGACGGCATCGAGCGCCAGGTTGATGGCGTTGAACTCGATATGGGCGATGGCATGCAGCAGCACCGCACGGCCGAGCGGCGTGGCCGGCGAGCGACGGGCCACGGCGGTGTGGTGCAGCAGCTCGGGGCGGTCAGGGCGGCCCGGCAGGCCATCGGGGGCGGGCGGCGGCGGGGCGTGCGCGGCCAGGGGCAGGCCGTCGGCAGCGGCGTGCAGCGCCAGCGTCCGCGCGGCCTTTTCTTCGGGATCGGTGAGGCACAGGGCCTGCAGGGCGCATTGGCGAAGCTCCATACCTACAATTCTAGTTTTCCGCCCCCAGATGCATCCCAGGGCGGCAGACAAAATGGTGGACGGCGGTCCGCCCCGACCGGAGACGAAACGATGGCGCTTTACGAACTCGACGGTACAACCCCCCGCGTGGCCGAATCGGCCTGGGTGGCGGACAGTGCCGAAGTGATGGGCAACGTGGTGCTGGGCGAGGATGCCAGCATCTGGTTCGGCGCCGTGCTGCGGGGCGACAACGAGACGCTGTCGATCGGTGCCGGCACCAACGTGCAGGACGGCAGCGTGCTGCATTCCGACCTGGGCCAGCCGCTCGTGCTCGGCGAGCGCGTGACGGTGGGGCACAAGGTCGTGCTGCACGGCTGCACGGTGGGCGACGAATCGCTCATCGGCATTGGCGCGGTGGTGCTCAATGGTGCGAAGATCGGCCGGCACTGCCTCGTGGGCGCCGGCGCGCTGGTGACGGAAGGCAAGGAGTTCCCGGACGGCTCGATGATCCTCGGCAGTCCGGCCAAGGCGGTGCGGCAGCTCACGCCGGAACAAATCGAGGGCCTGCGCAAGAGCGCGCAGACCTATATCGCCAATGCCCGGCGCTTCCGGGCGGGGCTGCACCGCACGGGCTGAAAGAGCCCGGCGGACGGTGGCCCATTGATCGCAGATTGCAGAAAGATTCCAGGGTGTCAGAACTCCACAAGTTCCTCTTCGATGGCCTGCCGGTGCGCGGCATGATCGTCCGCCTCACGGACGCCTGGACCGAGATCCTCGCGCGCCGCGCCGGCAACACCGCCACGGGTGCCTACGCGCCCGAGGTGCGCGAATTGCTGGGCGAGATGGCCGCGGCGGGCGTGCTCATGCAGTCCAACATCAAGTTCAACGGCGCGCTGGTGCTGCAGGTCTTCGGTGACGGCCCGGTGAAGCTGGCCGTGGCGGAGGTGCAGTCCGACCTGGCGCTGCGGGCCACGGCCTCCATCCAGGGCGAGGTGCCCGTGGGCGCGCGCTTGCCCGACATGGTGAATGTGGGCGGCGGCGGCCGCTGCGCGATCACGCTCGATCCCAAGGACCGCCTGCCGGGCCAGCAGCCCTACCAGGGCGTGGTGCCGCTGCACGGCGACCAGCACGAGAAGCTCGACAAGCTCAGCGACGTGCTGCAGCACTACATGCTGCAGTCCGAGCAGCTCGACACGACGCTGGTGCTGGCGGCCGACGACAAGGTGGCCGCGGGCCTGCTGATCCAGCGCATGCCCATCAAGGGCGAGGCCAACCTGGCCGGCCGGGAGATGAGCCAGAGCGAGAACGAGGACGAGATCGGCCGCAACGAGGACTACAACCGCATCTCCACGCTGGCGGCCAGTCTGACCCGCGAGGAACTGCTGTCGCTGGACATCGACACCGTGCTGCACCGCCTCTTCTGGGAAGAAAAGCTGCTGCGCTTCGTGCCCAAGGAAGGCGTGGACGGCCCGCGCTTCGCCTGCACCTGCAGCCGCGAGCGCGTGAGTTCCATGCTGCGCAGCCTGGGCGCCGAAGAGGCCGAGAGCATCATCGCCGAGCGCGGCGAGATCGAGGTGGCCTGCGAATACTGCGGCCAGCAGTACCGCTTCGACCCCGTGGACGCCGCGCAGATCTTCACCAACGCCGCGGAGCTGCTGCCGGGGACCAAGGCCGTCCAGTAGCCGGCTGGGATGGGCGGTGGGTGGCTGGCTCGGCGCCGTCGGGCGGCCATCGACGGTTTTCCGGGAGGGCTCCCGTCACTCCCCCGGCCGGGCGAGCAACCGCTGGAACAGCCGGTGCTCGCACTCCGGATCGCTGCATTTGCCGCATTCCCACACGGGTGCCTGCGTGGAATGGGATTGAAAAGTGCCTGGTGTCGCCGGATCCATTGAATTGTTTGCTATGTTTTTAATAGCATATCGATGGTCTGACGGTTCTTCTGCCACCCCCAGCAGCCGCAGTGCCTGGCGCAGCCGGGCGGGGGCGGGGCCATAGAACACCTGGTACGGCCAGCCCATCGTTTGCAGCAGGGCGCGCAGCGCGGCGTCGTGCCGCTCGGCGGTTGCGCGGTTGTCCGGAGGCAGGTCGTCCAGGCCCATCAACCAGGCCTGCGCGCATCCGCTGACGTTCAGGACCTGCCGGGCCGCCGTGGCGCCAGAGCCGGCGAAAGGCCCGGCCAGAAGAATGGCCGCCTGCTGGAGGTCCTGCGGCAGTGCCGGGTGCGTGCGCAGGGCATCGACGAGCGTCTCGGCACCCGTGCCGGGAGCGCCCAGCACCGCGATGCGGCGGGGGCGGGCGGTGGCCGTCTCCGGCGCGGCGGGGCGCAAGGGCATGAGAGGGGGGTGGATGCGCGGCAGCGGCGTTGCCGGTCAGCGCGGCGCCACGTGGACGTAGACCTCGTTGGGCTTGACCATGCCCAGTTCGCTGCGGGCCTTTTCCTCGACCATGTCGAGGCCGTCGCGCAGGTCGCTCACTTCCGAGGACAGCCGCTCGTTCTCCTGCCGCGCGCGGTCGTTCGCCTGCTTCTGCACGGCGATCTTGTCTTTCATTTCCTGCACGTGGCCCACGCTGCCGCGGCCCGTCCAGAGCTGTGCCTGCACGGCCACCAGCAGAAGCAGCAGCACCAAGGGGACGATACGGGGATTCATGGAGCGCAGGTGCCGCGAGAGCGTGGATCGGAGAAGGGGGGGCCGGCCTGCAGGCCGCACCGGCTGCCCGCCTGCGGCCCGCAGGCCGCCCGGCGCGCCACCGGATGCCGGTGGCCCGAGGGGGCTTGCGTGTCGCATGCGGACATGGGGTGCAGTGCCAGGCCGGTGTCCGGATCGGGCCGGACTTCAGCCCGGCATCAGCGCAGGTTGTAGAACGCTTCGCGGCCGGGGTAGTGCGCGATGTCGCCCAGGTCTTCCTCGATGCGCAGCAGCTGGTTGTACTTGGCGACGCGGTCCGAGCGGCTCAGCGAGCCGGTCTTGATCTGGCCCGCGTTGGTGCCCACGGCGATGTCGGCGATGGTGGAGTCTTCCGTCTCGCCCGATCGGTGCGAGATCACGGCCGTGTAGCCCGCGCGCTTGGCCATCTCGATGGCGGCGAAGGTTTCGGTCAGCGTGCCGATCTGGTTGATCTTGATGAGGATCGAGTTGGCGATGCGCTTGTCGATGCCTTCCTTCAGGATCTTGGTGTTGGTGACGAAGAGGTCGTCGCCCACCAGCTGGACCTTCTCGCCCAGGCGTTCGGTCAGGTGCTTCCAGCCGTCCCAGTCGCCTTCGGCCATGCCGTCCTCGATGGAGATGATCGGGTACTTGTCCACCCAGGCGGCGAGCATGTCGGTCCATTGCTGGGGCGTGAGCTGGATGCCGCCTTCGCCTTCGAGCACGTACTTGCCGTCCTTGAAGAATTCGCTGGCCGCGCAGTCCAGGCCCAGGGCGATCTGGTCGCCGGCCGTGTAGCCCGCCTGGTCGATGGCCTGCAGGATCAGCTGGATGGCCGCCTCGTGGTTCTCGACGCTGGGCGCGAAGCCGCCTTCGTCGCCCACGGCGGTGCTCATGCCCTTGTCGTTGATGATCTTCTTGAGCGCATGGAACACCTCGGCGCCCCAGCGGACGGCTTCGCGGAAGCTCGGCGCGCCCACGGGGATGATCATGAATTCCTGCAGGTCCAGGCTGTTGTTGGCGTGCGCACCGCCGTTGATGACGTTCATCATCGGCACCGGCAGCTGGATGCCACCCATGCCACCCAGGTAGCGGTACAGCGGCAGGCCGGACTCTTCGGCCGCGGCGCGGGCCACGGCCATGGAGACGGCCAGCATCGCGTTGGCGCCCAGGCGGCTCTTGTTGTCCGTGCCGTCGAGGTCGATCAGGGTCTTGTCGAGGAAGGACTGTTCGGAGGCGTCCAGGCCCAGTACGGCTTCGGAGATCTCGGTGTTGATGTGCTCCACGGCCTTGAGCACGCCCTTGCCGAGGTAGCGGCCCTTGTCGCCGTCGCGCAGCTCGATGGCTTCGCGGCTGCCGGTGGAGGCGCCCGACGGCACGGCCGCACGGCCCATCACGCCCGATTCCAGAAGCACGTCGCATTCGACGGTGGGGTTGCCGCGGCTGTCCAGCACTTCGCGGCCGACGATATCAACGATGGCACTCATTACAGGTTCTCCAGTTTCAAAAGATTATCGATGAGCGGCGGGGGCGGGAGCCTGGCCACGAACTGACCGAAGGCACCGTCCTCCGTTGCAAGGTTCGGGATTACAAAAATCGGGAAGGCGTGACCAGGTACACCACGGCACCGCCGGCAAGGACTCCCACGGACATCAATGCGCCGGCTGCCACGGCAGCGGCAGGCCATTGCGCCACGCGGGCCACCAGGGCGCTGGGACGCAGCGCCATCCATGGCAAGGCTACCAGCGAGGCCACCAGTGCCAGCGTGCAGAAAAGGCCGAACCGCTCGGCCGTGGTCAGCAGCGTGAAGCCGGAAACGATCGCCAGGAAGAACACCACCAGCAACCAGGCCGCGGCTTCGGCAACCTGCGGCCAGCGCCTCGGGTGCGCGCTGGCTGCGGGGCGGCGCAGGTAGCGGTGGAAAAGAAACAGGCTGCAGAGCAGCAGCAGCGGCATCGAAATCGCGGCGAAGGCGATGGCGAAGCCGCCCAGCGCGCCGATGCCGATGTAGGCCAGGGGGGTGAGCAACAGCCCCACGATCACGGACGCCAGGGCCACGGTTGCAAGTCTGTGGGTCATGGCGGTCAATCCGTCGAACAGCCGCTTTGCCATGCCCGTCCTGTCGCCATTGGCAAAGATTTTCAGCAACTTGAGCATCCTGGCCTTGAGGTCGGCGATGTCATCTCCCACGAACTGGCCCTGCGGTGCACGGGCCCGGCAGCCCGAGGTGATGTCCTGGCCATAACGCGGCGGGCTCAGCAGGGGGATGTGGGTGGTATCGGCAAACGCATATTGCGGCGTGAGGTACCGGTCTTTCGCGATGGCCAGTGCCAGGGGCTGCGGGAGTGGAAGAGGTTGCGACATGGATGGGAAAGCGGAGCTGAATGCCTACGGGCGAGCAGGAAGGCGCAGGGGATGCACGCCCTTCGCTGTCCACGGGGACCTGGGGCCGGCCAGGGGCCACATGGCAGAGTCGTGGCCTGCGAAGGCAGCGCCTCTCTGCCGGGCCACGCCACGGGCAGCCGTCGGCCCCGGGTCGGTACCGTGTCTTTTCAGACCCCTTCGACGCACACCATCCGCATCACGGCCGCGCCGGTGCGGGCCGCCTTGGCCTGCTGGTATTCGGCCGAATCGTAGAACGCGCGCGCAGCGTCCATCGAAGGAAACTTCAGCACCACGGTGCGGGCCGGGTTCCAGTCGCCTTCGAGCACTTCGACGCGACCGCCGCGCACGCACACCTCGGCGCCGTGGGCCTGCATGGCCTGCGTGCTGAGGCGGCGGTACTCCTCGTACTGCTCGGGGTTGGTGACGGTGACGGACGCGATGATGTAGGCGCTGCTCATGGGTGTCTCAAGCTCCGAAGTTGTTTTCGAGAAAGCCGTTCCGCTTGGTGACGGAATCCAGGGCGACCAGGGTTTCGAGCAGGGCCTTCATGTGCTGCAGCGGCACGGCGTTGGGGCCGTCCGACAAGGCCTTGCTCGGATCGGGGTGCGTCTCCATGAAAAGGCCGGCCACGCCCACGGCCACGGCCGCGCGCGCCAGTACCGGCACCATCTCGCGCTGCCCGCCGCTGCTCGTGCCCTGCCCGCCGGGCAGCTGCACGCTGTGCGTGGCGTCGAACACCACCGGCGCGCCGGTCTCGCGCATGATGGCCAGGCCGCGCATGTCGGAGACGAGGTTGTTGTAGCCGAAGCTCGCGCCGCGCTCGCAGGCCATGAAGCTGTCCTCCGGCAGGCCAGCTTCGCGTGCAGCGGCGCGGGCCTTGTCGATGACGTTCTTCATGTCGTGGGGCGCGAGGAACTGCCCCTTCTTGATGTTCACCGGCTTGCCCGATTGCGCCACCGCGCGGATGAAGTCGGTCTGGCGGCACAGGAAGGCCGGCGTCTGCAGCACGTCGACTACCTTCGCGGCCTCGGCGATGTCTTCCTCGGTGTGCACGTCGGTGAGCACGGGCACGCCGAGTTCACGCCGGATCTTGGCCAGGATCTCCAGGCCCTTCTCGCGGCCCGGGCCCCGGAAGCTGGTGCCCGAGGAACGGTTGGCCTTGTCGAAGCTGCTCTTGAAGATGAAGGGCACGCCCAGCGCCGCCGCTGTTTCCTTGAGCCGGCCGGCCACGTCCATCTGCAGTTGCTCGGACTCGATGACGCACGGGCCCGCGATGAGGAAGAAGGGGTGTTCGAGGCCGACGTCGAAGCCGCAGAGTTTCATGGCTTTGCCTTGTGTCTGGTGGATGCCGCCGCCGCTTCAGGCTGCGGCCAGGGCGGGCTGGCGGCTTTTCTGGTGTTCCACGGCCGCCTTGATGAACGCGTTGAACAGCGGATGGCCATCCCAGGGCGTGGACTTGAACTCGGGGTGGAACTGCACGCCGATGAACCACGGGTGCACGTCGCGCGGCAGCTCGACGATCTCGGTGAGCTGCTCGCGCTGCGTGAGCGCGGAGATCACGAGGCCGGCGCGGCGCAGCTGGTCGAGGTAGTTCACGTTGGCTTCGTAGCGGTGGCGGTGGCGCTCCGTCACGATGTTGCCGTAGATCTCGTGCGCCAGCGTGCCGGCCGCCACATCGGAACTCTGCGCACCCAGGCGCATGGTGCCGCCCAGGTCCGAGGTCTCGTTGCGCGTCTGGATGGTGCCGTCGGCATCCTTCCATTCGGTGATCAGCGCGATCACGGGGTGCGGCGTGTCGGCCTCGAATTCCGTGCTGTTGGCGTCCTTCAGGCCCGCCACGTGCCGTGCGTACTCGATGGTGGCGACCTGCATGCCCAGGCAGATGCCGAGGTAGGGCACCTTCTGTTCGCGTGCGAAGCGCGCGGTGCAGATCTTGCCTTCCACGCCGCGTGCGCCGAAGCCGCCGGGCACGAGGATGGCGTCGTACTTGGCGAGCTTCTCGGCCGCATCGGCCGGCGCGATGGTCTCGGAATCCACGTGCTCGATCTTCACGCGCACATGGTTCTTCATGCCCGCATGGCGCAACGCTTCGTTCACCGACTTGTAGCTGTCGGAGAGGTCGACGTATTTGCCCACCATGGCAATGGTCACCTCGCCCTGGGGGTGCTCGGTTTCGTAGACCAGCTGGTCCCAGCGCCGGAGGATCGTGGGCGGTGTGTTCAGGCGCAGCTTGTCGCAGATGAGGCCGTCCAGGCCCTGCTCGTGGAGCATGCGCGGCACCTTGTAGATGGTGTCCACGTCCCACATGCTGATCACGCCCCATTCGGGCACGTTCGTGAACAGCGAGATCTTGCCGCGCTCCTCCTCGGGAATGCGGCGGTCCGCGCGGCAGAGCAGGGCGTCCGGCTGGATGCCGATCTCGCGCAGCTTCTGCACCGTGTGCTGCGTGGGCTTGGTCTTGAGTTCGCCCGCCGCGGCGATGAACGGCAGGTAGGTGAGGTGAACGAACGCGGAATTGTTCGGGCCCATGCGCAGGCTCATCTGGCGCACGGCTTCCAGGAAGGGCAGGGACTCGATGTCGCCCACGGTGCCGCCGATCTCGACGATCGCCACGTCCACGGCGTCGTCGGTGCCGATGCCCGCGCCGCGCTTGACGTATTCCTGGATCTCGTTGGTGACGTGCGGGATTACCTGCACGGTCTTGCCGAGGTAGTCGCCGCGGCGCTCTTTCTCCAGCACGGACTGGTAGATGCGGCCCGTGGTGAAGTTGTTGGTCTTCTTCATGCGCGTTTCGATGAAACGCTCGTAGTGGCCCAGGTCGAGATCGGTCTCGGCCCCGTCGTCGGTCACGAAGACCTCGCCATGCTGGAAGGGGGACATGGTGCCCGGATCCACGTTGATGTACGGATCGAGCTTGATGAGGGTGACTTTGAGACCGCGCGATTCGAGGATCGCAGCAAGGGAGGCTGAGGCGATTCCCTTGCCCAGGGAAGACACCACACCGCCGGTGACGAAGACAAATTTGGTCATGTCTTTTTTTGGTGGTGGGAAATCGGGATTATAGAGGCCGGCCCATGCGTGCCCGGCGCGGCCAGGCCCTTGCCCCTGCCATGGCCCGGGGTGTCTGCTAAATTGCGCGCCCATGAACGAACTGGCCGGCAAACACATCCTCTTGGGCCTCTCGGGCGGCGTCGCCTGCTACAAATCGGCCGAGCTGTCGCGCCTGCTGTCGAAGGCCGGCGCCACCGTGCAGGTGGTCATGACCGAAGCCGCGGAACGCTTCATCACGCCGGTCACGATGCAGGCGCTCACGGGCCGCACGGTCTACACCTCGCAGTGGGACACGCGCGAGCCCAACAACATGCCGCACATCAACCTGGGGCGCGAAGCCGATGCGATCCTGATCGCGCCGTGCAGCGCCGACTTCATCGCGCGGCTGGTGCAGGGCCGCTCGGATGAACTGCTCAGCCTGCTGTGCCTGGCGCGTCCCGCGCAGCGTGTGCCGCTGCTGCTGGCGCCCGCCATGAACCGCGAGATGTGGGCACACCCCGCCACGCAGCGCAATCTCGCGCAGGTCGCGGCCGACGGCGCCGTGGTGCTGGGCGTGGGCTCGGGCGACCAGGCCTGCGGGGAGACCGGCGACGGGCGCATGCTGGAGCCCGCCGAGCTCTTGGAAGACCTCGTGGCGTTCTTCGCGCCCAAGCCGCTCGCTGGTCAGCGCGTGCTGGTCACGGCCGGGCCCACGTTCGAGGCGATCGACCCGGTGCGCGGTATCACCAACCTCTCCAGCGGCAAGATGGGATTCGCCATAGCGCGCGCCGCACGCGAGGCGGGCGCCGCCGTGGACCTCGTGGCCGGCCCGGTGCACCTGGCCACGCCGCGCGGCGTGCGCCGCGTGGACGTGCGCTCGGCGCGCGAGATGCTGGAGGCCACGGCCACGCTGGCCCAGCAGGCCACGGTCTTCGTGGCGACGGCGGCCGTGGCCGACTGGCGCCCCGCAGAGACGGCCACACGCAAGATCAAGAAGGACGGCAGCGGAGCGGTGCCCGCGCTGGCCTTCGTGGAGAACCCCGACATCCTGGCCACCATCGCAGCCTCGGGCCGCGCGCGCAGCGGGGCCTTGTATTGCGTGGGCTTCGCAGCCGAGAGCGACCACCTGCTGGAGCACGCAACGGCCAAGCGCGTGCGCAAGGGCGTGCCGCTGCTGGTGGGCAACATCGGTCCCGACACCTTCGGCCAGGACGACAATGCGCTGATGCTCGTGGATGCCGAAGGGCACCGCATGCTCCCGCGCGCCACCAAAAGCGAGCTGGCGCGGCAACTCATGGCGGACATCGCGCAGCGGCTGGCCGCCGGGTCTTGAAGGCCCGGCCGACGGCGCACCCACTACCGGCGTTGCGCGCCCGCATCACCAATTGAAAGCTCTTGTGAAAATCGACGTCAAGATTCTGGACCCGCGCATGGCGCAACAGCTGCCCGCGTACGCCACGCCCGGCAGTGCGGGGCTCGACCTGCGTGCCTGCCTGGACGAGCCCCTCACGCTCGCGCCCAGCGCCTGGCAACTGGTGCCCACCGGCATCGCGATCTACCTCAAGGACCCGGGCTACGCGGCGCTGATCCTGCCGCGCTCCGGGCTGGGCCACAAGCACGGCATCGTGCTGGGCAACCTCGTGGGGCTCATCGACAGCGACTACCAGGGCCAGCTCATGGTGAGCGCATGGAACCGCAGTGGCGAGGCATTCACGCTGCAGCCGATGGACCGCCTGGCGCAACTCGTCATCGTGCCGGTCGTGCAGGCGCAGTTCAACGTGGTGGACGAATTTCCGGCGTCCGAGCGCGGGGAGAATGGTTACGGTTCGACCGGCAAGGTGTAGGTATCGTCCTATCCGCCCGTGGCGATGGTGCCTACGGGGGTCACGGCCATCGCCCGGCGAAGTCTGCAATCGGCCCCATGCTTCAATGGGTTGCATGGCGGGGCCGGGGCCTTGCCCATATTCCGCAAGAAGGAGTCGAACATGAAGAAGTTTTCCCGTACCACCGCAGTGGCCGTGACCGTGGCGCTGGCAGGCGCACTGGCCGCCTGCGCCGACCAACCGCGCTACGGATCGCAATACCCGGCGCAGTCCACCTACCCGAGCACCAACGCCGGCTACCCCGCTCCGGCGCCGGCAGGCATGGAATACGGCACGGTCTCCAACATCGAAACCCTGCAGGCCCGCAGCGGGACGAGCGGTGTGGGTGCCGTGGCCGGTGCAGTGCTCGGCGGCGTGCTGGGCAACCAGGTGGGCAAGGGCAGCGGCCGTGCCGCAGCCACCGTGATCGGCGCCGTGGGCGGCGGCGTGGTGGGCAACCAGGTGGAGGGCCGCACCAGCAATAACGACGGACGCGTCGAGGGTTATCGCATCACGGTGCAGCTCGACCAGGGCGGCCAGCGCGCTTTCGACGTCAGCTCGCCCGGCGATCTGCGCCCCGGCGACCGTGTGCGCCTGAATGGCGGGCAGATTTCCCGCATGTGATGCAGGCTGGCGGCGCGGCGTTTTTTGCCCGCCGCACTGATCGCAATGAGGGGGCCTTCGGGCCCCTTTCTCATGGGGGGGTCAACTCCGCCCCCGGCTTGCGCCGGGAACGCGGCGCCGTCAGTGCAGCAGCGGCTCTCCGTTGTCCGGCGCCTGGATGCGGAAGAAGCCCGTGCCGGCCGTGCCGCGGCCGATCTCTTCCTCGGTGGCTTCGCGCACGCCCTGCACGGTGAGGTGCAGCCGCAGCGCGATGCCCGCGAGCGGATGGTTGGCGTCGAGCACCACATGCTCGGGGTAGATCTGCGCCACGGTGTAGAGCAGGTCGCGCGGCGCTTCGGGGTTGGTGCCCTCGGGCAGGGCGCTGCCTTCGAAGGTCATGCCTTCCTCGATGTCTTCGGGGAACCGATCGCGCGGCTCCAGGAACAGCAGCTTGTCCTGGTAGTCGCCGAAGGCCTCTTCGGGTTCGAGGTGCAGCGAGAGCGCGGCTCCCGCGGAGTGGCCCTGCAGGGCTTCCTCGATGCGGGCAAGCAGATCGTCGCCACCGACGAGGAATTCCACGGGCTCGTCGAGCACATCGAGTTCTTCGCCCAATGTGTCTTTCAAGATCCAGGTCAAAGCGACCACGCATTGTTGGTTGATTTCCATAGGAGAATTGTCGCAGTTCATCACCGGCCGGCCGCGCCCCCGTGCGCCGGCACGCTTTCTCCCATGCCAGCCCACACTCCCCTCGCCCTGCTGGGCGGACTCACTCCCGCGCAGTTCATGCGCCGCCACTGGCAGAAAAAGCCGCTGCTGGTGCGCCAAGCCATTCCTTCTTTCATGCCGCCCGTGGGGCGCGCCGACTTGTTCGCCCTGGCCGCGCAGGAGTCGGTGGAGTCCCGGCTCGTGCAGCAGAAAAAGGGCGTGTGGAGCCTGCGGCACGGCCCTTTCGCGCGCCGTGCGCTGCCCCCGATGGCCACGCCGGACTGGACGCTGCTGGTGCAGGGCGTGGATCTGCACGACGACGCGGTGCATGCGCTGCTGCAGCAGTTCCGCTTCGTGCCCCAGGCCCGGCTGGACGATCTCATGATCAGCTATGCCTCCGACGGCGGCGGCGTGGGCCCGCACTTCGACAGCTACGACGTCTTCCTGCTGCAGGCCCATGGCCGCCGCCGCTGGCGCATCGGCCGCCAGAAGGACCTCTCGCTCAAGGACGGCATCCCGCTCAAGATCCTCGATCGCTTCGAGCCCGAGCAGGAGTTCGTGCTGGAACCCGGCGACATGCTCTACCTGCCCCCACGCTACGCGCACGACGGCATCGCCGAGGGCGAGTGCATGACGTATTCCGTCGGATTCCGCTCTCCGTCGCGGACCGGACTGGCGCAGGACCTGCTCACGCGACTGGCCGACGGCGCGGATGACGATGAGGACGCACCGCCGCAGCTCTATCGCGACCCGTCGCAGGGCGCGGTGGACCATCCAGGCGAAATGCCGGCGGCCCTGCTGGAGTTCGCCCGGGATGCGCTGGCACGCGCCCTGGCCGAGCCGCTGGCCGTCGAGCGGGCGGTGGGCGAGAGTTTCACCGAGCCCAAGCCCAATGTGTGGTTCGAGCCGGGCGACGCGGGCAATGTGGCGCAAGGCGTGCGGCTCGACCGCCGCACGCGCATGATGTACGACGCGCGCCATGTGTTCATCAATGGCGAGAGCTATCTGGCCGGTGGGCGCGATGCCACGCTGATGCGCCGTCTGGCCGACCAGCGCGCGCTGACCGCTCGCGAACTGGCCCGCGCCAGCTGCGATGCGCTCGATCTGCTGGGCACATGGTGCGAATCCGGATGGGTGCACGCGGGCGCCTGAACGCCTGGCGCACGGCCACCGGGAATCCGCGGCGCTGCCGCTGAACATGGGAGTTTTTCGCATGGACGTTTCCGATGGCCTGGCCGGCTCCGCACCCGTGCCGCTGCCCGAAGGCCGCTTCGAAGGGCGCAGCGCATTCGCCGATGGCGTGCGCGCGGCCCTGGCGTGCGCGGCGCGCGAGGGCTGGCAGGAGCTGGTGCTCTGCGATTTCGATTTCCACGACTGGCCGCTCGGCGAGCGCGACGTGGAGGCCTCGCTGCAGGCCTGGGCCGGGCGGGGCCGCAGGCTGACGCTGCTGGCCGCAGGCTACGACGAGGTGGTCCGCCGCCACGCCCGCTTCGTGCAATGGCGCACCACCTGGGACCACATCGTGCGGTGCCGCAAGGCCCCGGTCACGGATCGGCTGGAGTTGCCCAGCGTGCTGTGGTCGGACCGCTGGGTGCTGCAGCGGCTCGATCCGCAGCGCTGCACGGGCGTGGCGGGCAGCGAGCCCGAGCGCCGGCTGCTGGTGCGCGAGGCGCTGGACGAATGGCTGCTGCGCCGCAGCGCGCCGGCCTTCCCGGCCACGACCCTCGGTCTGTGATGTGACACTGCCGCCTGTCAGTGTTAGTCAGTATTGACGCAATCTCCCTATAATTTGCGGTTGATGTCAAAAGCGCCATGGGGCGCACCACAAGAGGCCAACGCGCATCGCTGAAAGAGGGCGGCGTCGCGGCAAATTTCAAGATCCGTCTGTCCAATAGGAAAAAACCGAAATGAAGAACTCTCTCGTTCTGGCTGCCCTGGTCGCGTCCGTCGCTCTCGCCGCTTGCGGCAAGAAGGAAGAAGCGCCCGCGCCTGCACCGGCTCCCGTCGAAGCACCGGCTCCCGCACCCGCTCCGGTGCCGGCTCCTGCAGAAGCTCCCGCTTCCGACGCATCGGCTGCCGCTGGCGCCGTGGTGGCCCCTGCCACCGAAGCTTCGGCTCCTGCCAGCGACGCCGCCAAGGCCGCTGCCGACGCCGCAGCCGCTGCTGCCGCCGGTGGCGCATCCGCTGCCAAGTAAGCCCTTCGCCCGCGCATCCCGCCGCTGGGCCACCAGCCCGCGGCAGGGATGCCGGCAAAAGCCCCGTACCGCAAGGTCGGGGCTTTTTTTTGCGCCGCGGATTCCGAGGGGGCATGCGGTGCCGGAGCCGCTCTGCGTGGCGATTTCCGCGCGCGGGTTCAGGCGTCAGGCGCCGGAGATCCAGTCCGTGCCGGTGCGCGGGTCCGCCACATCGATCTGCTCGGGCTGCCAGCCGATCGCCTGCGAGAGCGCCGCGCGCGCCAGGTCCGGGTGGTTGTTCTGCAGGCTCAGGTGGGCCGCGGCCACGCGGCGCAGGCCGCCGTGGTGCACTGCCCGCAGGATCTCGGCGGCCACGTGGTTGCCCAGGTGGCCATAGGCACCACCGATGCGCCGCTTGAGGAAGGCCGGGTAGGGCGACACCGAAAGCATCTCCCGGTCGTGGTTGGTCTCCAGCAGCAGCGCATGGCAGTCGCGCAGATGGGCCAGCACGTGCTCGGTGGCATGGCCCAGGTCGGTGAGCAGGCCGATGTGCGTGGCGCCGTCGCTGCAGCGCAGGTGCAGGGGTTCGCGCGCATCGTGCGGAACGGTGAAGGGGCGGGCTTCGAAGGCGCCGAGGTCGATTGCCTCGCCGTCGGCGGCCAGGTGCAGCAGGCCGTCGAGGTCGGGCGCGCCTATTGCGGCATGCGTGCCGTGGCTCATCCAGGTCGGAATGCGGTGCCGCAGCGCGATCTTCTGCATGCAGCCCACGTGGTCGGAGTGCTCGTGCGTGATGAAGATCGCGTCGATGTCGTCGATGGCCAGGCCCGCGTCGCCCAGCCGCCCGGCCAGCTGCCGGGGGCCCAAGCCGCAGTCGATGAGCAGGCGGCGCACCTGCGTGCCGCAGCGCCCCTCCACGACCGTGGCGTTGCCCGAACTGCCGCTGCCCAGGTTCTTGAAACGCAGCACGCGGTTCGGGGTCCTTCGGTGCAGCCGGTTACTTGAGGTCGTCGGTCAGCACGCGGACGATGCGTTCCGCGTTGGCCGACGACTCGGGCGCACCTGCGGCGTTGAGCACCGACACCGTGCTCTTGTTGTCCACGCTGCGCACCTGGATGCGGTACTTGACCGGCGCGGACGCGTCGTTCGAGCGGCCCAGCAGCTTGCCGAAGAAGCCGGGGTCCTTCTTCTCGGTGGGTTCCACGTAGCGCACGAAGTACACGCCTTCGGCACGGTTGCGGTCCTCGACGGTGAAGCCCGTGCGATCGAGCGCCAGGCCCACGCGGCGCCATGCGCGGTCGAAGTTCTCTTCCAGCTCCACCACCGGGGCGTTGCCCACGCGGCCGGCACGGGCCGAGGGCAGCGGCTGCACGGGGGCGGCTGCCACGGCGCGGGACTGCTCCTCGCTCACGCCGAGCTTGACCATCAGGCGGCGCAGGAATTCGGTTTCGAGTTCGGGATCGACCGGACGGGGCTGCCAGATGGTGTTGTCCTTCTGGCTGGAGGTGTAGACCTCGACCATGCCGCGGTGGCTGATGAAGATCTCGGTGCCGCCGTTGGCGCCGCGCTCCAGGCGCGTGCGGAACTTGTCGCGCTCGCCGGTGGAATAGGCCGATTCGAACAGCTTGCCGATCGTGGAGCGGATGATGTCCTGCGGCAGCTTGGCGCGGTTCTCGGCCCAGTCGGTTTCCATGATGCCGAGGTTGGGCTGGTCCTGGACTAGCACGAAGCCGTTCTCGTTCCAGAAGTCGCGCACGGGCTCCCACAGGGCGTCGGCCGGGCGGCTCACGACCAGCCAGCGCTGGTTGCCGTCGCGTTCGATGCGCACGTCGCCCAGCGACTTGGTGGCGGCGTTGACCGCGCCGGGCGCCTTCTGCGCCTGGCCCGCCTGGAAGGCGGCCGCGGACACCACGCCGCCCTGTACGGCGTAGCGCGAATCGCGCGAGAGCTGGGTCAGGTCGGGGGGCACCTCCAGCGTCACGCCCTTGGTGGCGCTCTTGTAGTCGATCTTGTCGCTCTCCAGGACGGAGCAGGCGGACAGGGCCATGGCAAGGCCCAGCAGGCCCAGGCGGTTGATAGCGTTCACGCGAAAAATCCTTTGCGGTGTCTCTGGAAGCAGGCGGGTGCGGAAGGGGAGCGCCGGTGCGGCAGTGCGGTGCGGTTCAGACCAGGCCGGCGGAGCGCAGGGCGGCTTCCACGACGGCTTCGCTGCCGGTGGAGAGCGGCGTCATGGGCAGGCGCAGCGTGCCGCCGCACAGGCCCATGCGCTGCATGGCCCACTTCACGGGGATGGGGTTGGCCTCGACGAACAGGTGCTTGTGCACGGGCATCAGGCGGAATTGGATTTCCATGGCGCGGCGCACGTCGCCCGCGAGGGCGGCCACGCAGAGTTCGTGCATGGCGCGCGGGGCCACGTTGGCCGTCACGCTGATGTTGCCCTGGCCGCCGCAGAGCATGAGCGCCACGGCCGTGGGGTCGTCGCCCGAGTAGACCGCGAAGCCCTTGGGCAGGTCGCGGATGAGCCACTGGGCGCGCTCGATGTTGCCGGTGGCTTCCTTGATGCCGACGATGCCGGGCACCTGGGCCAGGCGCAGCACCGTGTCGTGCTGCATATCGGCGACCGAGCGGCCGGGCACGTTGTAGAGCACGGTGGGCAGGTCGCCCACGGCCTCGGCGATGGCCTTGAAGTGCTGGTATTGCCCTTCCTGCGTGGGCTTGTTGTAGTAGGGCACCACCTGGAGCTGGCTGTCAGCGCCCACCTTCTTGGCGAAGCGCGCGAGCTCGATGGCTTCTGAAGTGGAGTTGGCGCCGCAGCCGGCCATGATGGGCGCGCGCCCGGCGGACTGCTCGACGGCCACGCGGATGATCTCGCAGTGCTCCTCGACGTTGACGGTGGGCGATTCGCCGGTGGTGCCCACCACGCCGATGCAGTCGGTGCCTTCGGCGACGTGCCAGTCGATCAGCTTGCGCAGGGTGGGGTAATCCACGCTGCCATCCTCGTGCATGGGCGTGACGAGGGCGACGATGCTGCCGGTGAGGGTGGCGCTGGAAGAGGTCATGTCCACGAAGGAAAACGGTAAATGAGCATTCTAACGAGTGCGTAACAGGCCCGGATGCAGGGGTTACGCCCCCCGGGGCTCCAGGCCGTGGCGCGGCGGTGCGCCGCCGGGCACTTCGCGGACGGCCGCCACGCGCTGGACGAAACGCTCCGGCGCCGGCAGGAAGCCATCCTCGTAGGCCACCACCCGCAGACCCTCGCAGGCCCCCAGCAGTTCCCCGGGCGCCAGCAGAAAGTCCGGCCGGGCCGGGCGGCCCACGGTCTCGTTGCCCTGCGCGAAGGTCTCGTACAGCAGCACGCCGCCGGGCGCCACGGCGTCCGCGATGGCCGGCAGCAGCGGTCGCCAGAGGTAGTGGGTGACCACCACCGCGCCGAAGCGGCGGCCCGCGAACGGCCAGGGGCCCTGCTCGATGTCGGCGCACACCCGCTCGGCCCCCTCGCCCAGCGCTCCGAGCGCCTCGATCGCCTCCGCCGAGCGGTCCACGCCCACCACGCGGTGGCCGCGGGCATGGAACCAGCCCAGGTGCCGGCCCGTGCCGCAGGCCACGTCCAGCACCGTGCCGCCCGGGGGCACGAGGTGCGCCCAGCGCACGATCCAGTCCGAAGGGGTGCCAAGGGAGTGCATATTGCTATGTTTTTTGTAGCTAAAAGCCCAATAAATACGGCGGCATGGAGCACAAAACACCATGGAATGGAGTCGGAGGGCGCCGCCAGCCACTCGCCCCCCCCCCCCGGCGCCCGGTGGCCCCCACCGTTGCGCCCGGCCCGGCAGCCATGCAGGCACGTCCGCGCCCGTTGCTTTTTTCCCGACCCCGGGGATTTTCGGGGCTGCGCGGGCCAAGGGCGGTTCTAAGATCACCCATCCGTCATCGGGGGATTCAGGTGCATATGCTGTCATTTCATCGCCGTGGGGGCACGGCCGGGTGGGGCCGTCCGGGTGCCCGCGGAGCCTGGCTGTGCTGGCTGCTTCTGGCGGCCCTGGCAGGACTGTCCGGCGTGCCGGCCGCCCGGGCGCAGGCCATTTCCACCGTGGCGGGCACGGGCGTGCAGGGCTTCGGCGGGGACGGAGGGCCGGCCACTTCCGCGCAAATGAATTTTGCGTATGGCGTGGCGGCCGACGGGGCGGGCGCCATCTACATCGTCGACAGCGCCAACCACCGCGTGCGCCGGGTGGATGCGGCGGGCACCATCGCCACCGTCGCCGGCACCGGCGTGGCGGGCTACGGGGGCGACGGCGGGCCGGCCGTGGCCGCGCAGCTCAACGAGCCCCGGGGCATCGCGTTGGATGCGGCGGGCAATCTGTACGTGGCCGACCTGAACAACCACCGCATCCGGCGCGTGGATGCGGGCGGCACCATCACCACGGTCGCGGGCACGGGCGCGGCCGGTTTCTCGGGCGACGGCGGCGCAGCCACCGCGGCGCAGCTCAACAGCCCCTTCGGCGTGGCCGCGGACGGCGCGGGCCGGATCTACATCGCCGACAGCGCCAACTACCGTGTGCGGCGCGTGGATGCCGGCGGCACGATCGCCACCATCGCGGGAATCGGCACGCCGGGCTACGGCGGGGACAACGGGCCCGCCCTGGCGGCGCAATTCCAGTTCATCTTCGGGATCTTCCGCGACGGCACGGGCAACCTGTTCCTGGCGGACGGCAACAACCACCGCATCCGCCGGGTGGATGCGGGCGGCACCATGACCACCGTGGCCGGCACGGGCACGAGCGGGTTCGGCGGCAACGGCGGCAGCGCCGTGGCGGCCCAGCTCAACTTCCCCGCGGGGATGGTGGTCGACGGCGGCGGTGTGCTCTACATCGCCGACGCCGGCAACAACCGCGTCCGGCAGGTGGACACGGGCGGCACGATCACCACCGTGGCCGGCACGGGCACGTCGGGGTACGGCGGCGACGGCGGCCCCGCCACGGCGGCGCAGCTGCAGTTCCCGTTCGCACTGGCGCTGGGCACCCGCGGGCTTCTGTATGTGGCGGATACGGCCAATTTCCGGACCCGGCTCGTTACCCTGCCGATCCCGCCGGGCGCGCCCACGGGCCTGGGCGCCACCGCCAGCGACGGGCAGGCCCGCCTCGCGTGGACCGCGCCCGCCGATGCGGGATCCAGCCCCGTCTCGGGCTACACGGCCACCGGCACGCCGGTCGGGGGCGGCGCGGCCGTTTCCTGCACGGCCACGGCACCATCGACCCAATGCACGGCCGCCGGCCTGGGCGACGGGGTGGTCTACCGCTTCACCGTCCGGGCCACGAGCGGCGCCGGGGACAGCCCGGCCTCCGATGCCGTGCAGGTGGCCTCCGCCGGCGCCGTGCCCGGCATGGCGGGAGCGGCCGGCACGGTGGTGTCGGGCGGCGGCAGCGGGTGCGCGCTGGTGCCCGCTGCCACGGGTTTTGGCGCCGTGCCGGCGGGCCTGCCCGCGGGAGCGACGGTGGCGGCCGGGGCCTTCCGTTTCCGTGCCGAGGGGTGCGCGGGCGCCGCGTTGACGGTGTCGGTGACCTATCCCGAACCGCTGCCCGCCGCAGCGCGCATCTACCAGTACGGTCCGCCGGTGGCCGGGCAGGCGGCTGCCTGGTCCGAGCCTGCCGGCGCCAGTTTGAGCGTGGACCGCCGCACGGTGACCTACGGCGTGTCGGACGACGGCGCCTTCGATGCGGACACCGTCGCCGCGGGCGCCATCGAAGGCCGGCTGGCCCCGCTCGTGCTGGCGGTGGCCAGCGGCATCCAGCCGGTTCCCGTGGCGGGCGGATGGGGCCTGGGGCTCATGGCCCTGCTCATGGCGGCGACGGGCCTGGCCGGCCTGCACCGGACGCGCCGCCGGCCGGCATGACCCCCGCGCCGCGGCCGCACCGCGGCGCCGGTCAGAAGCAGGACCAGACCTGGTCCGCCATCATCACGACGAACCCCGGCTCGCCATAGAGCGCGAAAGCCGCGGCGAGCACGGCAGCCGCGGCCGCGCCCCAGGCCAGCCGGCGGCCCCACGGTGCGGGCCGGGCGCGGCGGTCGGGGGCCGGGGGCGGTGCGGAGGCGTGCATGGCGAGCGAAACGTCGCGCCTCAGGCGGGCCGCACTTCCGGGCGGCGGATGGGCGTCTCGCGGATCGGCAGGTTGATGAGCCCCGCCGCCACGCCGAGCGCGATGGAGAGGTACCAGACCACGTCGTAGCTGCCCGTGCGGTCGTACAGGTACCCGCCCAGCCAGACGCCCAGGAAGCTGCCGATCTGGTGGCTGAAGAACACGAAGCCCCCCAGCATCGAGAGGTGCTGCACGCCGAAGATCTGCGCGACCGTCGCATTGGTGGGCGGCACGGTGGAGAGCCAGAGCGCGCCGATCACCGCCGAGAACACGTAGACCGACACCGGCGAGAGCGGCACGAGCAGGAACACCGTGATCGCCGCGGCCCGCGCGAAGTAGATGAAGGCCAGGATGTGCCGCCGCGCCATGCGCTGGCCGAGCGTGCCCGCGATGTAGGTGCCGAACACGTTGAAGAGCCCGATCAGCGCCAGCGCGTAGCTGGCCACCTGGGGCGAGAGGCCGTGGTCCTTGAGGTAGCTGGGCATGTGCACGCCGATGAACACCACCTGGAAGCCGCACACGAAGTACCCGGCCGTGAGCAGCAGGAAGCTGGGATAGCGCAGGGCCTCGGAGAGCGCCTCGCCCACGGCCTGCTTGCGCGGCGTGCCGGCGGCGGCGCCGGCCGCGCGGCCGAAGCCCGGCTCGCGCAGGCCGAAGGCCAGCGGCACGATGAGCAGCACCATGGCCGAGAGGGCGAGCAGCGATTCCTGCCAGCCCAGGCGCGCGATCAGCTGGCCTTCCACGGGCACCATGAGGAACTGCCCGAACGAACCCGCCGCGGCCGCCACGCCCATGGCCCAGGAGCGCTTCTCGGGCGCGATCTGCCGGCCCAGCACGCCGTAGATCACCGCGTAGGTGGTGCCGGCCTGCGCCGCGCCGATCAGCACGCCCGCCGTGAGCGCGAACAGCAACGGCGTGGGCGAGAGCGCCATGCCGGCCAGCCCGAAGGCGTAGAGCACCGCGCCGCCGATCAGCACGCGGAAGGCGCCGAAGCGGTCGGCCGCCATGCCCGCGAAGATGCCGAAGATGCCCCAGGCGATGTTCTGCACGGCGATGGCCAGCGCGAAGGTCTGTCGGGTCCAGCCCATATCCTGGGTGATGGGCTGCAGCCACAGGCCGAAGCCGTGGCGGATGCCCATGGAGAGCGTGACGATGGCGGCGCCGCAGGCGAGCACCTGCACCATGGACAGTTTTTGCGGTTCGGAGGACATCGGTCGAATGTAGCCAAAAGCGTCTGCCGCCGCTGGCCGCGTGCCACGGGTTAACCCGCGTTTCCGGGGTGGCTGTCTTTATATCCAGTGCCGGCGGGGGCGCCGCACTACAATCCGCGCCCATGGCAGCCAAACCCTCTCCTGTGTCGCCCGGCGACTATTCCGAAGGTTCGATCCGCGTGCTCAAGGGCCTGGAGCCCGTCAAGCAGCGGCCGGGCATGTACACCCGCACGGACAACCCGCTCCACATCATCCAGGAAGTGCTCGACAACGCGGCCGACGAGGCCCTGGCCGGGCACGGCAAGCGCATCAAGGTCACGCTGCACGCCGACGGCTCGGTGGGCATCGAGGACGACGGCCGCGGCATTCCGTTCGGGCTGCACCCCGAGGAGAAGGCGCCCGTGATCGAGCTGGTCTTCACGCGGCTGCACGCGGGCGGCAAGTTCGACAAGGGCAAGGGCGGCGCCTACAGCTTCTCGGGCGGCCTGCACGGCGTGGGCGTCTCGGTCACCAACGCGCTCGCGCTGCGGCTGGAGGCCACCACCCACCGCGACGGGCAGATCGCCCGCCTGGTGTTCGCCGGCGGCGACGTGGTCGAACCCCTCGTGGCCCGGCCCCTGGCGGCCGGTGAGCGCCGCCAGGGCACCTCGGTGCGCGTCTGGCCCGACCCCAAATATTTCGAATCGTCCGCGCTGCCGATGGGCGAGCTGGTGCACCTGCTGCGCAGCAAGGCCGTGCTGATGCCGGGCGTCACCGTGTCGCTGGTCAACGAGAAGAGCAAGGAAACGCAGACCTGGCAGTACAAGGGCGGGCTGCGCGACTACCTGGGCCAGAACCTCGCGGCCGACCCGGTGATCCCGCTCTTCGAGGGCGAGGGCCATGCCGACCGCCACAACGAGAGCTTCGCCGAGGGCGAGGGCGCCGCGTGGTGCGTGGCCTTCACCGAGGAAGGCCAGCCCATGCGCGAGAGCTACGTCAACCTCATTCCCACCAGCGCGGGCGGCACGCACGAGAGCGGCCTGCGCGACGGCCTGTTCAACGCCGTCAAGAGCTTCATCGAGCTGCACTCGCTGCTGCCCAAGGGCGTGAAGCTGCTGCCCGAGGACGTGTTCGCGCGCGCCTCGTACGTGCTGTCGGCCAAGGTGCTCGATCCGCAGTTCCAGGGCCAGATCAAGGAGCGCCTCAACTCGCGCGATGCCGTGCGGCTGGTGAGCGGCTTCGTGCGCCCCGCACTCGAACTCTGGCTGCACCAGCACGTGGACTACGGCCGCAAGCTCGCCGAACTCGCCATCCGGGCCGCGCAGACGCGCCAGAAGGCCGGCCAGAAGGTCGAGAAGAAGAAGGGCTCCGGCGTGGCCGTGCTGCCCGGCAAGCTGACCGACTGCGAGAGCCGCGACCTCTCGCACAACGAGGTCTTCCTGGTCGAGGGCGACTCCGCCGGCGGCAGCGCCAAGATGGGCCGCGACAAGGAATGCCAGGCCGTGCTGCCGCTGCGCGGCAAGGTGCTCAACACCTGGGAGGTGGACCGCGACCGGCTCTTCGCCAACAACGAGATCCACGACATCTCCGTGGCGCTGGGCGTCGATCCGCACGGCCCCAACGACACGCCCGACCTGTCGGGCCTGCGCTACGGCAAGGTCTGCATCCTGTCCGATGCCGACGTGGACGGCTCGCACATCCAGGTGCTGCTGCTCACGCTGTTCTTCCGCCACTTCCCCAAGCTCATCGAGACCGGCCACATCTACGTGGCCCGGCCGCCGCTCTACCGCGTGGACGTGCCCGCCCGCGGCAAGAAGCCGGCGTCCAAGCTCTATGCGCTGGACGACGGCGAGCTGGAAGCCATCCTCGACAAGTGCGCCAAGGACGGCGTGGCGCGCGAGAGGTGCCAGATCAGCCGCTTCAAGGGCCTGGGCGAGATGAACGCCGAGCAACTCTGGGAGACCACGCTCAACCCCGACACGCGCCGGCTGCTGCCCGTGCAGCTGGGCGTGCTGGGCTTCGCCGAAACCGAGGGCCTCATCACCAAGCTCATGGGCAAGGGCGAGGCCGCCGCGCGGCGCGAACTGATGGAACTGCATGGCGACGCCGTGGAAGTGGACATCTGAAACCGGCGAACATCGCGCCATGCCCGTGCCCACCCCCCCGACCCTCCTGGCCACCGCCGCCCCGCGCCCGACGCGCGCGGGGCGCCTGCGGCGCTGGTTCAAGGGTGTTTTTGCCTCCATGCCGCCGGTTCTATTAGGAAGTTTGCTATTGTTTTTGCAGCAAACCGCCCATGCCGACCTGTGGGCCTACGTGGACGAGCGCGGCGTGACGCACTTCGCGGCCGAGCGCATCGACGAGCGCTATGCGCTGTATTTCCGCGGCGACGTGTTCGATTCGGCCACCGATGGGCGCTCGGCCTCGTCGGGCACCGGCATCGTGCCGCCGGGCGTGGCGCCCGCGGCCACGGCGGCGGGTGCGCGGCGGCTCGCGTATTTCGACATCGCCCCCGAGGTCAAGCGCGTGAAGCACCACCTGCGCGCGTCCGCCACGCGGCACGGGCTCGACTACGAACTGCTGCAGGCGGTGATCGCCACCGAATCCGGGTTCGATCCGCAGGCCGTCTCGCCGCGCGGCGCGGTGGGGCTGATGCAGGTCATGCCGGCCACGGCGCAGCGCTTCGGCGTGGCGCGGGAGGCGAAACGCTCGGTGGAGCAGAAACTCACCGACCCCGGCACCAACGTCGCCGCCGGTGCGCGCTACCTGCGCCACCTCATCGACCTCTTCGAGGGCCGGCTCGACCTGGCCCTGGCCGCCTACAACGCGGGCGAGGGCGCCGTGCAGCGCGCCGGCCACCGCATTCCCGCCTACCGCGAGACGCAGAACTACGTGAAGAGCGTGCTCGGCCTCTATGCGCTGCTCAAGCCGGCCAGTGCGGCGCAGGCCCCGGGCCCCGCCGCCGCGCTGCCTGCGGGCCGCGGCGCTGCCGCCGGCCGGGTGCGCATGGAGCTGGCGGCGCCCGCGGCGCCGTGAGCCGCTTCCGACCGACGACCGTCCGGCGCACTGCACGCCGCCTCCCTTTTCCCATCCTTCCCGACGCATGAGCGACAACGACCAACCCACCCTCGACTTCTCCCAGCCCGAGTCCGGCGACTCCCTGGGTCTGGCCGGCTATGCGCAGCGCGCGTACCTGGAATACGCGCTCTCCGTGGTCAAGGGCCGCGCGCTGCCCGACGTGTGCGACGGCATGAAGCCCGTGCAGCGCCGCATCCTGTTCGCGATGGAGCGCATGGGCTTGGCCTATGGTGGCCCCACGCGCAACGTACCCGCCAAGCCCGTCAAGAGCGCGCGCGTGGTGGGCGACGTGCTGGGCCGCTTCCACCCGCACGGCGACCAGTCGGCCTACGACGCGCTGGTGCGGCTCGCGCAGGACTTCAACCAGCGCTACCCGCTCATCGACGGCCAGGGCAACTTCGGCAGCCGCGACGGCGACGGCGCCGCGGCCATGCGCTACACCGAGGCGCGGCTCACGCGCATCGCAGGCCTGCTGCTGGACGAGATCGACCAGGGCACCGTGGACTTCGTGCCCAATTACGACGGCTCCACCGAGGAGCCCCGCCAGCTGCCCGCCCGCCTGCCCTTCGCGCTGCTGAACGGCGCGAGCGGCATCGCCGTGGGCCTGGCCACCGAGATCCCGAGCCACAACCTGCGCGAGGTGGCCGACGCCTGCGTGGCCCTGGTGAAGAACCCCAAGCTCACGGACGAAGAGCTGTACGCCTTCGTGCCCGGCCCCGACTATCCCGGCGGCGGCCAGATCATCAGCAGCGCCGGCGACATCCAGGACGCCTACCGCACGGGCCGCGGCAGCCTCAAGGTGCGCGCGCGCTGGAAGATCGAGGACCTCGCGCGCGGCCAGTGGCAGCTGGTGGTCACCGAGCTGCCGCCTGGCGTCTCGTCGCAGAAGGTGCTCGAGGAGATCGAGGAACTCACCAACCCGAAGGTGAAGGCCGGCAAGAAGGCGCTCTCGCAGGAGCAGACGCAGCTCAAGGCCACCGTGCTCGGCGTGCTCGACGTGGTGCGCGACGAATCGAGCAAGGACGCGCCGGTGCGCCTCGTGTTCGAGCCCAAGACCGGCCGCGTGCCGCAGCAGGAACTCATCACCACGCTGCTCGCGCACACCAGCCTGGAAACCTCCGCGCCTATCAACCTCACCATGGTGGGCCTGGACGGCAAGCCCACGCAGAAATCGCTGCGCCGCATGCTGGAGGAGTGGGTCGCCTTCCGCCAGCAGACCATCACGCGGCGCAGCCAGCACCGCCTGGCCAAGGTGCTGGACCGCATCCACATACTCGAGGGGCGGCAGACCGTGCTGCTCAACATCGACGAGGTGATCGCCATCATCCGCGCGGCCGACGAACCCAAGGCCGCGCTGATCGCGCGCTTCGACCTCTCGGACCGGCAGGCGGAAGACATCCTCGAAATCCGGTTGCGCCAGCTCGCGCGGCTCGAAGCCATCAAGATCGAGCAGGAACTGAAGGAGCTGCGCGAAGAGCAGGGCAAGCTCGAGGACATCCTCGGCAACCCCGCGTCGCTGCGCCGCCTGATGGCCAGGGAGATCGAGCAGGACGCGAAGCAGTTCGCCGATGCGCGCCGCACCCTCATCCAGGCCGAGAAGAAGGCCGTGGCCGAGGTGAAGGTGGTGGACGAGCCCGTCACGGTGGTCGTCTCGCAGAAGGGCTGGGTGCGCGCGCGCCAGGGCCACGGGCACGACGCGGGCACCTTCGCCTTCAAGGCCGGCGATGCGCTCTACGCCACCTTCGAATGCCGCACGGTGGACACGCTCATCGCCTTCGGCAGCAACGGGCGCGTGTACTCCGTGGCCGTGGCGCAGCTGCCCGGCGCGCGCGGCGACGGGCAGCCCATCACCACGCTCATCGACCTGGAAGCCGGCACGCAGCCCGTGCACTACTTCGCGGGCCCGGCCAACGCGGCGCTGCTGCTGGCCGGCTCGGGCGGCTATGGCTTCATCGCCGCCGTCGAGCACATGACCGCGCGCAACCGCGGCGGCAAGGCCTTCATCACGCTGGGCGAGGGCGAGCAGCTATGCCGCCCCTCGCACGCCGCGTTCTCGAACGGCGGCCAGCCGCTGGCGCCGGCCACGCACGTCTGCTGCGCCTCGGCGGGCGGGCGCATCCTCACCTTCGAGATCGCCGAACTCAAGCAGATGGCCAACGGCGGCCGCGGCCTCATGCTCATCGACCTGGAGCCCAAGGACACGCTGGCCGGCGCCGCCGCCTATACGCGCAGCGTGCGCATCGCGGGCGTGGGCCGCGGCGGCAAGGAGCGCGACGAGACGCTGGAGATCCGCAGCCTGAACAACGCCCGCTTCCCGCGGGGCCGCAAGGGCAAGGCGGCCGACCTGGGCTTCAAGCCGAACGCCGTGGTGCGCGTCGAGTGACGCCGCTGGCGGGCGGCGTGCCGTGGCCGCGGCCGTCTCCGTGACCGTTCCGTGACCGGGAAAGGGCTGCCCTGCAGGGCAGCCCTTTTTTGTTGCGCTGCCGCATCGTCCGGTACGCCATGGTGTAAATGCCGATTGGTGTTTCTGCATGTATCCGCGCACCATCGGCCGGCACGGCACCGAAACCGGGGTTGCCCGGCCGTGCATTCCGTGTGATGTGGCCAAGGAGCACCTACCGTGAAAGACATGAAAATCGCCACCCGGCTCGCGCTGGGCTTCTCGCTCATCCTGCTGGTCATGTTCCTCATGAACCTGCTGGGGCTCAGCAACATGGGGGCGATGGTCCGCTCCGTGAACGGCATCGCCTCCGAATCGCTCGTCAAGGAGCGCCTGATCAGCGACTGGTCGCGCAACATCTACACCAGCGTGCAGCGCACCAAGGCCGTGGCGCTGAGCACCGACGCCTCGCTGAGCGAGCGCTTCGCGCAGGAGGCGGCTGCCTCGTCGACCCAGTCGGCGGATCTGCTCAAGCGCATCGACGCCATGTCGCAGACCGGGCAGGAGAAGGCCCTGATGGCCGATATCCAGAAGATCCGCACCAGCTACCTCGCGTCGCGCGATGCGCTCTACAAGGCCAAGCGCGAAGGGCGCCTGGACGACGCGCAGCGCCTGTTCGCGCAGGAATTCCAGCCGCTGACCGAGCAATACCTCAAGACCGTGCAGCAACTGCTGGACCTGCAGCGCGCCCACATCGACGGCGCTCTGGCGCACGTGGAATCCGGCTATGGCGAAACCCGCACCGCCGTGGTGGCCGCCACCGTGCTGGCCCTTCTCCTGGGCGCGGGCGTGGGCTGGTGGATCACGCGCAGCATCTCGCGGCCGCTGGGTGAGGCCGTGCGCGTGGCGCGCGCCGTGGCCGACAACGACCTCACCAGCACGATCACCGTGCACGGGCGCGACGAAACCGGCCAGATGCTCGATGCGCTGCGCCAGATGAACGACAACCTGGCCCAGGTCACGGGCCGCGTGCGCAACGGGGCGGACAGCATCGCCGTCGCCGCGCGCGAGATCGACGCGGGCAACCAGGACCTGTCGTCCCGCACCGAGCACCAGGCGAGCGCGCTGCAGCAGACGGCGGCCTCCATCGAGCAGCTCACCAGCGCCGTGCGCCAGAACGCCGACAGCGCGCGCCAGGCCAACCAGCTGGCCGCGCACGCCTCGCAGGTGGCGGGCGAGGGCGGGCAGGTGGTGGCGGGCGTGGTGCAGACCATGGGCGCCATCGATGCGTCCTCGCGCCGCATTGCGGACATCATCGGCGTGATCGACGGCATCGCCTTCCAGACCAACATCCTCGCGCTCAATGCGGCAGTGGAAGCGGCCCGCGCGGGCGAGCAGGGCCGGGGCTTCGCGGTGGTGGCCGGTGAGGTGCGCGCGCTGGCCGGGCGCAGCGCCGAGGCCGCCAAGGACATCAAGACCCTCATCGGCGACTCGGTCGCCAAGGTGGACGAGGGCTCCCAGCAGGTGGCCCAGGCCGGCCGCACCATGGAAACCGTGGTGGACAGCATCCGGCGCGTGGCCGACATCATGGGCGAGATCAGCGCCGCGAGCGAAGAGCAAAGCTCCGGCATCGCGCAGGTGAGCCAGGCGATCGGCCAGATGGACCAGGTCACGCAGCAGAACGCGGCCCTGGTCGAGGAAGCCGCGGCCGCCACCGGCGCCCTCAAGTCGCAGGCGGCCCTGCTGGCCGAGGTGGTCTCCGCCTTCCGCCTGCGCGAGGGCAGCGGCGCCCTCCCGGCCGCGTCGCCCCTGCCATCGGCCCCGCCAGCGCGGCCCGCCGCCATGCCGGTGCCCGGCCGGGCCGCAGCAACGCCGGCCCTGGCCCAGGCCCGCGCTCCGATCGCGGCCCCGAAGGCCGTGGCGGCGGCGGCCCACCCCGGGCCTGCGCGGGCCCCGGCACCGGCCCTGGCCGCGCGCGCAACACCGCCCGCCGCGGTGGCCCCTGCGGCACCCGCCAGCTCGGCACGCAAGGCCGGCGGCGACGACGACTGGGAAACCTTCTGACCGCCCCGCGCACCGGCCCGCAAAGCCGCCCGCAGCCTGTTCTTGCCGGCTGATGGAATCGCGCCCCGGGGCCGCCCGGCCTGCGGCGGGCGGAATCGGTTGCGCTGGTGAAACTACCGAGCCGGGCCCCCCGCCGATGGGGCACGATGCTCGGGCAACGCGACCGTTTGCGACCCTTGGAAAGGAATCCGCCATGCCCCGAACGCTGCGTGTCGTGCACAAGCTCTGGATCGCCGTCGCCGCACTGGTGATCGCACTCACCGCGGTGCTGGGCATCGCCGGCCACCGCTACCAGCGCCAGCAGGCCGAGGCCGAAGCGGCGCGCGCGCAGATGGACCTGCGCACCCAGGCCGCGCTGCGCTGGGCCGGCCTCACCGAGACCAACGCGGCCCGCACGCTGTCCGTCATCCTGAGCGGCGAGCCGCTGCTGGAGGCGCAGTTCAAGGACGCCATCGCCGCCACCTCCGCGCAGATCTCGGAGACCCAGAAAGCGCTCGCCGCCATGGACCTCACCGATGCCGACAAGGCGCAGATGGCCGGCATCGCCGCCGCGCGGCAGGCCACGCTGGACCTGCGCGGCCAGGCCCGCCAGCTCGCGGCCGGCGGCCGCCGCGACGAGGCCCAGGCCCTGGTGCTGCAGCGCTACCAGCCTGCCGTGGCCGCCTACCTGCAGGCGCTGCGCGCGTTTGCGCAATCGCAGTCGCAGTCCGCCGACGCACTGCGCGCCGACACCGCCGCATCGCTGCAGCGCACCCTGCTGGCCGCGGCCGGCGCCATCGCCGTGCTGCTGGCGGGCCTGGTCCTGGGCGGCATGGTGCTGATCCGCGGCATCCAGCGGCCCCTGGAGCAGGCCAACGCCGTGGCCGCACGCATCGCGGCCGGCGACCTGGCCACCCCCGTGCCCGAGGGGCGCGGCGATGAGTTCGGCGAACTGCTGCGCTCATTGCACGCCATGGGCGAATCGCTCGCGCGCATGGTGCGGCAGGTGCGCCAGGGCACCGACGGCATCGCCACCGCCAGCGCGGAGATCGCGGCCGGCAACCAGGACCTCTCCACGCGCACCGAGCAGGCCTCGGGCAACCTGCAGCAGACCGCCGTGGCCATGGACCAGTTCGCCGGCACCATCGCCCAGAGCGTGGGCAGCGCGCGGCAGGCCAGCGCGCTCGCGGCCAGTGCCTCCGACGTGGCGCGGCGCGGCGGCGAGGTGGTGGGCGGCGTGGTGAGCACCATGGAAGACATCCACGCCAGCAGCCGCAAGATCGCCGACATCATCGGCGTGATCGACTCCATCGCGTTCCAGACCAACATCCTCGCGCTCAACGCCGCGGTGGAGGCTGCCCGCGCGGGCGAGCAGGGGCGCGGCTTCGCCGTGGTGGCCGGCGAGGTGCGCAGCCTCGCGCAGCGCAGCGCCTCGGCCGCGCAGGAAATCAAGCAGCTGATCGGCGCCTCGGTCGAGCGCGTGGAAAGCGGCGCGCGGCTCGTGCAGGAGGCCGGCACCACCATGACCGACATCGTGCAATCGGTGCAGCGCGTGACCGACATGATCGGCGAGATCACCGCCGCCACCACCGAGCAGAACGCCCGCGTGGCCCAGGTGAACCAGTCCGTCGGCGCGCTCGACCAGATGACCCAGCAGAACGCCGCGCTGGTCGAAGAAAGCGCCGCCGCCGCGCAAAGCCTGCGCGACCAGGCGCAGCAGCTCGCACAGGCCACGGCACTGTTCCGCGTGGCCGGCGTGGCGGCAGGCGAGGGCGGTGCTGCGGCCGCAGTGGCGCCGCAGGCCCCCGTCGCACGGGCGCCGGCACCGCAGCAGCGTGCCCAGCACGCGATCCACGCCATGCCCCCGGCGCCGCGCACTCCCCTGCCGCGCCCCGCAGCGGCCAAGCCACCAGCGGCTGCGGCACCGTCTGCGCGCACTGCGCCAGCGGCAAGGCCGGCACTCGCCCCGGCACCGGCACCGACGGGCAAGGCCCGCCCGTCCCCTGCTCCAGCCGCGCAGGCCGCCGGTGCCGACGGCGACTGGGAAACGTTCTGACGCCCCGGGTGCCTGCGCCCCAAGAAAAAAGCGCCGCTGTCCGCGGCGCTTTTGCTTTTTTCTCTTTTTTGCAGCCCGGTGCAGGGCACCGGGCCGGCGCCGATCAGCCCAGCTCGGCGATCAGCTCGATCTCCACGCAGGAGCCCATCGGGATCTGCGCCACGCCGAACGCGCTGCGCGCATGCTTGCCCTTCTCGCCGAACACCTCGCCCAGCAGCTCGCTCGCGCCGTTGGTCACCAGGTGCTGCTCGGTGAAATCGCCGGTGGAGTTCACGAGGCTCATCACCTTCACGATCCGCTGGACGCGGTTCAGGTCACCGCCCGTGGCCGCGTGCAGCGTGCCCATCAGATCGATCGCCACGGCCCGCGCCGCGGCCTTGCCTTCTTCCGTCGAGATGTCGCGGCCGAACTGGCCCACCCACGGCTTGCCATCCTTGCGTGCGATGTGGCCGCTCAGGAAGACGAGGTTGCCCGTCTGCACAAACGGCACGTAGGCCGCGGCCGGCGTGGCGACCGGCGGCAGCGTGATCTGGAGGGCGGTGAGTTTGTCGTAAATGCTCATGGTGTCGGTACAGAGGAAAGGAGTGGAAAGAAAACAGCCCCGGGGCGCGGCTCATGCCGTAGACCGCACCGGGAGGCTTCGACCGGAACGCACGATGGTACACAGCGCGCGGCAGGGTGTCGGGTCGGCGCCTGCGCGTGGTTCATCCCTTGGCGGCAGCGCGATCGGTCAATCGACGATGAAAAGCCTGGCCCCCTTCGGCGAGCGCGAGCGGTGCGGCTCGGCGTTGTCCGCCACCTGATAGCTCATGCCGGGCTTGAGGAGGAACCTGCGGCCGTCCTCCAGCTCGGTTTCCATCTCGCCCTCCAGGCACAGCAGCACATGGCCCTTGCTGCACCAGTGGTCGGACACATAGCCGGGGGTGTACTCCACCATCCGCACGCGGATCCCCCCGAAATTCTGCGTCTGCCAGAACGCCTGGCCGGCCTCGGCAGAGTGCTCGGTGCGGGGCACGCCGGACCAGTCGGTGGTGGCGAAGGGGATGTCGTTCATTTTCATTGGGGGGCTTGTCGAAGGTGGGGGATGGATGGGAATCGATGGCACGGGCAGCGCGGCGTGGCGGCGCTCATGCAAGCCGGCTTTCAATCCAAAGTTATCACCTGGCGAGCCCTCCCCAGGGCATTCAGACGACCCGGGCTAGCAATTCAGGTCGTTGAACCGCTTGCGTGCCTTGTACAGATCCACCTCGGCCGCGGCACGGTCGCCGGTGGGGGCCTTGGCGGCACGCTGCTTCAAGTCCGGAAGTTGGTGGTCCAGGCGCGCGCACTCCGCCTTGTCCGGTGCGCTCAGAGGCATCCGGTGCTTGTACACGCGGAACTGCTCGGCGTTCATGCCCGTCAGCGGCTTGAGTGCATCCGCCATCGCGGTGTCGTGTTCATGGCGCTGCACGTCCGCACCCTTGCGGCTGGTCCCCGTCATCTTGTCCATGCCCTGGGTGGGCGTCGCATCGATCTCCTTCGCACCCACGCAAGGTTCGTTGGAATAGCTCACCCGGCCTCCGGTATCGCAGCGGTAGACGGGCTTCTGCGCATGGGCCGGCGACACGCAGCACAGACACACCGGCAGCGCGCACGACCACAGGAAACGGCGGGTTGGTTGCATAGAGAAAAAAATCTGAAACCGGCGCACGCGGTGCACGCCGGAAGAAAGACGAAGAACTACCCCGCCGCCCGCGTGCCGCGGCACCCCGGGTAGGTCGAGCAGCCCCAGAACGCCGTGCCTGCGTTGGCGCCCTTGCGGGCCGTGCGCAGTTGCATGGCCGCGCCACAACGCGGGCAATCGGGCCGAGCGGGCGCCGGGGCCGTCGCCGCGGTGGCCGCTGGCCCATGGGCTGCAGCCGCCTGCGCCTGCGGTGCCCCGGCCCCCACCGCGCCGGCGAAATCGCGGGGCCCGGCTGCGGCCATCAGGCAAATCAGGGGAACGAGGTATTGGCCGACCGATGCCAAGCCCTGGACGATGGCCTTTTGCAGCAAGGCGCTGGCGACCGCGCCGCCTGGGGTCTGGAAATCTGAGGGCTGCAGGGGAGCGGCCCAGCGGTGCAGCAGGGGATAGCTCACCGCTGCGAGCAGCACGCAGGCCCACCAGGGCAGCATGGCGAGCAGGTCCAGGACATCGTCCAGCGGGCTGGATTTCTTGCGTCTTGGCATGGGTTCCCTCTCCTGTTTTTTTTGGCTTCCGCGCTATTTTGGGCGCTGTGGGGGGAGGACCATGCATTGACTGCTTTCGCATTGGCCCTCTTTAAACGAGGCAGGGAGCGTCTGAACCGCTTGCTAACATGGCCTAACCGACTGAACCCAAGAACAGCGGACTGTGGCGACTAGGCTCATTTCAGTCGAGATTGACTTCAATTTTTGTCAAGCGATTTAGCGCCTCTATGAGTGGTGTGGCAGTTTGTTTCTTTCGGGCATCTTTGATTAGACCCATGCCGGCAAGACGGATCGTGACGGCGGCCCTTGATACGCCGAACTGCATCATTAGTTGGGATGTCACGCTGTAATAGTTGTTGAGGTTGCACTCTTGGGAGTCAACGAACAATAGGCCGAATCCTTTGTTCTGGATGCCACGAATCTGAATTTGCTCGTAGAACGCCTTACTGACAAGCGCTCTAGGCATCAGCAAGCACGATGCGACGTAATTCGCCTGAACTTCCATTCGTCTGAGCGCGGTGCCATCGTCCTGGAAGCCCTCAATGTTTTCGTTATCGGATTCATTGCGCCATTCCGCCTTCAAGTACTTGCCATGACCGAGCAGGAGATGGCCGATTTCATGCGCCAGTGTGAAGCGATTCCTTCCGGAACTAGATCCCGGTAGCTCGAACAACTCGATGACTAGCGGCTCAAAGGTTATGCGGGCTAACGGGTGGTTGAGCGACGAATCGAGTTCCGCTGTAGTGCGAATCAGCTTTAGGCCTTTGGCCGCAGGATGATGTGCGCACAGTTGCTCAAGATCAACAGGTTCAATGTCGGCATTGGTTCCAATGGTCGTCAATGCTTCGTGGGCGATATTTTCTAGCTCCTCAAGCTTCAAGTAGGGCACCATGTCCGAACGCTTGGCACGCGAGCGTGGGAGCCTGTGCAAAGGGGCGTTCTTTGCAAGCCCGTGGAACACGAGATCTTCAAAGAAAGTGTTGAGAGAGTTGGTCGCACCGTGGGGAGAGTGCATGTACAACTCAAACACAGAGCTCCGATACTCGGGACGCGTGAGGCCCAAATAGGCTTCTAGGGCACTGCCAGCAGAATGGCCGGCAAAGCTGGCTGATGCAGATCGCTGCAGCTCCCACTTTAAGTCCTGACCGTCAAAGTAGCGCGCTACGCCCATCCCCTGCGATTTGCAGTAGTTCAGAGCGCTGGATTGGAGCGCACTGTTGGAAACAAAGATCCCTTTGGTATTGGCCACACCCGCTTGTTCGACTTTGGCAAAAAACTCCTCCACGTCATCGACAGGGACGGTCTTTGCATAGTTTTTGCACTCTATGAGGATGAGCATCGAGTAGTTGGGGGCGCCTGGGAAGCTAATCTCGATTGAGATGTCGAAGATGATGTTCGCTTTACGCTTCTCGGAGTAGTACCCTTTGCGTCGGAAAATTCGGCAACAGTCTTTCCGGGCAAAGAAGCGATCAGTTTCGATCTGAGCTTCAAACAGATTAAAAACAGCGATTTCGAGCGCATCGCCTTTTTCTGTGGTGTTCACAGGCGTCAGTGGTGGTTGCGACGGGTTATTTTCATGGAAGTTAAAGCCGCGTTTTTCACAGTCGGTCGCGCCACTCCCCGGTTCTAACGACTGCGTGCCACCAAATTCCGCTGGGGAAATTCATGAGCGGCTGCTTTGGGCAGGCTGCTGCGTAAGTGTTTTCGCTAAACGTCGAGGAATAACTTAAAGCTGCATCTTGCTGCGGTGCCCGCCTCGCTGAACAAGCGGTAATTGCCCAAGGCTAACGTGTTGCATTGACCTCACGGCTGCCCGTCAAAGCCTTCCACCTCCCCAGAAAACCCCACCCACGCTAGCCTCCGCTTCGCCCAAATCTCCCGCTTCGGCCCACCCAACCCATGCCGCTGCCGTATCGCCCCGATCCGCAGCGAATACGCCGCAGGCGCCTCTACCGCACACGCATACAACGGCGTTCCGCAGTGCCCGCAAAACGCCAGCAGCCGCTTCGCCCCGCTGGCCGCGGTCTTGACGTAGGTGCGCGGCGTTCCCTTCGTCAGCCGGAAGCCGTCCGCCGGCGCAGGAATGTTCGCGCGGAACGCGGAGCCCGAGTGGGTCTGGCAGTCGGTGCAGTGGCAGATGGTGATGCTGCCCGGCTGGACCTCGGCTTCATAGGCGATGGCGCCGCAATGGCATTGGCCGTCCACTTTCATGGGGTGTCTCTCCTCGGAGTGCAGGGTGCCTCCTTGCGGGCCATTCTGCGCCGGGATGTTGGGCGGCCCATGCCGGCCCAATCGTCTGCCTGATTGCCTGGTTGCCTGTCACTCACGCCAACGCGTTCACGGGCCGGGGTCGCGATGGCGGGCTGCTCAGGGCTGGGGCGAGCGCGCCCGTTCGTTCACCCACTCCAGGCTATTGCCTTTCACACACCACGCCGGGTCGCGCACCCAATCGGTGAACCAGGCGCTGGGGCTGCCCTGCAATTCGGTGCAGACCGAATATCCCGCGCTCGGCATGTAGACGCGCTGGGCGATGGAGTTCACCGGCACCAGCGCCAGCGCGAACATGCCGGCCTGCGCCGAGAGGTGGAAGGCGCGCTCCAGTTTCGCTGCCGTGCCTTCGCTGCAAGGGACCGAGCACAGGGTGCCCCGCACGATGGACAGCAGGCAGGTGAAGGCGACGAAGGGCGCCACCTGCGCGGCGGGAGTGATGCGCACCGCGTCGGCATGCGACACCATGGCTTGCAGCGTGGGGATCAAGGCATGCGCCATCAGGACGATGCAGCCTGCGGCGATGGCCATGCACAGGGGCGTGCCCCAGACCATGGTCTTTCGGATGTGTTGGAGGTCGTTCATCGAACGATGGCATCGGCCCGGTGCCTGCCCATGGATCGCGCCGGCGACGGGCCTCGCCCTCTGCTGAAAAACCTTGCTGCCAGTTCCGTGCCCATCCCCCACCTCCTGCCTGTTGATCGAATGGGCGCGAATGCTATCGGCGGATGTCTCGCGCGTCGCGCCGCGTTCTGCAACAAGGTGTGGTTTGCAACGTAGCATGCGCTGCACTTCCACCGGGGGGGCTTTGTATGCATGCACGCAAATCGCATTTCCGTGCCTGGAGGGGAGGGACCCTGAGGGCATGCAGTGCGGAGCGCGCTCGGAGAGGGTGGCCCGGGCGGGCCCGGGTCGGCAGGCGCTGCAGACGCGTGGGGCCGCAAGGCCCTGCGGGCCCGCAACGCTGTGGGGCAGCCCATGCAAAACGGCATGCCTTGCATGCCGATCCGCACCTTCTCCCGCAACGCGGCCCTGCCTAGCATCGTTGCCCCATGCACTTGCCCAGTCCCGCCGACGCCCCTTCGCAAGTCCATGCCGATCCCCTCCCGCCGCTGTCCCGGCGTGCCCGCCCGTTGCCCTGGCTCTGGCCCGCGTTGCTGGTGGGCAGCATCGCCGGCGCGCTCCTGCAGCTCACGCAGCCGGCACTCTGGTCCCCACGCATCTATGCGGCCCTGCTGATCGCGGGCGTGGCCCTCGTCGTGGGCGCCCGGTACCTGGGCGCCGCGCCGCCCGTCGGGGCCATGCACCCGAGCCGGGCACCCCACGGGGTGCTGCGGTGGCTCGCTTTCGTGGCGGCCGCGCTGGCGTCTTTCGCGGTGTGCGGCTTGCGTGCCGAAGCGTTTGTGGCCGATGCGCTGGACCCGGCGCTCGAAGGCCGCGATCTGCGCATCACCGGCGTGGTGGTGGCGATGCCGCAATCCACCGATGCGGGGCTGCGCCTGCGGCTGGCGGTGGAGTCGGCGCGGCGGGAGGGGGGAGGGGCGCGAGGGCAGGGCAGGCGAGGCGATGCGCCGGCTGCGCCCCCCGATGGCGGCGGTGTCGAGCAGCCGACGGCGCGCGTGCCGCCGCTCATCGACGTGGCCTGGTATGCCGCCACTGCGCCCTGGTTCGCGCAGGGCGGCCAGGGCGAGCCCACGGCGGCGGCTGCCTCTGCGGAAGCCCGCACGGCCTGGCTGGGCGACGCGGCGGCCGCCCCCTTGCCGGCCGTGCGCGCGGGCGAGCGCTGGTCATTCACGGTGCGCCTCAAGGCGCCGCACGGCCTGCGCAATCCGGGCGGTTTCGATGCGGAGCTGTGGCTGTGGGAGCAGGGCGTGCAGGCCACCGGCTACGTGCGGGCCGGCGCGCGCGATGCGCCGCCCGCGCTGCTGCAGGCCGCGCCCTGGTGGCGGCATCCGGTGGAGCAGGCGCGGCAGCGGGTGCGCGATGCGATCCTGGCGCGGCTGGCGCCCGAGGGGGTGGCGGGGCGCGGCGATCCCGAGGGCGCCGCGCGGCTGCGCACGGCGGGCGTGGTGGCGGCGCTGGTGACGGGCGACCAGCGCATGATCGACCGGGCCGATTGGGATGTGTTCCGCGCGACCGGGGTGGCGCACCTGGTGAGCATTTCCGGGCTGCACATCACGCTGTTCGCCTGGGTCGCGGCCGGGGCGGTGGGGTGGCTGTGGCGGCGCTCTCCGCGCCTGTGCCTGGCGGTGCCGGCGCCTTCGGCGGCGCTGGCGGGCGGGGTGCTGCTGGCGGCGGCCTATGCGCTGTTCAGCGGCTGGGGCGTGCCCGCGCAGCGCACCGTGGGCATGCTGGCGGTGGTGGGGCTGCTGCGGCTGTCGGGCCGGCGGTGGCCGTGGCCCCAGGTGTGGCTGCTGGCCTGCGCGGCGGTGGTGGCGGCCGATCCGTGGGCGTTGCTGCAGGCCGGGTTCTGGCTCAGCTTCGTGGCGGTGGCGGTGCTGTTTGCTTCAAATTCGATAGCAAACTATTCAATGGAATCGGCGGCATCCGGCCTGTTTGGCTTGAAGTCCCGGGCGTGGGCATTGCTGCGGGAGCAGTGGGTGGTCACGCTGGCGCTGACGCCGCTCACGCTGCTGCTGTTCGGGCAGGTGTCGGTGGTGGGGCTGGCGGCCAACCTGGTGGCGATTCCGTGGATGACGCTGGTGGTCACGCCGCTGGCGCTGCTGGGCGTGCTGTGGGCGCCGCTGTGGACGGCGGCCGCCGCGTGCCTGGCGCCCTTCGCGGCGCTGCTGCAATGGATGGCGGGCTGGGAGTGGGCCACGCTGGCGCTGCCGGCCGCGCCGCTCTGGGCGGGCGTGGCCGGGGTGGCGGGCGGCACGCTGCTGGTGGCGCGCTTGCCCTGGGGCCTGCGGCTGCAGGGCTTGCCGCTGCTGCTGCCCGTGCTCTGGTGGCAGCCGGTGCGCCCCGCGCCGGGGCAGTTCGAACTGCTGGCGCCCGACGTGGGCCAGGGCCAGGCCGTGCTGGTGCGCACGGCCGGCCACGCGCTGCTGTACGACGCCGGGCCGCGCTACGGCCCCGACAGCGATGCGGGCGACCGCGTGCTGGTGCCGCTGCTGCGGGCCCGTGGCGAGCGGCTGGACCGGCTGGTGCTGAGCCACCGCGACAGCGACCACACGGGCGGCGCGCAGGCGGTGCTGGCGGCGCACCCGGGCGCGCAGCTCTGGGGTTCGCTGGAGCCGGGCCATCCGCTGGAGGCGCAGGGCGCGCGCGCCATCACCCGCTGCGCGGCGGGCCAGCGGTGGACCTGGGACGGCGTGCGCTTCGAGGTGCTGCATCCGCCGCCGGGGGCGTTCGATCCGGCCACGCGGGCGCCAGCGGGTGCCGCGCCCGCCGGTCCGCGCGCGGTGAAGCCCAACACCTTGAGCTGCGTGCTGCGCGTGACGGCCGCGCCGGTGGCGGATGGGCGCCATGCCGCGGGACAGGAGGGCGGGGCCGATGGCAGGGGGGATGGCGACGGCCCCTCCGCGCTGCTGGTGGGCGACATCGAGCGGGCGCAGGAGGCCGTGCTGGCCGCGGGCGGCATGGCGCCGGCCGACGTGCTGCTGGTGCCGCACCATGGCAGCAAGACCTCGTCGAGCGATGCCTTCCTCGACGCCATCCGGCCGCGCACCGCCGTGGTGCAGGCCGGCTACCGCAACCGCTTCGGCCACCCCGCGCCGGAGGTGGTCGGCCGCTACGCGGTGCGCGGCGCGCAGGTGGTGGATTCGGCATCGTGCGGCGCGATGCAGTGGCAATCGGCGCGGCCGCTGCATTGGCGCTGCGAGCGCGAGGCCGCGCGGCGCTACTGGCACCACGCGCCCCCGCCGGCGGCCGAGACGCGCTGACCGCAGCATCCGGCGCCGTCCTGCACGCGCGAGCTGCAGTCTGCCGCTGAGCAGGCTTGCAACTTGCTATGCTGCCTGCAGGAGGCACCACTGATGCAGAAGTTCGACGAGATGTACGAGATGCTGCCTTTCGATGGCAGCGATGTGCGCCCCCATTACGAGCGCTATGCCCAATGGCTGGCGCAGCAGCCGGCCGAGATGATGCAGGCGCGCCGCGCCGAGGCCGAGATGATCTTCCGGCGCGTGGGCATCACCTTCGCGGTGTACGGCGCCAAGGACGAGGACGGGGCGGGCACCGAGCGGCTCATCCCCTTCGACCTGATCCCCCGCGTGATCCCCGCCCACGAGTGGGCACGCATGCAGCAGGGCCTGGTGCAGCGCGTGACGGCGCTCAACCGCTTCATCCACGACATCTACCACGGGCAGGAGATCCTGCGCGCGGGCATCGTGCCTTCCGACCTCATCGTGGGCAATGCGCAGTTCCGGCCCGACATGGTGGGCGTGGACGTCCCGCGCGATGTGTACGCGCACATCGCCGGCATCGACATCGTGCGCGCCCCGGACGGCCAGGGCAACGGCATCTACTACGTGCTGGAGGACAACCTGCGCGTGCCCTCTGGCGTGTCGTACATGCTGGAGAACCGCAAGATGATGATGCGGCTCTTCCCCGAGCTGTTCCGCAGCCACCGCGTGGCGCCCGTGGCCCACTACCCCGACCTGCTGCTGGACACGCTGCGCGCCAGCGCGCCGGCCGGCGCGGCCGAGCCTTCGGTGGTGGTGCTCACGCCCGGCATGTACAACAGCGCGTACTTCGAGCACGCCTTCCTCGCGCAGCAGATGGGCGTGGAGCTGGTCGAGGGGCAGGATCTGGTCGTCAAGGACAACTTCGTCTACATGCGCACCACGCGCGGCCTGCAGCGCGTGGACGTGATCTACCGCCGCGTGGACGACGATTTCCTCGACCCGCAGGTCTTCCGGCCCACGTCCACGCTGGGCTGCGCGGGCCTCATGGCGGCCTACCGCGCGGGCAACGTGGCGATCTGCAACGCCGTGGGAACGGGCATCGCGGACGACAAGTCGGTCTACCCCTACGTGCCGGAGATGATCCGCTTCTACCTGGGCGAAGAGCCCATCCTCGCCAACGTGCCGACGTGGATGTGCCGCAAGGCCGACGACCTGAAGTACGTGCTGGACCACCTGCACGAGCTGGTGGTGAAGGAGGTGCACGGCGCGGGCGGCTACGGCATGCTCATCGGCCCCGCCGCCACCCGGGCCGAGATCGAGGAATTCCGCGCCGCGCTGCTGGCCAACCCCGCGGGCTATATCGCGCAGCCCACGCTGTCCCTGTCGAGCTGCCCGACCTATGTGGAATCGGGCATCGCCCCGCGCCACATCGACCTGCGGCCCTTCGTGCTCTCGGGCCAGAAGGTGCAGATGGTGGCCGGCGGCCTCACGCGCGTGGCGCTCAAGGAAGGCTCGCTGGTCGTCAACTCGTCGCAGGGCGGCGGCACCAAGGACACCTGGGTGCTGGGCGACCACGACGGTTCGAGCGGCGGCGTGCATGCGCCATCGCAGGCGCAATCGCTGGGCGGGATGTCGCAGTCCCTGGGCGCTCCCGGGTCCGGGGCGCTGTCGCAGACGATGGGAGGGAAATGAGATGCTGAGTCGCACTGCCGATCATTTGTTCTGGATGTCCCGCACCACCGAGCGGGCGGAAAAGCGTGCCGCAGGCGCGCTTTCGCAAAAACACGGCCTGCGCGCGCAGCGCGTGCGGGGTTTTCTGCCCGGGGAGGACGCATGCTGAGTCGCACTGCCGATCATTTGTTCTGGATGTCCCGCTACACCGAGCGGGCAGAAAAGCGTGCCGCAGGCGCGCTTTCGCAAAAACACGGCCTGCGCGCGCAGCGCGTGCGGGGTTTTCTGCCCGGGGAGGACGCATGCTGAGCCGTACTGCCGATCATTTGTTCTGGATGTCCCGCTACACCGAGCGGGCAGAAAACACCGCCCGGATGCTCAACGTGAGCTACGAGACCTCGCTGCTGCCGCAGTCGGCCGACGTGGCGCAGGAGAGCTGGCTGGGGCTGCTGTCGATCAGCGAGCTGATCCCGGCCTACACCGAGCGCCACGGCGAGGTCACGCGCGAAGGGGTGCTGGAGTTCATGGTGCGCGACGGCAACAACCCGTCGTCGATCCTCTCGTGCCTGCGGGCCGCGCGCGAGAACGCGCGTGCCGTGCGCGGCGCGCTGACCACCGAGGTCTGGGAAACGCAGAACCAGACCTGGCTGGAGCTGCACCGCCAGCTGCAGGGCCGCGAGTTCGAGCGCGACCCGGGCGCCTTCTTCGAATGGGTGAAGCACCGCTCGCACCTGTCGCGCGGCGTGACCCTGGGCACGATGCTGCAGGACGAGGCCTTCCACTTCCTGCGGCTGGGCACGTTCCTGGAACGCTCCGACAACACGGCGCGCCTGCTGGACGTGAAGTTCCACGCGGTGCAGAGCGACTTCCATGGCTCCCTGCGCGAGCGGGGCCGCGCCGCGCCGCAGGAGTTCGACTTCTATCACTGGAGCGCGATCCTGCGCAGCGTGTCGGCCTTCGAGGTGTACCGCAAGGTGTACCGCGACGTCATCACGCCCGAGCGCGTGGCGGACCTGCTGATCCTGCGTGCCGACATGCCGCGCTCGCTGCACGCCAGCCTGCGCGAGGTGGCCGACAACCTGGCCGTGGTGGCCAACGACCAGTCGTCCGAAACGCAGCGCAAGGCCGGCCGGCTGCTGGCCGACCTGCGCTATGGCCGCATCGACGAGATCCTTGCGACGGGCCTGCATGCATACCTCACGCAGTTCCTCGACCGGGTGAGCCACCTGGGCGCGGGCATCAGCCGCGACTTCCTGGTGCCGGTGCGGGCCTGACCCCGCCGGTCGCGCGGTGCCGCGCATGCAGCGCGGCCAGCACGGCTCAGCGCGCCGCGCCGCTGCCGGCGACGGCGGTGCTCCGGGTCGCGCACTCGGGCACGCTGCGGTCGATGGCGTGTCCGCCCATGAAACCATAGCCTTCCAGCACCAGGGCCTGCTGCTCGCCGGAAGCCCGCGCGCAGGCCAGTTCGGCAACCACTTCGGCGCGCGTTCGTCCGGCCTGCGCAGGCGGCGGGGCCACGCTTGCGGGGGCCGCCGCGACCGTGTCCGCCGCCAGGGCGGGGGCATCGGCCGCTTGCGCAGGTACGGCGGCGAGAGCCATCAGTGCCAGCGCGGCGCAGGCGCCGAAGCGTGCCAGGCGCAGGGCTTGGGGGTGGGTATCGGGGTGGGTGGAGTGCGGCATGGTGCGGGATCCTTCGGTGGTGGCCGGGAGGCGCCATGCCTTCCGTGCCTCCACTGTGCGGCGCGCACCGCGCCGCGCCCATCGGGATGCGACGAAACGGTCCGCCCAGGGCGTGGGATACCGCTGGGCGGGCACAGGCTGAGCCCGGCGCGTGGGGCTTTCAGGCAGCGCGCCGCCGGCGCAAGCAAGCCCGTGGGCGCCGCGGCCGCCCGCTTCAGCGGCCGCCGCCCTGTCGCCGCTGCTCCCGCAGCATGAAGAGGTAGAGGCTTTCCACCTTTTCTCGCGCCCATGGCGTCTTGCGCAGGAATTTCAGGCTGGAGGCGACGCTGGGGTCGCTCTGGAAGCAGCGCATGGGCGCGCGCTCGGCCAGGCCGTTCCAGCCGTAGTGCTCCTGCAGCGCGACCACGATGGCTTCCAGGGTGACGCCGTGCAGCGGGTTGCGGGGTTGTGCCGGGGCGGGTGCGGGTCGGACTGCCGCCGGCGGTGGCTGGTCCGGCTTGGGTGGGTTGGGGGAGGGGGGAGGTGAGGCGGTCATAAGTGCCGAGCATAGGCCCGCCGTGCGCGGGCGTGTGCAATCGCTTCCGCCCGGGGCTCAACCCTGGAGGTGGCGCTCCCGGGCGAACAGTTCTGCGGCCCAGTCGACGAACGCGCGCACCTTGGCGCTCAGGTGCCGGTTGGGCGGGTACACCACGTAGACCGGCAGGAGCGGGTGCGACCACTCCGGAAGCAGCCGCACCAGCTCACCGCGCTCCAGGTGGCCGTGGGCCTGCAGCGTGGTGACCTGGCCCACGCCGCGCCCGGCCAGCAAGGCGGCCAGATAGGCATTGCTCTCATTCACCGACAACTGCGACGGTCCGCCGATTTCTATGGATTCGCCGTCCCGGTGGAATTCGAGCGGGTAGCGGCGCGAGGTGCGCGGCGAGAAGTAGATGACGTTCTTGTGGCTGCGCTCCAGCTCCAGCGGATCGCTCGGCGTGCCGTGGCGCGCGAGGTAGGCGGGCGAGGCGACGGTGATGAAGTCCAGCATGCCGATGCGGCGCGCGACGAGGGACTGGTCGGTCAGTTCGCCGCCGCGGATCACGCAGTCCACGTTGTCGCTCAGCAGGTCGACGATGCGGTCGCTCACGCCCAGGTCGAGCTGGATGTCCGGATAGCGGGACTGGAATTCCTCGAGGTTCGGGATGATGAGCAGCCGGGCCATGGCGGTGCCCACGTCCACACGCAGGCGGCCGCTGGGGGTGGCGCGTGCATGCGTCATGCTGGCCTCGATGTCGTCGAAGTCGGCCAGCAGCCGCACCGCGCGGTCGTAGTAGGCCGCGCCGTCGGGGGTCACGGTGACGCGGCGCGTGGTGCGGTTGAGCAGGCGCACGCGCAGGCGCGCTTCCAGCGCCTGGATGTGCTTGGTCACGGTGGCTTTGGGCAACTGCAGGGAATCGGCTGCGCGCGTGAACGTGCCGGCTTCCACCACCCGCGCATAGATGCGCATGGCCTGGATCTGGTCCATGGCGGTCCTTCTTTGGGTCCTGGTCGGGCCGGTGAATTCTCACACGCTGCAAGGGGTGGATTGTTCGGGGTTTGGAAACAGTGCGGCCCGCCGGGGCTGGTTTATCGTCGCAACCTGCGCATCTACATTTGCTGCACCGGTATCTCCCGGTCGATCCCCATGCCCACCACCACCCCAACCCCTTCATCCCGTGCCGGCGCCCGTTCCGAATCCACCATTGCGGTGGCGCCGGGACAGGACGTCGCCGTGCGCATGTACGGCCGCAAGAAGGCCGGCGAGGCGTCGCCGCTGGTCGTGCATTTCCACGGAGGCGCGTTCGTGTCGGGAGATCTCGACACCGGATGCACCATCGCGGGGCTGCTGCAGGAGGCGGGGGCCCTGGTGGTGTCGGTGGCCTATCCGCTCTCGCCGGAGCATCCGTTCCCGCAGCCGCTCGAAACCGGGTATGCCGTCCTGCAGTGGGTCTATCGGTACCGCACGCGGCTCGCAGGTGCGGGCGCGCCGGTGTACGTGGCGGGGGAAGAGGCGGGGGGCAATCTTGCCGCGGGTGTCTGCCTCATGGCGCGCGACCAGTCCCATCCGCCGCTGGCGGGGCAGATCCTGGTGTCGCCCATGCTCGATCCTTGCGCGGGTACTCCGTCGCTGCGCGCGGCGAGCTTCGACGGCGCGACGTGCCGATGGGCCGAAGGCTGGGAGAAGTTCCTGCGCTGTGCGCGCGATGCCGAGCACCCGTATGCCGTGCCGGGTACGGCGCAGCGCCTGGCGGGCCTGCCGGCCACGCTGTTGCTGGTGGGCGATACCGATCCGATGCACGACGAAACGCTGGCCTATGCGGCGCGGCTCAAGGCCGCCGGCCTTGCCGTGGATCTGCATGTGCTGCGCAAGGCAGAGCGCTGGCCGGATGCGTTGCTGGAACCCGGCCTCCAGCCGTGCCCCTGTGCGGACGAGGCGCGGGAGCGCTTCCGCCAGTTCTTCCGCGATGCGGCCCGATGTCCGGTGCCGCGATGACTTTGCACGAGACCTGATGCCCTCCGGCCTGCGGGCCGGTGCGGTGGCTTCGGCGGTGGCTGGGGTGTGCCCGGCGGACCGGTAAATGACATTCGCCGCTGCAGCAGCACGGCGCCCATCTGATCGATTTTTTCCCAGCCAGAACGCTGGAGGGGCATGGCTTTGCCCGAAGCCGGCCATTGACCGTTTTTTTGTTCACTGAATCTGTTTCCCAAGACCCGGAGGATCTGCCATGCCATCAACGAAGCCATCCCTTTTTTCGCCCACGCGCCGCTGGTGGACCGCTGCGGGTGCTGCGGGGGCGCTTGTCGCCACCGCCGGCGCCGTGTTTGGCTTGTCCAGCTCGCATGCCGAGTCGCCCGCCGCGAACGCAGCGCCCCCGGCGGTGCCCGTTTCCGTGGCCGCGGTAGTGCAGCAGGAGATCACGCTCTGGGACGAGTTTTCGGGCCGGCTGGAGGCCGTGCAGCGCGTGGAGGTCCGTCCGCGCGTGGCCGGAGCGGTCCAGTCCGTGCATTTCCGGGAAGGGGCTCTCGTGAAGCAGGGCGAGTTGCTTTTCACCGTGGATCCGGCGCCGTATGCGGCCGAAGTGGACCGGGCCGAGGCACAGGTGGTCGCGGCGCAGGCCCGACAGTCGTACACGCGCAGCGAGATGGAGCGCTCCGCACGCCTCTGGGACGAGCGGGCCATTGCCCAGCGCGAGCGCGATGAACGCGTGAACGCCCAGCGCGAGGCCGATGCCAACCTGCGCGCGGCCCAGGCCGCACTGCAGACGGCGCGCCTCAACCTGGGCTATACGCAGGTGCGTGCCCCGGTGGCCGGCCGCGTGGGCCGCATCGAAGTCACGCAGGGCAATCTCGTGGCCTCCGGCGCAGGTGCCCCGGTGCTGACCACTCTGGTCTCGGTGAGCCCGATCTACGCGAGCTTCGATACCGACGAACAGGTGGTGACGCGGGCGCTGGAGGGCCTGCGCTCCGGCAAGAGCGCACGTGCCCTGATCGAGAGCATCGACGTGCAGATGGGCACCGGAACGAGCGGCGGCACGCCCCATGCCGGGCACCTTCAACTCATCGACAACCAGGTGGATGCCCGAAGCGGCACGGTGCGTGTGCGCGCCGTGTTCGACAACGCGGATGGGGCGCTCATTCCCGGGCAATTCGCACGCATCCGCATGGCGCAGCCCCGCAGTACGCAGGCCATTCTGGTCAACGAGCGCGCAGTTGGGACCGACCAGAGCAAGAAATTCGTGCTGGTGGTGGGCGCTGGCAACCAGGCCGAGTACCGGGAAGTGCAGCTGGGCGCGCCGGTCAACGGGCTGCGCGTGGTCACGGCTGGCCTGAAGGCAGGCGACCGCGTGGTCGTCAATGGTCTGCAGCGGGTGCGCCCGGGCATGCAGGTCGCGCCGCAGGACGTGCCGATGGCCACCAAGGCCGAGTTGGCCGGCGAGGGCGCCCAGGCACGTGCCGCAGCGCGCCAGCCGGCGGCCTGAGCACAGGGCCCTGTTCCGCAGAGAAAGACATAACGCCATGAATCTCTCCCGCTTCTTCATCGACCGCCCCATCTTCGCCGGGGTGCTGTCGGTGATCATTTTCCTGGCCGGGCTCATCGCCATGCGCGTGCTGCCCATTTCGGAATATCCCGAGGTGGCACCGCCCTCCGTGGTGGTGCGCGCCACCTATCCGGGGGCCAACCCCAAGGTGATCGCCGAAACGGTGGCCACGCCACTGGAGGAATCCATCAACGGCGTGGAAGGCATGCTCTACATGGGCAGCCAGGCCACGACGGACGGCGTGATGACCCTGACCGTCACCTTCAAGCTGGGCACGGATCCGGACAAGGCGCAGCAGCTCGTGCAGAACCGCGTCTCCCAGGCCGAGCCGCGCCTGCCGGAAGAAGTGCGCCGCCTGGGCGTGACGACCGTCAAGAGCGCGCCCGACCTGACCATGGTGGTGCACATGGTGTCGCCCAATGGCCGTTACGGCATCGATTACCTGCGCAACTACGCCGTACTCAATGTGAAAGACCGGCTCGCCCGCATCCAGGGCGTGGGGCAGGTGCAGATCTTCGGGGGGGGCGACTATTCCATGCGTGCCTGGCTCGATCCGCAGAAGGTGGCACAGCGCGGGCTGTCGGCCAGCGACGTGGTGGCCGCCATCCGCGGCCAGAACGTGCAGGCCGCGGCCGGTGTGGTCGGCGCATCTCCGGGACTGCCCGGCGTGGACATGCAGCTGTCGATCAACGCGCAAGGCCGTCTTGCGACCGAAGAAGAGTTCGGCGACATCATCGTCAAGGCCGGCAGCGATGGTGCGGTGACGCGCCTGCGCGATGTCGCGCGCCTGGAACTGGGTGCCGCGGACTATTCGCTTCGCTCGCTGCTCAACAACGATCCGGCGGTGGGCATGGGGATTTTCCAGGCCCCGGGATCGAACGCGCTCGACATTTCTTCGAACGTGCGCGCCACCATGGAAGAGCTGCAGAAACACATGCCGGAAGGTGTGGAGTTCCGCATCGCCTATGACCCGACGCAATTCGTGCGCGCCTCCATCAAGTCGGTGGTGCAGACGCTGCTGGAGGCCATTGCGCTGGTGGTGGTCGTGGTGATCCTGTTCCTGCAGACCTGGCGCGCTTCCATCATTCCGCTGCTGGCCGTGCCGGTGTCCGTGGTGGGCACGTTCGCCGTGCTGCACCTGCTGGGCTTCTCGATCAATGCGCTGTCGCTCTTCGGCCTGGTGCTGGCCATCGGCATCGTGGTGGACGACGCCATCGTGGTGGTGGAGAACGTGGAACGCAACATCGAGGCCGGTCTCACCCCGCGCGAGGCCACCTACCACGCGATGCGCGAGGTCTCCGGACCCATCATCGCCATCGCTCTCGTGCTGGTGGCCGTGTTCGTGCCGCTGGCCTTCATCAGCGGACTCACCGGGCAGTTCTACCGCCAGTTCGCGGTGACCATCGCGATCTCCACGGTGATCTCGGCCATCAATTCGCTCACGCTTTCGCCGGCGCTCAGCGCGCTGCTTCTCAAGGGCCACCATGAGCCCAAGGATGCGCTCACGCGCGGCATGGACCGGGTGCTGGGCGGGTTCTTCCGCCGTTTCAACGCGGTCTTCCACAGGGGATCGGATGCCTACAGCGGCGGCGTGCGCCGTGTGATCGGCCGCAAGGCGCTGATGCTGGCGGTGTACCTGGTGCTCGTGGGCGCCACGTGGGGACTGTTCAAGGCCGTGCCGGGTGGTTTCGTGCCTGCGCAGGACAAGCAATACCTGGTGGGCTTTGCCCAGCTGCCGGACGGTGCCACGCTGGACCGCACCGAGGATGTGATCCGCCGCATGGGCGACATCGTGAAAAAGAACCCGAACGTCGAAGACGCCATCGCCTTCCCGGGGCTGTCCATCAACGGCTTCACCAACAGCTCCAACGCAGGCATCGTGTTCGTCACGTTGAAGCCGTTCGCCGAGCGCAAGCGCGCGGACCAGAGCGGCGGTGCGGTCGCGGGACAGTTGAACCAGGCCTTCGGCAGCATCCAGGATGCCTTCATCGCGATGTTCCCGCCACCGCCCGTTGCGGGATTGGGGACGACGGGTGGTTTCAAGCTGCAGATCGAGGACCGGGCTTCGCTCGGCTACGAAGCCATGGACGCGGCCATGAAGGCATTCATGGCGAAGGCCTACCAGACGCCCGAGTTGGCGGGCCTTTTCACGAGTTGGCAAGTGAACGTGCCGCAGCTCTATGCCCACATCGACCGCACCAAGGCGCGCCAGCTCGGCGTGCCGGTGACGGACATTTTCGAGACCCTGCAGATCTACCTGGGAAGCCTGTACGCCAACGACTTCAACCAGTTCGGCCGGACCTACAGCGTGCGCGTGCAGGCCGACGCGGCCTACCGTGCCCGGCCCGAGGACGTGGGGCTGCTCAAGGTGCGATCGGCCTCGGGCGAGATGGTGCCGTTGTCGGCGCTGATGAAGGTCGAACCCAGCTTCGGCCCGGAGCGTGCCATGCGCTACAACGGGTTCCTGTCCGCCGACGTGAACGGCGGGCCCGCGCCCGGCTTCTCATCGGGGCAGGCGCAGGCCGCCATCGAACGCGTTGCCGCTGAGACGCTGCCGCAGGGCATTGGATTCGAATGGACGGAGCTGACCTACCAGGAGATCCTGGCGGGAAATTCTGCGGTGCTGGTGTTCCCCATCGCGATCCTGCTGGTGTTCCTGGTGCTGGCCGCGCAGTACGAGAGCCTGACGCTGCCGATCGCGATCATCCTCATCGTGCCGATGGGCCTGCTGGCTGCGATGGCAGGCGTGTGGATGTCCGGCGGCGACAACAACGTGTTCACGCAGATCGGGCTCATCGTGCTGGTGGGGCTGTCTGCAAAGAATGCCATCCTGATCGTGGAGTTCGCGCGCGAACTCGAATTCGCCGGGCGCACCCCTGTGCAGGCTGCCATCGAGGCCAGCCGGTTGCGTTTGCGGCCCATCCTTATGACCTCCCTGGCTTTCGTGATGGGCGTGCTGCCTCTGGTGCTGTCGACGGGCGCGGGGTCGGAGATGCGCAGCGCAATGGGCGTGGCGGTCTTCGCAGGAATGATCGGCGTCACGGCGTTCGGCCTGTTCCTCACGCCGGTGTTCTACGTGGTGCTGCGCCGGCTGGCCGGCAACCGGCCCCTGCAGCACCATGGCGGGCACACCGCACCCCTTGCAGAGGCGGGGCCGGGCGCAGGTGCCCATCCCGTGCTGGCGGCGCCCCGCGGGGCCCACGAATGAACGCGCTTCGTGAACAAGGAAATACAACAGCCATGAACTCCTCCTGGATGAAGTCTTCCGCGCGCCTTCCGAGGCTCGCACCCCTGGTGGCAGCCCTGGCCCTGGCCGGCTGCATGGGCACGCCGATGTCGCCTCCCGACCCCCACGCGGGTGTGGCCGTGCCTTCGGCATTCGCGCAGGCCCCCGCAGGCGCTGTGCCCTGGACCACCGCGTTGCCTGCGGAAGCCCAGGCGCGCGGCGCCTGGTGGCTGGCCTTTGGAGACCCTGTGCTGAGTGCATTGGTCGAGCGCGCTGGCGAGGCCAACACCGATGTGGCCCAGGCCGCAGCGCGTTTGGCGCAGGCGCGGGCTCTGCTGCGGTCCGCCAACGCCGACCGTTCACCCCAGGTCGGCGCCAGCACCGGCGTGGCACGCCAGGCCGGTGCCGGCACCACGGGGGGCAGCGCACCCGCCACGCTCGGAACGGCGGGTCTGAATCTCTCGTATGAACTGGATCTGTTCGGTCGCCTCGCCCGCGCGAGCGATGCGGCCCGGCTGGACGCCGACGCGCGGGCGGCACTGCTGCAAAGCACGCGCCTGCTGGTGCAAGCCGACGTGGCCCAGACTTACCTCCAGTTGCGCTCCGTGCAGAGCGAGCGGGCACTGGTGGACGAGAGCCTTGCCGCCTACCGAGATACGCTCCGGCTGACCCAGCGGCGCTACCAGGCGGGGGATGTGGCGGAACTCGATGTGGCGCGCGTCCAGACCGAGGTGGCTGCCACCGAGTCGGAAGCTCTGGCCTTGGAGCGCCAGCAGGTCTTGCTGCAGAACGCGCTGGCCGTGCTGGCCGGGGAAGTGGCCAGTGGATTCTCCGTGCAGCCTGCGGCCAGCGAAGCCGCGCTGCCCGTGATACCGGCGGGGGTGCCGGGGACGGTCCTGGCACGCCGGCCCGATGTGTCCGCGGCCCAGGCCGCCGTGCTGGCGGCGCAGGCGCGAGTGGGTGTCGCGCAGGCCGCCTGGTTTCCGGCCATCACGCTCACCGGCAGCGGAGGCTATGCCTCTCCCGAGCTGGGAGATCTGTTCCAGTGGTCGGCGCGTGCGTGGAGCGTGGGGGCTTTGCTCTCGCTGCCCATTTTTGACGGCGGTCGCCGCGCGGCGCAGGAGGAAGGCGCCCGTGCCCGCCTCGACGAGGCGTTGGCAGCGCATCGGGGCCAGGTGCTCGGCGCCTTCCGCGAGGTGGAGGACCAGTTGGGCGCACTGCGCCTGCTCTCGGCGCAGGCCGATGCGCAGGGCCGGGCCGTGGATTCGGCCGCGCGTGCGACACAGCTCTCCGATGCGCGCTACCGCAATGGTTTCGTGAGCCAGCTGGAATTGCTCGATGCGCGGCGCAGCGAACTGCGCAACCGCCGGCAGGCCCTGCAGGTGCGCACGGCCCAGTACACGGCCACCGTGGGGCTGATCCGGGCGCTTGGCGGGGGCTGGGGTGAGGGGGCACCGACAAGCACGGGCGGGTGAAGCCATGGCTCTGCGCTGCTGAAAAAGCCCGCAACATGGGAAACATGCGTTGCGGTAAACGCCCTGGTGACAGCACTGTCGCGCCAACCGGCCTATAGTGCCCCTTGGCTGCCGCGCCCGGTCCGGGGATCCGCGCGGCCACAGGCACCGGGCCACTCCGGTCCCGCTGTTTCTCTTCCATTCCCCTTTCACCCTCCCATCTCAGCTAACGCAGGAGCACTTTGCATGACGTATCCGAGCACACGCCTTTTCATCGCCGGTGAATGGCAGGATGCTGCCGACGGCAAGACCATTGCCGTGCACAACCCGGCCACGGGCAAGGAAATCGGACGGGTGGCCCAAGCCGGCAAGGCCGACCTGGACCGCGCCCTGGAAGCCGCCCAGAAGGGCTTTGAGGCCTGGCGCGACATTCCCGCCGTGGAGCGGGCCCGCACCATGCGCCGCGCCGCTGCACTCATGCGCGAGCGTGCCGATACGATCGCGCGCATCCTCACCCAGGAGCAGGGCAAGCCCCTGGCCGAGGCGAAGGTCGAGGCCAATGCGGCCGCCGACATCATCGAATGGTTCGCCGATGAAGGCCAGCGCATCTACGGCCGCATCGTGCCAGCGCGTGGCAGTCTCGCGGTGCGGCAACTGGTGCTCAAGGACCCGGTGGGCCCGGTGGCGGCCTTCACGCCCTGGAACTTCCCCATCAACCAGGTGGTGCGCAAGCTGGCTGCGGCGCTGGCTTCCGGTTGCTCGATCCTCGTGAAGGCCCCGGAAGAAACACCCGCAAGTCCTGCCGAGCTGATCCGGGCGTTTGCCGATGCCGGCGTGCCGGCGGGCACCGTGGGCCTGGTCTACGGCAATCCTGCCGAGATCTCCGGCTACCTCATCCCGCATCCGATCATCCGCAAGGTGACTTTCACGGGCTCCACGCCCGTCGGCAAGCAGCTCGCGGCGCTCGCGGGCCAGCACATGAAGCGTGTCACCATGGAACTCGGTGGCCATGCCCCCGTCATCGTGGCCGAGGACGCGGATGTGGAGCTCGCCATCAAGGCGGCAGGCGGCGCGAAGTTCCGCAATGCCGGTCAGGTCTGTATCTCGCCCACGCGCTTCCTGGTGCACGAGAGCATTCGCAAGGACTTCGTGGCCGCGCTGGCGCGCCACGCGCAGAGCCTGAAGGTGGGCGACGGCCTGACCGACGGAACGCAGATGGGGCCGCTGGCCAATCCGCGCCGGATCACTGCCATGGCCGAGTTGCTGGAGGACGCGGTGCAGCAGGGCGCGGAAGTGGCTGCTGGCGGCGAGCGCATCGGCGGCGACGGCAATTTCTTCCAGCCCACCGTGCTGAACGATGTTCCGGTGTCGGCCCGCATCTTCAACGAAGAGCCCTTCGGTCCCGTGGCCGCGGTGCGCGGTTTCGAGAAGATCGAGGATGCCATCGCCGAGGCGAACCGGTTGCCTTATGGCTTGGCCGGCTATGCCTTCACGCGTTCGCTGAAATACGCCCATCTGCTTTCGCAGCGGCTGGAGGTCGGGATGCTGTGGATCAACCAACCGGCATCGCCGTCGGCCGAACTGCCTTTTGGTGGACTCAAGGACTCGGGCTATGGCTCCGAAGGCGGCCCGGAAGCCATCGAGGCCCACCTCAATACCCGAGCGGTATCGATCACGAACGTGTAATACCTCTGCGCGGGGCAGGCGGCTACGCTTGCCCTCGCGCATCGGTGGATAGAAGTCTCCGGCCATGGTCTTGCTATCCCAGAGGAGTCGGTCAAATCCGGCGGCAGCCGCATGGTGTGCGATGGCGTGCGGCAGCGCTCAGATCCGGGCACGGCCTGCTCCGCCACGCCCCAGCCCTTCGCCATAATCCTTTCCTGTCAGAAAAATATTCGTGATGAGGGGGGAGTTGTCCATGAAATCCATCCGTCCGAGGTCCGTGACCGTCGCCGCGTGGTTCCTTTTGATTTCTGCCGCTTTGGCTCTGGCAATGTCCGTGGCTTCGCACGGCAATCCCGAAACGGCGGCCCTGATGGAGCAAAGCCTATTGCCCGTGCCCGTGCCCGTGCAGTACGTGCTGTCCTATGGCGGGCTGGGCTTGCAGATCGTGTGCGCGCTGGCCATCCTGAAGGGGCTGGCCTGGGGGCGTCTCCTGTACGCCGTGTGGGGCAGCATCGGCCTGTCGATCGGGCTCTTCACTTCGCCTGTCAAACTGGCGCTGATTCCGGGCGCGGTGATTTTTGCGATCATCGTCTTTCTGCTTTTTCGCTCGGCCGCCAATATCTATTTCGCAAAAGGCGCCGGGGCATCCGTATAGAAACTGGGGGCGGCGGTTCTCGGCGGGTTTTCTCAGGAGGACCGGCCTGTGCGCCTTTATTCGATGCAGCGGCCAGCAGGCCATCCCACAAGACCTTGATCCAGGTCATGGGGCGGAGCGATGAACGTTCCTTCCCATTTGCACGTCTGTGAAAGTCACGGTAATTCGCCGCCACGGTGACCGTTTCGCAGGCGGCGGCTGCATTGAATCCTATCGGGCCGATGATCCGTAAAGCGGAAGACCCATGGATTCGCTTTCTTTGGGGAATTCCCGGTCATCGTTCCGTCAGCCGGATCTATTCAGACTGTCGGAACGGGGCCATCTTGATTACCACCGGCTGTGCATGCACATTCACAGCCATCGCAACGGAAGAAGGCGACGAACATGTCAAACCACGGCGATGCAGACGATGTTCTGCACGTGGCCATCGTGGGCGGGGGGCTTTCGGGCCTCGCGTCGGCTTATCACCTCATGCAGCGCGCACGCCGTCTGGGCGCCGGGCTGGATATCCATCTCTACGAAACGCGGCGTACGCTGGTAGCGCCGGCTTCCAGGGCCGTGCGCATGGCTGCGCCGGCCCGGGACGCCGCTGAAGCGGGCGGCGAGCAGGACGCGCATGCGCTGCTCGTCAGTGCCGTACAGCAGGCGGCGCTGGAGCTGCGCGCTACCGGGCTCGAATACAGCTGCGGGCACTTCTTCGAAGACTGCCTGAGCGATCCGGAGGCCATGCTCGGCGCGGCCGCACGGACGCTGGGTATGGCCATCGACTGGAGGGATCCCGGCTTGGCCGACTCCCTCGTGCAGGTCCGGGACCGGTCTTATTACCCTCGCATTGCTGCCCAGCCTTTCTGCGACCCTGACGGTCCTGCAGCGACTCCTTTGCGGTTGGTGCTCGAATACCTTCGTCTGCAGGAGGGGGGGCTGGCCTGCAGCGACAGTGGGGCAGCCGACGAAGGCGCACGCAAGTGGGCCGAGACGTTGGCTGGGCATCTTGCATCGCGTTCGGACAGCCGGGTTGCCGTGGCGCCGCGCACGGGCGGGCGTGCCCAGGTGCGGGTGATGAGCGATGTGGTCGAAGTCCAGCAGAACGGCCGCGCCCGGCTGTTCGATCTCTGTGTGATGACCACTTCCGCAGGCGATGCATTGCGTGCGCTGGCCTTCGACAGCGCGACGGCTGCCTTTGGCGTGCGGGTGGGCGACATCCTCGAAAGCGTGAACGGGGTGCGGGGCGCATCCGATCGAAGCTCCGGCGCCGACGCGGCGGGGGGCCCGACGGCTGCCTGGCCCCTCTGCGGGGTCGATTGGCAGCCGGTGGTGGATCGGCCGGGCCCATGGTCCTTCTCGTGCACCCGAGAGGGCGCGCAGGATGGCCGGGACGATGTCTTGCGCACCGATCCGTTGGCGGATTTGCATTACCGGTCTGCCGGCCTGCCGGGAACGCCTCCTTCGCCCTTGGCGAGCGAGACGCCGGCAGATGCCGACGCCGCACCGGTCCCGCCGGGCCCTGCCGGGCTCGAAGACAAGGCCTGGAACGCATTCCGCCGGCATGTGCTCGATGCGCCGGCGCGGGCCAGGGTGGAAATCCAGGCTCTGAACGAAGCCTTTGTCGAAGGCTGGCAGGAGGGTGAGGGGCGTGTGCCGTGTGCAGCCGTTCCGCCGCTGCTTTTCGTGGGACGCTGGACCCATGGCGCGAGCCACCACGAGCAATGCCTTGAGCAGGCCGAAGAATTGAGTGCCTGGGTGTTGCCGGACTGATGCGACGGCCGCCGGGCGCTGGACCCTGCCGCTGAGCCGGTCCTGTACCGCGCTGGCCGGGCGTGGGCTCTGCATGGCGTGGCCACGGATGCTGCTATGAATGCACTTCCCACCCGCGGGCCTGCTGCAACAACTGCTGCAGGAACGTTTCTGCAATGGGCGAAAAGCGTTTTCCCTGGGGCCAGAGCACGTACCAGGAGGAGGGGATGGGCATCCGCTCCACACGCAGGATCGTGATGCCTTCAGCGGCCGGGTCGGCGGCCAACGCATGCCGCGACACCAGGCCCAGTCCCATGCGCGCAGCCACCGATTGCTTGATGGCTTCGTTGCTGCCCAGTTCCAGACGGACGCGCGGCGCAAAGCCGAGGGCCTTGAAATGCTCGTCGATGGCAAGCCGCGTACCGGAGCCCGTCTCGCGCAGGATGAACGGTTCCTTGTGCAGATGCTCCAGGCGCACACGCCGGCGCGCAGCCAGCGGATGGCCGATCGCTGCGATGACCACCAGCGGATTGCTCAGCAGGACCTGCCGGTCGTGTGGAACGCCGCGTGGGGGGACCGACAGGATGTAGAGATCGTCTTCGTTCGCCAGCAGGCGCTGGACCACGCCGTCCCGGTTGAGCACCTGCAACGCGACATCCACGCCCGGGTGCTCGGCACAGAACCGGCCGAGCATGCGCGGGATGAAGTACTTGGCGGTGCTGGCCACCGCCAGCCGCAGGCGGCCCTGGCTGACGCCCTTGAGCGCAGCCACGCGCTGCTCCAGCGTCTCCCATTCCGCCGCGATCGCGCGTGCGGTGCCTGCGGCTGCCTCGCCTGCCTGGGTCAGGTGCAGGCGCTTGCCGACCCTTTCGTAGAGCGGCAGCCCGATCGCATCGGACAACTCCTTGAGTTGCATGGAGGCCGTGGGCTGCGTGACGTGGCACTGGCGCGCTGCTCCGGTCACCGAGCCGGTCTCGGCAAGCGCCAGCATCAACTGCAGCTGTCTGAAAGTTGCATGCATAGAGATAAATCGATGGATGAAATCGACAAGATCGATTTTTCAATATTGTCGTGCAGCCCTAGCATGCGGCCCATGAACCACCTTCTCGATCCTGCGATCCTGTTCTTCGTGCTCGGCCTGGCGGCCGGGCTCCTGCGCTCCAACCTGGAAGTGCCTGCTCCGTTTTCGCGTTTCCTCTCTCTCTATCTGCTGATGGCGCTCGGCCTCAAGGGCGGCTTTGCCTTGGCGCAGTCGGGGTGGACTGTGCAGGTGTCGTCCGCACTGGCCTGCGCGCTGTTGCTCGCCCTGATCGTGCCGGCCCTGGCCTGGTGCGTACTGAAGCGCCTGCTGCCGCCGTTCGATGCGGCCGCCGTGGCGGCCACCTATGGCAGCGTCAGTGCCGTCACCTTCGTGACGGCCAGCCACGTGCTGGAACAGCAGGGCACGCCTGCGGGCGGCTACATGGCGGCGGCGATGGCGCTGATGGAGTCACCCGCCATCGTGCTGGCGGTGGTGCTGGGGCACTGGCTTCGGGCTCCGGCCTCTGCGGTCGTGCCTGCCGGAGGGGCCGCCGTACTGGCCCGTGGTGACGCGGCATTCGACGGACCGCGCGTCGGGCAGGTACTGCGCGAGGCCTTCACCGATGGCGGTGCCGTACTGCTCCTCGGGGCGCTGCTGGTCGGGGTCGTCACCGGCGAGAAGGGCGAGCAGGCGATGCACCCGTTCACGGTGGATCTGTTCAAGGGGCTGCTGGCCTTCTTCCTGCTGGACATGGGTCTGCTGACCGCGCGCAGCCTGGGCAGCCTCAAGGGGACGCGGCCGCTGCTGTGCCTTTTCGCGGTCGCCGGTCCGGTCATGAACGGCGTGCTGGCCCTGGCACTGGCGAAGCTGGCGGGACTGGCCGTGCCGGAGGCCACCCTGCTGGCCGTCCTGGGTGCCAGTGCCTCGTACATCGCCGTGCCGGCGGTGCTGCGGCATGCGATGCCGGAAGCGCGCCCCGCCATCTACGTGGGGCTGTCGCTGGGTATCACCTTTCCCTTCAACCTGGTGCTGGGCATACCGCTCTATGGCGCGTTGGCCAAGGCATGGCTGGGCTGATGGGTGGGCAGTGGCCCGGAGGCCACTGCCTGCTGCGCTTGCGCTCCGGCTTCCTCAGAACCTGTAGGTGGACGTGAGCGTGTAGGTCCGGCGCTGTCCATAGAAGCAATCGCCCCTTGCCAGGCATTGCGTGATCTGGACCTTGTCGGTCAGGTTGACCACGTTGAAGGCAAGCCGCCAATCCCCCGCATCGTAGGCCACCATGGCATCGGCGATGGTGGCCGACGGCGTGGTGATGGCGGAAGAGCCGCTCCACTGCGAGCCGGTATAGCGCAGGCCGCCTCCTACGGTCCAGCCGCCGCGGCCTGCGGAGCCGAAGCGGTGCGACAGCCATGCGGAAGCCGTGTGCTTCGGAACACTGGCCACGGGCAGGCCCTGGTCGCCCGTGTTGCTGCGCGAGATCACCGCGTCGGTGTAGGCGTACGCCAGGGTCGCATCCCAGGTGCGCGCCAGGCTGGCGGTGAGTTCCGCCTCCAGGCCGCGTGTCTTGGTCTCGCCGATCTGCACGCTGTTGAGCGGATTGGTCGGGTCGGTGGTCTTGCGGTTCTTCTCGCGCAATTGGTAGACCGCGACGAAGCCGCTGAGGCCGCGGCCCGGAGGCTGCCATTTCACGCCGGCCTCCCACTGCTCGCCGCGCTGGGGCTTGAACGGCGTGCCATGGACATCGGCGCCGCCCAACGGCTGGAACGATTCGGAATAGCCCAGATAAGGCGCCCATCCGCCTTCCATCTGGTAGGTCGCGCCAGCACGCTTGGTCCAGGCCTTGTCGTCGGCTGCGGCGGCCGGGCGGCCGTCGGTATCGCTGCGTGCGTTATCGTGGCGCAGGCCGAAGGTGGCCGTCCAGGCACCCCAGCGAACCTGGTCCTGCGCGTAGACGCCGAGCTGGCGCTGGCGCACGCCGGGCTGAGCGACGAGCTGCGATGCGGTGGGCACGGTGAAGTTGCCGTACACGGGCGCGTAGACATTGATGGCGGGGGCCAGTGCCCGCCAGTTCTTCTGGCCCCAGAAGCTGCGTTGTGCGTCCAGTCCCGTGAGCACGGTGTGCTCTGCGGCACCCCATTGCAATTTGCCTTCGAACTGCGTGTCCAGCAGGGTCAGGCGCGATTCGCCCATGGTCCAGCTGGCATCCCGCACGACGGATCGGTTGTCGGTTTCGAACACCGGCCGTGCCGGCCGGCCCGTGGCCCGGTTGGCTGCAAAGCTCGTGTAGAGCGTGCGGTAATCCACTTCTCCGAGGCTGCGGCGCAGGTTCTGGCGGACGGTCCACGCGGGGTTCAGCTGGTGGCTGAACTGGTAGCCGACGGATCGGCTTTCGGAGTCATAGCGGTCCCAGCCAGGCTCGCTGATGAAGGTGCTCGTGGGTATCTGTCCGTACGCATTGGGCAACTGCGTGCCCTGCCATGGAAAGAAGCCGATGAGCGATCCGCTCTCGTCCTTTTGGTAATGCGCTTGCAATGTGAGCGACGTACCGGCATTGGGCCGCCAGGTGAGCGAGGGGGCGATGAGCTTGCGGTCGTCGCCGACGTGGTTCACCTGGGTGTCGCTGTCGCGCCCCACGGCAACGAGGCGGTAGAGCCACTGGCCTTCGGTATCGAGCGGACCGGTGAGGTCGGCGGCCACCTGCTTGCGCGCATGGTTGCCCAGCTGGACCTGGATTTCGCGCTGGCGTTCGGCCTGTGGGCGCTTGGTGGTCAGGTTCAGCACGCCGCCGACGCTGCCCTGGCCATAGAGCACCGAGGAAGGCCCCCGCAGGAATTCAACGCGTTCGAGCGTGTAGGGGTCGGGGCGTGCGTCGTTCCAGTAGCCGGTGAACCGCACCAGTCCATCGAGGTACTGCGTCACATCGCCACCGCGGGCCTTGAAGGTGTCGCTGCGGCTGTCGAAGTAATTCGAAACCGCGCCCGCCGTGTAGGAAGTCACCTGGCGCAGCGTCTGGACCCCTTGTGCCTCCATCTGGTCGCGTGTGATCACACTGATGGCCTGCGGCGTCTCGATGAGCGGCGTGTCGGTCTTGGACGCCGACAGCGCACGGCGGGCCACGAAGCCGGACACCGGACCCGTGGGGTTTTCCTGCTGCGTGCCCGCGTTCACCGTGACAGGCGCGAGGGTGGCTTCGGCCGGTGGCGTGCTGCTGGCTGCTGGGAGTTCCTGCGCCTGCAGGGAGCCCGTGGCGCCCAGGGCGCACAGGCCGGTGAAGGCGGCGGCCAGAGCGGCGGGAAGCAACCGTGGGTGCGCGGGTGGGCGCTGGGCATGTGTGAATTGCGTGAATTGCGTCATGGCGATCCAGAAGAGGGCCTCCCGCGGCGATGCGTCGATCGCCGCCGGGAACATGGCGGAATGGGGCGTGGGTGCAGCCGGGCCCTCGTGGCCTCTCAGGCCGCGGGAAGCCGCACCCTCACGGTGCGGCGGGCCGGCGCACGGAGTGCGTCAGCGTGTGGGCGCGGCCGGCAGGGCCGGCGACTCTGCGCCATCGGCCTGGGCAAAGGTGAGCGTCGTGAGATAGCTCGTTTCGCCAAATTTCTCGCCGGCACGCTCGCCGGGCGTCTTGTCGGCATGCTTGACTTCGGCAACGTACTGGCCCTTCCAGGGCAGGGCGAACTGCACCGTGCCGTCGGCACCCGTCGTGGCTTCGCGTGCCCAGCCGGAAGGAGCGACCAGCGTCACCTGGGCCTTGGGCAGAGGCTGGCCGTTGAACACCACGCGCAGTTCGCCCGCGCGGCCGGTCGGCACCACGTCCAGCGGGGCGGTGGCTGCGACCGCCTGCGCCAGTCCGGGCACCCAGCGCGCCGCCGGACGCCAGAGCAACGCGGGCTGGCTGCCCTTGCTGCGGTCGATCACGGGATAGGTGGCTTCGGCGAACAGTGTCTCGGCAGCGTTCGGCAACGCATAGGTGAATGCCGTGGCCGTGCGCTGGCCTTCCACACGGGCCGCGGCAGCGCCGGACTTCTGCGCCTGAAGCACCGGCACGCCCTGGAACTTGTCGAGTGCGCCCGGCGACTTCTCGATGAGGTTGTCGGCGTACTCGCCGAACTGCAGGCGTGCCTGGTTGCCGCTGGCCTCGATCCAGACCTGGTGGGCATGGGACGTGCCGATGGCGCTGCTGGCGGCGAAGAGGGCGATGGCCCAGGGGCGGATGGAAGACGGCATCGAAGACTCCTGAAAAATGGGTGGATGGAAGGGAAAGAAAGCAGGGCAAAAGGGCGGCAGCCGGCCGGAAGGTCAGTAGCGCGCCTTCAGCGCCACGGTGACGCGGCGCGGCTCGCCGTAGAAGTTCTGCCGGGAAATGCCGGAGACCTTTTCGTAATAGGTTTTGTCGGTCAGGTTGTCCACCGACAGGGCCAGCGCGAGCTGGTCGTTGATCTGGTAGCCAATCTGGGCATTGAGCAGCGTGTAGCCGCCCGAGGCGATCGCCAGTGCTCCGCTGCGCGCATAGAACGCGCTGCGGTAGGAGGCGCCCCCTCCCACGCTCCAGCCGCGCAGGGCAGGGTGGGTGAACGCGTAGCGCGTGAACAGGTTCACGCTGTGCCGCGGGGTCACGGTGCTGAACGCCAGGCCCTGCTGGGCCAACGGGGCGCGCAGGTATTCGGTGTCGTTGTAGGCATATCCGGCCACCACGTCCCAGCCGGGGGCTGCCTGCCCGCTTGCTTCCAGCTCGAAGCCTTGCGCGCGAACCTTGCCGCCGGAGATCGATGCGCCTTGGACCACCGGGTCGGCCATGGCGCGATCGCTGTCCAGGATGCGGAAGATGGCGGCGTGCGCCTGCAGGCGCCTCTGAAGAAATTCCCCCTTCACGCCGAATTCCACCTGCCGCCCCGTGCGCGGGTCGAGCAGCGCGCCCGCCGCGTCGCGCTCGCTCTGCACGACGAAAGTCTCGGCGTAGCTCGCATACGCGGTCAGGTTCGGCTGGAAGTCGTAGAGCGCGGACACCGTGGGAATGAACTGACGGCCCGGGGCCGAGCGCGCGGTGACCGTGCCGGTGGAGGTGCTGCGCGTCGTGGCGTCGGCCCACGACAATCGCCCTCCGGCGAGCAGCCGCAGCGCATCGGCCCACTGCCACTGCAGCTGCCCGTACAGCGCATCCTCCCGGCGGTCTGTGATGCCGCTGTAGCCGGGCAGCGCGATGGTGGGGTAGGGGCGGCTGTAGTCGGGGCGCAGCAGATGGGCCGTGGAGCGGGGCCCGTATCCGAAGTTGCCTTCGTAGCTCCGGTTCTCGGTGCGCGAGAGGCCGAGCAGCATGCGGTGGGTGCGCCCGGCCAGTGCGAATGGTGTCTCGGTGTACAGGTCATAGCTGCGCGTCGACACGCGGGTCAGGCCGTCCACCGTCTGCATCGTGAAGCTGCCGTTGGCGGCAAGGGCGCTGTCGGGGCGCGCTGCGCTGTAGAACGCCTCCCGGGCCACGTCGCGCACCGAGAGCCTTACCCGTCCACCGCCTGCAAGCCGGTGTTCCAGTTCCGCGAACAGATCGGTGGTTTCGAGATCCTGCCGGTTGGTCGCCAGCCCGCCGAAGGCGGAGCGGGGCAGGTCGGGCAGCCGGCCATCGGCATAGGCCGGCAGTCCCTGGTCGATGGAGGCGCGTACGCGCTGGCGTGCACCGCCCACGGAAAGCGTGGTGCCCGGCGCGAGGTCCCACTCGATCGTGCCGTAGCCCATGCGCTTGTCGTTGAACAGGGTGTCCACATGGCTGTCGCGGTCCTCTGCGACGGCGACCACGCGCGCGCGCAGCGTGCCCTCCGCGTTGAGGGCTCCTGTCAGGTCGGCCACACCGCGCCGCAGGCCGAACGAGCCTGCCGCTGCGTCCACGCCGATGGCCGTCCGGGCCTGTGCGCGCTTGCGCACGAGGTTGACGGTGCCTCCGGGCTCGCTCGCGCCTTGCAGCAACCCGGCGGGACCGCGCAGCACTTCGATGCGGTCGTACATCGCGGTGTCCAGCGTGCTGTAGTTGCCCTGGGGGATGGCCACCCCGTCCAGCTGGATGGAGCCCAGGTCGAACCCTCGCGACTGGAAGGTGTTGTAGTTGCCTGCTCCGTCGAAACGCGTCACGGTGATGCCGGTCACCTGCTTGAGCGCATCCTCCACCTTCGTGAGGTTGCGGTCCTCCAGTTGCTGGCGCGTCACCACGCTGACGGACTGCGGCGTTTCGCGCACGGACTGCGCCATGCGGCCCACGCTGACCTCGCGCGTGACGTACTGGCCCGATCCCTCCGTCGCAGCGGTGTCCTGCGCCCCCGACACCTGGATTTCCGGCAGGGCGGCGGTGCCTTGCGCACGGCTCCCCGCAGGAATCAGGCATGCAGCGAGGGCCGCTGCCGCAATGGCGGTGCGGGCCGGCGTGGGCGGGCAGGGTGAACGCATGGCGATGTCTTTCCTCCCCGGCAGTGCCGGAGACCAGTGGACTCAGGAAAAAACTGGCTTCAGCCCCGCGATGGGCGGGGATGTGGCTGGTGGAAGCGGAAGCGAGGTTTCGCGGGCGTGTTTCAGCCCGTGGCGTGGGGGCCCAGGACCGCCCACAGCGCGGCGAGACCCAGGGCTCCGGCCGCCAGCCGGGGCAGGTGCCGGGGCCACCAGGTGGCCGCGGCGGTGGCTCCCAGCGCAGCCACGGAGAGCGCCATCGCCCACCAGGTCACCGCCAGGGATACGCTGGAGGCACGGGGCCACCAGACCGCCAGTGCCAGGGAGAAAGTCAGCGCGGCCCAGCCCGCACGCCGCAGCGCGCGCAAGCGCGGAGCCAGGCCTTCGCGACCCCAGGTTTCCTCGTGGTGGCGGTCCATTCCGAGGGCGATGCCGGCCCAGCCGGCAAAGCACAGCAACAGTTCGAGCATGGTTCAGGCTCCTTGCACCGGCGTGGTGCCGGAGGTGCCGGTGGAGGCCAGGGCCGCACGCGATGCTTTCGCGGCCGCCGCGGGCCGGCGGCGCAGCAGGCGCCAGGCCAGCAGCGCGAACACGGCGCCCGCGGCAATGAAGGACAGGTCCATCCCGGCCCACACCCAGTCCCCCGCAGGCAGGGTTGCGCCCAAATGAGTGGATGTGGTCAGGGCATTGACCACCGGCAGCGCCAGGAACAGGGCACCGGCCGCCCCGAGCAGCAGGGCCCAGCCGCGCCGGTCGGGCCGCAGGATTCCCACGACAAGCCCCAGGCCCCAAGCGCCGAAGAACCAGGCCAGCTCGGCATCGGGGCGGGCGGGAGCCGGCACCGGCAGCAGGCGATTGGCTGCGAGGATCGCGGCGACGGCCAGCGGCAGCCCGCCCATGAGGCCCACATTCAGGCTGGCCACCAGCCGCTCGCCGAACGGCATCGGAGCACTCGGCGCCTTGCGCTGTGCCTGCGCACGGCGCTTGACGGACCACAGCACTAGGCCGGAGGCGATCATCAGGCTGCCCATCACGCCGAAACCGAACAGCACCCAGCGCATGCCGGGGCCCGCAAAGCGCGCCAGGTGCAGGCCGTAGAGCACTCCGTAGGTCTGGATGGCGGGTGTGTGCGGATCGATGAGCGCCAGTTGCCTGGCGGTGTCGCCGTCGAAGCGCATGCGGGCCGGGCCGTACTGCAGGCGGTCGCCGTCGTGCCGGGTGATCTCCACCACCGTGCCGCTGTCGTCGCGGCGCACCGAGATGTTGCCGATGCGGGCATCGCCCCAGGTGCGGTGCGCGCTTGCCACCATCGCGCCCAGATCCAGGATCGGCAGCGGCTCTGCGGCTGCCGTGCCGCGCCCGCGCCGCGCGCTGCGGGCGCCGGGCGCGTCGCCTTGCATCTCCGCGAAGTAGGCCTGCGAATCCGTGCCCTTGGGCGTGGGGTAGGCGGCCGCGATGCCGGCGGGCATGTAGAGCGCGTGGAAGATCATCAGCCCGCTGAAGGTGATGACCAGGTAGAACGGCAGCACGAGCACGCCCGAGACGTTGTGCGCATCCAGCCAGGCCCGTTGCCCGCCCTTGCCAGGCCGGAACGTGAAGAAATCCTTGAAGATGCGCCGGTGCGTGACCACGCCCGTGAGCAGTGCGATGAACATCAGCACCGTGGCGACGCCGACCACCCAGCGCCCCTGGATCGTCCAGCGCCCCTGGTGCGCGGTGCGCAGCTCGAAGTGGAAGCGGTAGAAGAATTCGCCGCCCGCCGTCTCGCGGGCTTCGATCTTCTCCCCCGTGACAGGGTTCATGAGCAGGGTCTGGAATCGGCCGGTGCCGTTGTCGCGCCAGAGCACGGTGGCGGCGGGCATGCGGTCATCGGGCAGGCGCATGATCCACTGCGTCACCCCCGGCGCATGGCGGTGCAGCGCGGCCTGGGCACGCTCGGCCACGTCGGCGCTGGCGGCGGGCAAGCCATGCATCTCCGGGCGCATCCAGAGGTTGAATTCGCTCTTGAAGAAACTCAGCGTGCCGGTGACGAAGATGGCGAACAGCAGCCAGCCCAGCACCAGCCCGGCCCAGGTGTGTACCCAGGACATCGCCTGGCGGAAGCCTTCGCGTTCGGGCGGCGCGGCGGCGGCGGACGCCTGGCGCGGCGTGCCTGCGGTATCGGTCATGCCGCACCTCCCCACCATCGGGGCCCGAGCACGCACATCCCCAGCGCCAGCGCCGGAATGAGCACGCCTGCCCAGGCCGACCAGGCGGTGCGTGCGTAGAAGGCCCAGCCGGCCGCGCCCGCGTAGATCAGCCACGACAGCATGGTGGCCGTGAGCACGGCTTCCACACGCGGCATGGCCAGCGCGAAAGCCAGCGCCAGCGCGGCCGCGCCCGCCGCAGCGAGCGCATAGCCGCCCAGCGTGGCGGCCAGCGAGCGCGAGGCGATGGCGAGGCGGTATCGCCAGAGGGGGCGGGTGGGCTTCATGGCGTCAGGCCCTGGCTTCAGAACGCATAGTCGAGCGTGACCTGCAGCGCGCGTGGTTCCCCGGGCGTGGCCGAGGTGAAGCCCGCGGCGTTGCTGGTGCCGTCGAGGTAGTAGCGCTTGTCGGCGGCATTCTTCAGGTTGGCCTGCAGGCGCATGCCGCCCGCCATCTCGTAGCCCACCGCAAGGTCGGCCACGGTGTAGCCGGGCAGGCGCCAGCGGTTGTTGTTGGCCAGGAACTTGTCGCCCTGGTGCGTGAAGCCTCCGCCCACCCACAGGCCGGGCACCGCCGCGATGCGGTACTGCGTCCAGAGCGATGCGGTGCGCTTCGTGGCCAGGGCTACACGGTTGCCCACGTTGGCGCCCGCCACGGTATCGGCCAGCACCTTGGGATCCATGAAGGTCGCCTGCGCGGTCACCGTCCAGCCGGGCGCGATCCGGCCCCGTGCCTCCAGTTCCAGGCCGCGGATGCGTTGCCGCCCGGTGAGCACCGAATAGCCGGGGTTGGCCGCATCGTTGGCGGGGCTGTTGGTCAGCTCCAAGTCGAACAGCGCCACGGTGGTGAGCAGGCGCCGGTCCAGCCATTCCTGCTTCACGCCCACTTCGAGCTGCTTGCCTTCGGAAGGGGGCGCCGCCACGTTGCCCACCAGCAAGGTGCCGACGTTGGCCTGGAACGAGCGTGCATGGCTGGCGTAGAGCATCGTACCGGGGGTGGCCTCGTAGCTCAGCGCGAACGAAGGCTGGGTCTTGCTGGCGTCGAGCACCGGCCGGGCGTAGGTGTCCTTCAGGCGGTCGTGGCGCAGGCCTGCGGTCAGGGCCCAGGGGCCCCAGGCCATGCGGTCCTGCAGATAGAAGCCCGGATTGCGCGTGTCGCTGGCAACGGCGGCTGCCCCCGCCGCGCCCACGGGCGTGGCGACGCCGGTGGCAGGGCGCCAGAGGTCCACGCTCGGCAGGCTGCCCGTGCCGCTCGCGCCGTAGCGGCTTTCCATCGTGCGCCAGTCGATGCCGGCCAGCACGCGGTGCTCCACTGCGCCTGTCTGCCAGCGGCCGCGCAGTTCGGCCAGCACCGTGTCGGATGTGAAATTCTGCCCCGGCGCCAGCCAGTAGCCGCGTCCCACCCGCCCCGCGGCGACCCCCGTGAGCGTGGTGAGCAGGATGTCGCGGTCGGTTTCATTGCGCGACACGTAGAGGCGCGCGTCCAGCGTATCGTTGAAGCGGTGCGTGAGTTCGCTGGAATAAAAGCGCAGTTGGCCCTTGGACGTGAGCCATGGCTCGCCGTAGAAGCGGCTGTCGGGCACCGCATCGGCACTGCCCAGGTCGGTGGGTACCGGGACCGCGAGCCCCGGGTTCGAGGTGGTGTCGAGCCGGAAGGTCTCGGCCTGCACCCGCCAGCGCGTCTGCGGCGAAATGCGCCATTCCAGGCTGCCGGCCAGGCCGCGCTTTTCGGGCGTGATGCCATCGACGGCGCTGCCGCCCCGGCTCGCGCCGCCGGTCAGGCGGTAGAGCAGGGTGCCGCCCGCATCCAGGGGGCCGGTCAGGTCGAACTCGCCCGAGCGCCAGCCATGGCTGCCGGCACCCAGGCGCACGGAGCGCAGCGCCTCGGCCTGCGGCTGCTTGCTCACGTAGTGGATCAGCCCGCCGGGAGCCACCTGGCCGAACTCCAGCGCGGCTGGGCCTTTGATCACTTCCACGCGCTCCACGTTGAAGAGCGGCGGATCGATCAAGTGCATGAACTTGGCACCGTCGCGCAGGTAGTTGTAGGTGTTGTTGGCCCAGAGCCCGCGCACGGAGAACTGCGAATATGAGCCGTAATACTCGCTGCGCGAAGCCACGCCCGAGGCGTTGCGCAGCACGTCGCGCTCGGTCGTGGCACCCTGCTGGTCGAGCAACTCGCGCTCCACCACGCTCACAGCGCGCGGCGTCTCCAGAACCGACAGGCCCAGGCGCGAGGACGCCTGCGCGCGGCGCGCCGGCGTGGCTGCTTCGCCGGAGCGGTCGGCATTCACCTGCACCTCACCCAGTGCCGGAGCCGCCTCCTGTTGGGCCAAGCCCGCCAGCGGCACGGACGACAAGAGGCATGCGCCCCAGCACAGCGGCGTCTTGAGAAAGAAGGCGCCCGTGCGGGCGGCGCGCGCAGGCGCAGGTCTCCGGGCGGCGGAGCGGGAAGGGCGGGACATGAACGGCGTAACTCCAGGCGAAAACGAAACCGGGCTCCTCTGGCTGCCGGGAGACGGGGTTTCCGCGTGCTGGCTGGGGCTGTATGCGAGGAATTCTAATTGTCTTGAGACGTATTCTCATTTGCAAACATGGAATTCCAGGAGATTTCTGGGAAGCCATGCAACTTTGCGCAGCCTGCGTGCATCTCCGCCCGACGCGCGTGCCTGCTGCACGCGCCCATGAAAAACGGGCCCGAAGGCCCGTGCGATACCGATGCCGTCGACCGGCTGCGGTGCTTGACTCCGCTTACTCCGCTTCGCCCATCTGCGACTGCAGGTAGTTCTGCACGCCGACCTGCTCCACGAGGCCAAGCTGGGTTTCGAGGAAGTCGATGTGCTCTTCCGTGTCTTCCAGGATCTCCTGCAGCAGATCGCGCGACACGTAATCGCGCACCGTTTCGCAATGGGCGATGCCTTCCTTGATGGTGGCCTGGGCGCCGCGCTCGGAGAGCAGGTCGCAGGAGAGGATTTCCGGCACGTCTTCGCCCACCTGGAGCTTGCCGAGGTCCTGCAGGTTGGGCAGGCCGTCCAGCATGAAGATGCGGTCCATGATGCGGTCGGCATGCTTCATCTCGCCGATGGACTCCTCATATTCCTTTTTTGCCAGGCGGTCGAAACCCCAGTGCTTGAGCATGCGGTAGTGCAAAAAGTACTGGTTGATGGCCGTCAGCTCGTTCTTGAGCTGGGCTTGCAGATGGGCAATGACCTGGGCGTCGCCTTGCATGGGGCTCTCCTCGTAATAATGGAATGGTGTGGGATTGGGCGCGATTGTCGTGATGCCCGACCCCCACCGCAAGGCGAAGCCCCCACGCACGCGGTCTGGCTGCGTGTGACACTGAGTTGTGTTCTCATCGACGCGCTCGCCGGGTATGGCAATTGCCCCGCGCCCAGGTGCTTCAGGCACCGTCGTTCATAGGTCTGTCCAATCGATTTGATGGAATCAATTAATTGGATGCATCGGGTGAACGACCCTAAACTCCTGTTTTGTCATTCAGCAATCACCAACTAGGAAACAGCAATGTCCCTGATCAATACGCAAGTCCAGCCTTTCAAGACCACCGCTTTCGTGAACCGTGACGGTAAGGGCGAATTCATCGAGGTGACCGAGGCCAGCCTGCAAGGCAAGTGGTCGGTTCTGATTTTCATGCCCGCGGCCTTCACCTTCAACTGCCCGACCGAAATCGAAGACGCTGCCGACAACTACGCCGAGTTCCAGAAGGCCGGCGCCGAGGTCTACATCGTGACCACCGACACGCACTTCTCGCACAAGGTGTGGCACGAAACCTCCGACGCCGTCGGCAAGGCCAAGTTCCCGCTGGTGGGCGACCCCACGCACCAGCTGACCAACGCTTTCGGCGTGCACATTCCTGAAGAAGGCCTGGCCTTGCGCGGCACCTTCGTGGTCAACCCCGACGGCGTGATCAAGACCCTGGAAATCCATTCCAACGAAATCGCCCGCGACGTGCAGGAAACCCTGCGCAAGCTGAAGGCCGCCCAATTCACGGCCGCCAACCCCGGCCAGGTGTGCCCTGCCAAGTGGAAGGAAGGCGCCAAGACGCTGACGCCTTCGCTGGATCTGGTCGGCAAGATCTAAAGCGGCCCGCGCCCACCGTTCGCATCCATCGAGCGCCCCCGGGCGCTCCGCGGCCGGACAGCAGCATGGCGTGCGCGCCATGCCGTCCGGCTTTTTTTCGCCCTCCGGGACCCATAACTCGAATCGCAAAGGACCCCAAGCCATGCTCGACGATCAACTCAAATCCCAACTTTCCGCCTATCTGGAGCGCGTGACGCAGTCGTTCGAGATCGTGGCGTCCCTGGACGGCAGCGAAACCTCGGCGCAGACGCGCGAACTGCTGGAGACCATCCAGAGCCTGCGCAGCGACAAGATCACGCTGCGCACCGACGGCAGCGATGCGCGCAAGCCGTCCTTCACGCTGCAGCGCGCGGGCACGCAGACCCAGCTGCGCTTCGCCGGCCTGCCGCTCGGCCACGAATTCACCTCGCTGGTGCTGGCGCTGCTGTGGACCGGTGGCCATCCGCCCAAAGTGGAGCAGGACGTGATCGAGCAGATCCAGGCGCTCGACGGCGACTTCGACTTCGAGGTCTACATGAGCCTGACCTGCCACAACTGCCCGGACGTGGTGCAGGCGATGTCGCTCATGGCCATCCTCAATCCGAAGATCCGCACCACGGTGATCGAAGGCGGCGCCTTCCAGCAGGAAGTGACCGACCGCGAGATCATGGCCGTGCCCATGGTCTTCCTCAACGGCCAGGTCTTCGGTTCCGGCCGCATGACCGTCGAAGAGATCGTCGCCCGGCTCGACACCGGCTCGGCCCGGCGCGAAGCCGCCAAGCTCTCCGCCAAGGAATCGTTCGATGTGCTGATCGTCGGCGGCGGCCCGGCCGGTGCCGCGGCGGCCGTGTATGCCGCGCGCAAGGGCATCCGCACGGGTGTGGCGGCCGAGCGCTTCGGCGGGCAGGTGAACGACACGCTGGACATCGAGAACTACATCTCGGTCAGCAAGACCGACGGCCCTAGGTTCGCCGCCGCGCTGGAGCAGCATGTGCGCGACTACGAGGTGGACCTCATGAACCTGCAGCGCGCCAAGGCCCTGCGGCCCGCCGCGGTCGAGGGCGGCCTGATCGAGGTGGAGCTGGCAAACGGCGGCACGCTCTCCTCCCGCACCGTGATCGTCTCCACGGGCGCGCGCTGGCGCAACATGAACGTGCCGGGCGAGGACAAGTACCGCACCAAGGGCGTCACGTACTGCCCGCACTGCGATGGCCCGCTCTTCAAGGGCAAGCGCGTGGCGGTGATCGGCGGCGGCAACTCCGGCGTGGAGGCCGCGATCGACCTGGCCGGCGTGGTGGCGCACGTCACGGTGCTGGAATATGCCGGCGAGCTGAAGGCCGATGCCGTGCTGCAGCGCAAGCTGCGCAGCCTGCCGAACGTGGACGTGATCCTCAACGCGCAGACCACGGAGGTGAAGGGCGACGGCAACCGCGTCACCGGCCTCAGCTACACCGACCGCACCAACGACGAGGCGCGCCATCTCGCGCTGGAAGGCATCTTCGTGCAGATCGGCCTGCTGCCCAACACCGACTGGCTGCGCGGCACGGTGGAGCTGTCGCGATTCGGCGAGATCGTGGTGGATTCGCATGGCCGCACCAGCGTGCCGGGCGTGTTCGCCGCCGGCGACTGCACGACGGTGCCCTACAAGCAGATCATCATCGCGGCCGGCGACGGCGCGAAGGCCGCGCTGGGCGCGTTCGACCACCTGATCCGCACCAGCGCACCCGCGTGACGCCCGCCGCGACTGTCTGAGCGGCGGCGCGTGGAGCATGTGCCGTATAGGCCTGTGCTGAAGGTCTGTGCTGACTCAGGCGTCGCCCGCGGCGTCCGACGATCTGGGCAGCAGCCGGACCACTGCCTGCAGAAATGTGTCGTACTGCAGTGGCTTGCCCATGTGCTCGCTGAAGCCGGCGGCCAGGGCCTTGGCGCGATCTTCCGGCCGGGCAAAGCCCGTCACGGCGATGACTGGAACGTCGCGGACCCCGGCCTTCTTGAGCAAGGCTATCAGGGTATATCCATCCATCCCTGGCATGCCGATGTCCGAGACGATCAGGTCGAATGCCTGCCGTGTCGCCAGCTCCAGCGCTTCCTCTCCGCTGCCCGCCGAGCAGACCATGGCGCCCGCGGCCTCCAGGATGGCTCCGAACATGTCCAGGACGTCGCGGTCGTCGTCTACCAGCAGGATCCGCAGGCTTTGCAGCGTTGCCCCGTCGGCTGTGGGCATGCCGAGTTGCGAGCGGTCGGTGTTCTGGCGCGGCAGCACGACCGTAAAGGTTGAGCCTTTTCCCAAGCCTGGAGACGCGACGGAAACGCGGCCGCCATGCGCTTCCGTCAGGCTTTTCACGATCGCCAGGCCAATGCCTAATCCGCCCTTGCCACGGACGGTCGCTTGCGCATCGGCCTGCTGGAACATCTCGAACATGAAAGGTAGGAACGCTTCGTCGATGCCCTGTCCCGTGTCCTGCACCTCCAGGCGGATGCACGACGGCTCCGATTGGAGCTGGACGCGCACCAAGCCGCCCGCCGGAGTGAACTTGATCGCATTGCCCACCAGATTCCAGACGATCTGCTCTATGCGCACCGGATCCGCCTTCATGCGATAGTCGCCCGGCTCGACATGCATCTGCATCGCGACGTTGCGGGTTTCCGCTTCGGGGCGCACCGCGGCCATGATGTGCGCCACCACGTCGTCGCACAGCATGGATTCGAGGTTCAACGACAGCTTGCCGGTCTGTATGCGCGAGAGGTCCAGCAGATCGTCGATGAGTTGCATCTGGCTCTTCACGCTCGTGCGGATCGTGCCGGCGATTCGCTGCAGGTTTTCAGATGACTGGGTTTCGGGATTGGCCGCCAACAGTTGGGCGGCCAGGGAAATCAGGTTGAGCGGGTTCTTCAGTTCGTGCGACATGACGGCCAAGAACTGGTCCTTCATCGCATTGGCTTCCTGCAACTGTGCGCGCAGCGACCGCTCGGATTCCAGCAGTGCGTCGCGCTGCTGCTCTGCCAGACGGGTCTGGGTCATGTCCCGCGCGATCTTGGCAAACCCCAATTCGGTGCTGCCGGCCAGCGGCACGAGCACCCCGCTGAAGTAAACGCGCGTGCCATCCTTGCGCAGGTGCCAGCGCTCGTCCTCGGCGCGGCCTTCGCGCTGTGCCCGGCTTCTTTCATCCTCCTCGGCGTTCTCAGCCCGATCTTCCGGGGTGAAGATGATGGCGGCCGGCTTGCCGAGCATTTCCGCTTCCGCGTAGCCCAGTGCGCGCTCCGCGCCCTTGTTCCAACGGGTGATCTGACCATGGCCGTCAAGCAAGATGATGACGTAGTCGACGCTCGAGTCGAACAGCAGTCGCAGCCGCTCTTCGCCCAGACGCACCGTCTCCTCGGCCTTGTGGCGGTCGGTTATGTCGATGAAGTTGAGAACCACCCCCTCGATGCGGTCCTCGCTGCTCCTGTAGGGCAGCAGCCGCGCGAGAAACCAGCCCCCGGCGTCGTGGCTGCGGATCTCTCTCTCGATAGGGGTCAGCAGTTCGAACACTTCGCGCGTGTCCGACTCCATTTGTGGATAGTCGAGCCGGTGGGCAAGATCGAATAGCGACCTGTGGATGTCGCTCTCGCGCAGATTGAAGATGCCGACGGCGCGTGGCGTGAACCGCTGGATGCGCATGGCGCTGTCGACGAACACGGTGGCGATCTCGCTGGCCGCTATGAAGTTCTGCAGATCGTCGTTGGCTTTGGCGCTGGCTTCCAGATGTGTTTTGAGGTCGTAGTTGACGGTGGTCAGTTCCTCGTTGACCGACTGCAACTCCTCCTTGCTGGTCTCGAGTTCCTCGGTGGTGGAGCGCAACTCCTCGTTGACCGCCTGCAGTTCTTCGTTGGATGCGCGCAGCGCTTCGCTGGAGCTGTCGGATTCACCGATGGCGGCGCTCAATTGGCGGTGCAGTTCGAGCAATTCATCGTCCGTTCTTCCTTCGAGCCCTTCTTGTTCGCCGCCATCCTCGGCCGCCGTCATTTCTTCCTCGCTGAACAGCACGACCAGCCATCCCCGCGCCGCCTGCGCACCGGGCACCTGGGTCACGGGCCGTACGGTCATGGTGACCACGGCGGGATCGTCGCCGCGGTGCAGGCGCACATGCCGGGTGTGCACCACGTCGGCGATCTGCTGGCAGTGGGCGATCGCAGCCCGCAACGGCAGCCGCAGTTCGGGTATCACGAGATGGAGAAGTTGCGCGGACAGCTCACCGGTATGCAGTCGCAGGAAGCGATTGGCCTGCTCGGACAGGTAGACGACCTTCAACTGGTGGTCCACCACCACCGCCGGCGGGGCCTGCTCGGCTTTCAACTGGGCCTGGATGTCTTCAAGCAACTGGCGGCGCAGCGGCACATTCACCGGTTCCGGCACATGCAAGTGGGTCAGCGCGTTGCTGAGCGCGGTGGGCACCCGGCGTTCAAGCGCTGTAGCGCTGGCGCGGTAGATGCGTTGCTTCTTGTCGATGACGGTGAAATGTTCTGGCGCGGCATCGGCCGTCTCGGCACTGCCGAGGAACAGCAAGCCGCCCGGCCTCAATGCAAAGTGGAAGGTCTCCAGGAGCTGCCGCTGGGCGGGGCGGTCGAGGTAGATGAGCACATTGCGGCAGCACACCAGGTCCAGGCGCGAGAACGGTGGATCGCGCAGCAGGTTGTGCACCGAAAAAGTGATGCGCTCACGCAGCAGCCGGCTGACGGCGTACTGCCCGGGTTGACGCTCGAAGAATTGCCGCAGCCGCACGGGCGGGATGTCCGTGGCGATGGAGTCGGCATAGATGCCGCTGCGGGCGATGGCCAGGGCTTTCTCGTCGATGTCGGTCGCAAAGACCTGGACACCGGTCAACGCGCCAGCATTGCTCGCATGCTCCAGCAGCAGCATCGCCACCGAATAGGCCTCTTCGCCCGTGGCGCAGCCCGCCACCCAGGCCCGCACGCGGTCCGTCGGGGCCCGGTTTTCAAAGAGATCCTCGATGAGGACGCGCTCAAGGGCCTCGAAAGCAAGCCGGTCCCGGAAGAAATTCGTGACGCTGATGAGCATGTCCTGCAGCAGCAATACAGGCTCCTGCGCATGCGTCTGCAGATAGGCTGCATAGTCGGGCAGTGTCCGCTGGCGGGAGACTTGCATGCGGCGCTCTATGCGCCGCAACAGCGTGGCACGTTTGTAGTGAAGGAAATCGTGGCCCGTGCGTTCTCGCAGGAGCCGCATCACGCCCTGCAGCGCCACTTCGGCTTTGTCTTCCGCATCGGCCGTGGGAGGGAGCTGGGCTGGCAGGTCTTCCGGGGCCACGGGCAGTTCGATGCGGCGCGCGTTGGCCCAAAGGTCCGTCAATTGCTGGCCCATGTCCGCTGCGGGCAGTACGAAGTCAGCAACGCCGGCGGCGATGGCATTGAGCGGCATCGAGTCGTACTCGGCATCGGCAGGGCTCTGTACGATTGCGACGCCGCCGCGCTCCTTCACACGGCGCAAGCCCTGCGCGCCGTCGGCGCCGGCGCCCGACAGCACGATGGCGATCGCCCGCTCTTGGTGGACCTCGCCGAGGCTGCGGAAAAAGTGGTCGACGGTGATGTGGTGCGTGGCCGGGCGATCCAGCTGCGCGAGGCGCAACTCTCCGTCGTTCATCGACATCGCACGGTTGGGCGGTATCACATAGACGCGGTTGGGCTGTATGGACATGTCGCTGACCACCTGGCAGACCGGCATGCGTGTTGACCGTTGGAGGATCGAATCGGCCGTGCTCGGATTGCCGGGCGCCAGATGCAGCACCACCACGAAAGCCATGCCGGGCTCGGCCGGCAGGCTCTCCAGCAGCCGCACGACAGCCTGCAATCCACCGGCAGAGGCGCCGATCCCCACCACGGGAAACGGCAATGTGCTGCGCTGGAGGCTGGAGTCCTCCTCCGGATCCAAGGGCGCGGAAGTCGAAAGGTTCATGGTCTTGGATGTTCGCTGAGAGCAGGGCGACGCAAGCCGCGGCGATGGGGGTTTCACTTCACGGCAAACGACATGCCCGGGCCATGGGCCCGCAGTCGGGGCAGGCGCTCGCCGCGGAGGGCATGCGTCGCTCGGCCGGCAGCCTGGGGGACGGACAAGCGAAGAGGCGAATGCATTCCGCCACGCACATTCCTTTTTTCGGCAAAAAGGTGTGTTTCGGATTTTTGTTATTGATAATTGTTCTCATATACTGCGCGTCAGCAAGCCACGCGCCCGCTTCCCCGCGGTTGCACCAGAGCCAGCGCCGTTCAACTTTTCGTCCAGGCACAAGGGCTCATTTCCGTGGCGCACGTTTCCGCTTTCCCGCAATTCTCTCTCCACCTGTTGGCGCGTTCTGCCGTACTGGCCTGCGTGGCCGTGGGCGCACAGGCCCAGACCCTCTCCAGGGCGCCTTCAGCGGATCCGGCCGGTGCCGCTGCGGAAGCCGCGCTGGCCGAGCTGCCCGTGCAGATCGCGCTGAAGGAAGTCGTCGTCAGCGGCTCGCGCACCGCGCAGGACCCGGACGAGCTGCCCATGAGCATTGACGTGCTGAATGCGCGCCAACTGGAGGAAGGGCAGGTCACCGACATCCGCGATGCCGCGCGATCGCTGCCCAACGTATCGGTCGCGCGCTCGCCCTCGCGCTTCTCGCTCGCCAGCGGCTCGACCGGCCGCGACCAGAACGCCGGCTTCAACATCCGCGGCCTGGACGGCAACCGCGTGCTCATGCTGGTGGACGGCATCCGCCTGCCGCGCAGCTACGTTTTCAGCGCCAATGCGTTCGGCCGCGACTACCTCGATACCGGGCTGCTGCAGCGCATCGAGGTCGTGCGCGGCGCGACCTCCGCGCTCTACGGCTCCGACGGCATGGCCGGCCTGGTGAACTTCATCACCGCCGAGCCGGCGCAGTTCCTGCCCGAAGGCAAGGCTTTCGGCGGCCGCGCGAGCGTGGGCTACGACGGCGACGACCACGGCAAGCGCGTGGGCGCCACGCTGGCCGGCCGCGCGAGCGACACGGTGCAGTGGATGATCGGCGCGAACGCGTCGCGCGCCCGGGAGCTGGACAACCGCGGCGACAACGCCGCCCTCGATGCCGACCGCACGCGGCCCAATCCCGAGCGCCACGACAGCTACGGCGTGCTCATGAAGGGCGTGGTCACCCCCGGCGGCGGCCAGCGCCACGTGTTCACCGTGGAGCACGTGGACAAGAGCGCCGATTACGAACTGCTGACGGCGCGCTCGAAGCCGCCGCTCGCGGCCACGTCGGTGCTGCAGTCGGCGTCCACCACCGACATGCGGCGCACGCGCGCCACGTGGGAAGGCGCATGGCGCCCGGACCTGGCCGTGGCCGACGAACTCAAGGCCGTGCTGGGCTTCCAGGACGCCCGGTCGCGCGAATACATCACCGAAGACCGCAACACGGCGGCCGACCGCGTGCGCGACGTCACCTACGGCGAGCGCAGCTGGCAGGCCAACCTGCAGGCCGGCAAGCTGCTGCGCATGGAGGGCGGCTGGTCGCAGAAGATCACCTACGGCCTCGACTACACGCGCACGCAGGTCGAGAACCTGCAGACCGGCGTGACGCCGCCCGTGGGCGAGACCTTCCCGCTCAAGCGATTTCCCGACACCACCGAGAGCAGCGCCGCGCTCTACCTGCAGGACGAGATCGCCCTGGGCCGCTGGAGCGTCACGCCCGGCGCGCGCCTGGACCATTTCCGGATCCAGCCCCGCCAGGCGGGCTTCAACGCCGCCGTGGTCTCGCTCTCGGGCACCGAACTCAGCCCCAAGCTGGGCGCGCTCTACCGCGTGGACGACCGGTGGAGCGTCTTCGGCAACTACGCGGCGGGCTTCCGCGCGCCCAATGCAGGGCAGATCAACGCCTTCTTCGAGAACCCGGTGGGCAACTACCGCACCCTTCCGAACGCGAACCTGAAGCCCGAGAAGAGCCAGAACGTCGAGGTCGGCGTGCGCGGGCGGCTGCAGGACGCGTCGCTCGACGTGGCCGCCTTCACGGGCCGCTACCGCGATTTCATCGAGGACCTGCGGCAGGTGAGCGGCACGGGCGCGCCCGGCAACCCGCTGGTGTTCCAGTCGGTCAACCTCGGCAAGGTCCGCCTCAGCGGCTTCGAGGTGAAGGGCGACGTGCGCTGGGGCCGCTTCGCGGGCGGCCTCGTCAGCACGCCCTTCGCCTACGGCCGCACGCAGGGCAAGGACACGGCCACCGGCCGGCCCGTGAATTCGATCGACCCGCAGCGCCTCTCGGCCGGCGTGCGCTACGACACGGCGGCCTGGATGCTGCGGCTGGACGCCATGCATAGCGCCGCCAAGAAGGCCGGCGACGTCGATGGCAGCGCGCAGTTCCTCACGCCGTCGTCCACGGTGCTGGACCTGTCGGCCCAGTGGCGCATCCGCCCGGACCTGCGCCTCACGGCCGGCATCTACAACCTGACCGACCGCAAGTACTGGCGCTGGTCCGACGTGCGCGGCCTGGCCGCCAACGCGGCGTTCATCGACGCCTACACCCAGCCCGGCCGCTACGCCCGCGTGGCGCTCACCGCCGACTTCTGACCCAGCACCTGGAGGCCCCCCACGCCATGTCCCATTCTTCGCGCGATTCCGACAACCCCCTGCTGCACCCGGCGGACGCCGAGCCCGGTCTCCCCTGCGCCGAAGCCCTGCTGGCCGGCACGCTGGCCCTCATGACCGGCTATGCGCACAGCGAACGCGCCAGCGACCGCGAGGCCATGGGCCGCAAGATCGCCGCCCACCTGCAGAGCCTGGCACGCATGGACGGCCTGACGCCGCATTTCCGCGCGATGGCGGGCAACCTGCAGAACCGCTGGTCGCGGCGCCTGGGCCTGGCGGAGGGCCCCGGGGCCGAAGCCGCGGCGGCACCCGGCAGGGCCGAGCTGCAGCGGCGCCTCTGGCACAGCGCGCCGGAGGCGCTGCAGTGAGCGCCGTGCTGGCCGCCAGCCCGCCCGCGCCGCAGGTGCGCGAGCAGTTCGCCGCCGCGCGTGCCGCCGGCCGCCGGGCCCGCGATGCGGCGCTGCACCTGGGGCTGCCCGAGGGCGCCGCCATCGCCGCGCATGCGGGCCTGCACACGCACCCGCTCAAGGCCACGCCGCTGCAGGGCGCATGGCTGGAGATGCTGCAGGCGCTCGAACCCTGCGGGCCGCTGATGGCGCTCACCCGCAACGAAGGCGCCGTGCACGAGAAGACCGGCATCTACCGCAACGTCTCGGCCAGCGGCCCGCAGGGCCGCATCGGGATCGCGCCCGGGCCGGACATCGACCTGCGCCTTTTCTTCCAGCACTGGCACGCGGCCTATGCCGTCACCGAGCCCGGCCGCACCCCGCAGCAGCCGCCCGCGCGCAGCCTGCAGTTCTTCGATGCGCACGGCGATGCCATGCACAAGGTCTACCTGCGCGAAGCCGGCGATGCCGCCGCGTTCGAGGCCGTGGCGGCGCGCTTCGCCCAGCCGAGCGCGGGCTACGTCTTCCGACCGCGCCCGCCGCGGCCCCTGCCGCGGCCCGATGGCGCCATCGATGCGGAGGGCTTCCTGCAGGCCTGGGCCGGTCTGCAGGACACGCACGATTTCTTCGGCCTGCTCGCGCGCTTCGGCGTGGCCCGGCAGCAGGGCCTGCGCCTGGCCGAGGGCCGCTTCGCGCGGCGCATCGCGCCCGACGGCGCCGCAGTGCTGCTGCAGGCCGCCGCGGCCACCGGGCTGCCGATCATGGTGTTCGTCGGCAATGCCGGCTGCATCCAGATCCACACCGGCCCGGTGCTCCGCGTGGAGCCGCTGGAGACGCCGGCGGCCCGCTGGATCAACGTGCTGGATGCCGGCTTCAACCTGCACCTGCGCACCGACCGCATCGCCGAGACCTGGGCCGTCGAGAAGCCCACGGCCGATGGCGTGGTCACCTCGGTGGAGGTGTTCGATGCGGAGGGCGAGGTGATGGCGATGTTCTTCGGCGAGCGCAAGCCCGGCCGGGAAGAGCTGCCCGGTTGGCGCACGCTGGTGGCGGGGCTGCGCGCGCCATGACGGCGACCTCCTGGCATGCCTCCCGCCGCGCGCTGTTGCTGCGCAGCGGCGTGCTGCTGGCAGCGGCCGCATTGCCCGGCCCCGCGTCCGCGCAGGCGGCGCAGGCGGCGCGCCGCATCGTGTCGCTCGGTGGCGCGCTCACCGAGATGGTCTACGCTCTCGGCGCCGAAGCGTTGCTGGTCGGCACCGACACCACCAGCCTCTATCCCGAGGCCGCGCTCAGGACGCCCAAGGTCGGCTACCTGCGCCAGCTCTCGGCCGAGGGGCTGCTTTCGCTGCGGCCGGACTGCGTGATCGGCACGCAGGAGGCCGGCCCCGCCGTGGTGCTGGCGCAGGTGCGCGGCGCGGGCGTGGCGGTGGAACTGGTGCAGGCCGACCACACCTGGGAGGAGGTGGAGCGCAAGCTGCTGCTGGTGGGCCGCGTCGCGGGCCGCGAGCATGAGGCCCAGGCGCTCTTGGCGCGGCTGCAGGCCGACTGGCAGGCCGCGCGCCAGCGTGTGGCCACGGCGCCGCGCCGGCCGCGCGCGCTCTTCCTGCTCTCGCACACCGGCAGCCCGATGGTGGCCGGCGGCGGCACCGCGGCCGATGCGCTGATCCGCTTCGCGGGCGCGGTGAATCCGGCTGCCGCGGCCTTCCAGGGCTACCGCCCGCTCACGGCCGAGGCGCTGGCCAGCGCCGCGCCCGACGTGCTGCTGAACACCACGCAGGGTATCGAAGCCCTGGGCGGCGAAGCTGCCTTCTGGCGCCGGCCCGAGCTGGCCCTGACGCCGGCCTTCCGCCGCAAGGCCCTGGTGGCGATGGATGCCAACCACCTGCTGGGCTTCGGCCCGCGGTTGCCGGGCGCGGTGCTGGAGCTGCACCGCCGCATGCAAGACACCACCGCATGACGGCGCGCACGGCCGCGGCCGCCGGCGGGCCCTCCCGGCGCCTGGGGCGGGGCGCGGCCCTGTCGCTCGGCGCGGCGCTGGTGCTGGCGGCCTTCGTCTTCGGCGCCGCGCACGGTGCGTATGCGATCGCGCCCGCGCAATGGCCCGCGCTGCTGGCCGAGCTGGTGCGCCCCGCAGCGGACGGCCCGGGGCCCGCGCACCTCGTGTTCTTCCACATCCGGCTGCCGCGCCTCGCGCTCGGCCTGCTGGCGGGGGCCGGCCTGGGGCTGGCGGGCGCGCTCATGCAGGGGCTCTTCCGCAACCCGCTGGCCGATCCCGGGCTCGTGGGCGTGAGCAGCGGGGCGGCGCTGGCGGCCGGCGCCACCATCGTGCTGGGCGCCCTGTGGTGGCCGGCGCTGCCGCGCGGCCTGGGCAGCATCGCGCTGGTGGCGGCCGCGTTCGGCGGCGGGCTGGCGGTGACGCTGCTCGTCTACCTGCTGGCGCAGGGCGCCGGCGGGACGCGCATGGCCCTGATGCTGCTGGCCGGCGTGGCGGTGAACGCGCTGGCCATGGCCGGCCTGGGCTACCTCAGCTTCATCTCCACCGACGAGCAGCTGCGCAACGTGCAGCTCTGGCTGCTGGGCAGCCTGGGCGGCGCGCGGTGGAGCACCGTGGCCACCGTCGCCGCCCTGGTGGGGCTGGCGGCCGGGGTGGGACTGCGGCAGGCGCGCGCGCTCAATGCCATCGCGCTGGGCGAGGCGCAGGCCGTGCTGCTGGGCGTGCCGGTGGAGCGCACCAAGCGGCTGTGCATCCTGGCGGCCGCGCTGGCGGTGGGGGCCGTGACGGCTTCCACCGGCATCATCGGTTTCATCGGCCTCGTGGCGCCGCACTGGGTGCGGCTGGTGGCAGGGCCGGACCACCGCGCCGTGCTGCCGGGCGCCGCGCTGCTGGGCGCGGCCCTGGTCGTGCTGGCCGATGCGGCGGCGCGCACGCTGGTGCAGCCCGCGGAGCTGCCGCTGGGCGTGCTCACGGCCTTCATCGGCGTGCCGCTCTTCCTGGCCATGCTGCGGCAGTTCCGGGAGCGGGTGTGAGCAGCGGTGCTGCCATGTCCCCCGACATCGCCGGGGGCGATAGCGATTCCGGCGTGCTGGCCTGCGAGCGCGCGGCGGTGGGCGCGCGGGGTCGGGCGCCGCTGGCCGTCGTGACGGCGGCCTTCCGCCCCGGCCGCGTGGCCGCCATCGTGGGGCCCAACGGCGCGGGCAAATCCACGCTGCTCTCGATGCTGGCAGGCGAGCGGCCGCCGCTGGCCGGCCGCATCGCGCTGGACGGCCGGCCGCTGCCCCGCTGGCGGGCCGATGCGCTGGCGCTGCGCCGCGCCGTCATGCCGCAGGAGAGCGCGGTGGCCTTCGATTTCACCGTGCGCGAGGTGGTGGAGATGGGCCGCTATCCGCACCGGCGGGCGCCCGGCGCCCACGGGCCGGCCATCGTCGATGCCGCGCTGCAGGCCACCGGCGTGGCGCACCTCGCGGGCCGCGGCGTGGCCAGCCTCTCGGGCGGCGAGCGGGCGCGCACGCACCTGGCGCGCTCCCTGGCGCAGCTCTGGGAGCCGCGCCCCGGCGGCGCCGCGCGCTGGCTGCTGCTGGACGAACCCACCGCCGCGCTGGACCTGGCCCACCAGCACCAGGCCATGCAACTGCTGCGGCGCTGGGCGCACGGCGCGGGCGTGGGGGTGATCGCCGTGCTGCACGACCTGAACCTGGCGCTGCGCTATGCCGACGATGCGCTGCTGATCGGCGGCCCGGACGGCCCCGGCGACGTGGCCTGGGGCGCAGCCGCGCAGGTGCTCACGCCGGCCGCGGTGGAGCGCGTCTGGGGCATGCGCTGCGAGGTCGCGCGGGGCGCGGATGGCGTGGCGCAGTACCTGTTCGGCGCTCCGCGCTGAAGCGCGTGCCTTGCCGGGGCGGTGAGCGGAAGGATTCAGAACGTTTTGGCCTCCATGCCGCCGGATTCATTCAATAGTTTGCTATTAAATAGATAGCGTGAGGCGGCTGGCGGCATCCGGCGAGGAGAGCGCTGTCCGCCGCCCTCTGGATGGGCAGGCATCACGGATGCACGGTCGCCGCCACCAGCCGCGCCACCACCGGGCGCACCAGCATCACGCTGCAGAACGCGGCCGGCATCGCGATCAGGTAGGCAGCCCACACGCGCTGCAGGTAGCCCGGCCCGAAGCCGCTCGCGGCGCCCACGATCACGCAGCACATCAGCGTGGCCATGATCGCGGCCATGTAGAACGCGAACACGACGGGCGCGAGCCGGCGCGGCAGCCTGCGGCGGGCGCGGGCCGGGGTGTTCGGGGTAAGAGGAGCGGAAAGCGGTGGCGTCATGGTCGGGGTCCAGGGGCACGGGGCCGGGGGCAGCAGGGAAGGCGGCGCGGAGCGCGGCCGGAGCGTTTGCACTGTACGGAGCGCCGCCGGACAGCGGTAGTGCCGGCCGGCTTACTGGAATCGATAGGTAAAGTACCGAATCCGATATTTCAATCGATCACTCCGCATGCCGAATCTGCGCGCCATCGAAACCTTCGTCAAAACCCTGGAAGGCGGCAGCATCGCGTCCGCCGCGCGGCAGCTGGGCATCACGCCCGCGGCGGCGAGCCAGAACATCGCGCGGCTGGAGCGCGACCTGGGCACGCGGCTGCTCACGCGCACCACGCGGTCCATGGCGCTCACCGAAGCGGGCGAGCGCTACCTGGCGCGCGTGGCGCCCGTGCTGGAGCAGCTGGAACAGGCGCAGTCCGACCTGTCGCAACTGCACGGCCAGCTGCAGGGCCGGCTGCGCGTGTCCTGCATGTCGGCGTTCGGCCGCCACGTGCTCGCGCCGATGCTGCCCGCCTTCATCGCGCGCCATCCGGGCGTGCAGCTCGAACTGCTGGTGGTGGACCGTCAGGTGGACGTGCTGCGCGAGGACGTGGACATCAGCATCCGCTACCGCGACGTGCTGGAGCCGGGCATGACGGTGCGGCCGCTGGCCTCGGTGCCGCGCTGGCTCTGCGCGTCCCCCGCCTACTTGGCGGCCCATGGCCATCCGCGCACCGCGGAGGACCTGCTGGAGCACGCCTGCCTGCTCTACCGCCGCGAGGTGGACGGGCGGCTCATGCGCTGGCCTTTCGTGCGCGGTGGCGAGCGCGCCGACCCGCCGCTGCGCATCGCGGCCGTCGGCACCGACATCGACGCGCTCGCGCAGATGGCCGTGCATGGCGCGGGCATCGCCTGGATGGGGGCCTTCATCGCCCGCCCGCTCATCGAGCGCGGGCTGCTGCAGGCGCTGCCGATGGCGCCGGCGCGCAAGGGAAGGCTGCAGTTCACCGACGCGCCGCTGGATTTCTTCGCCTGCTTCCGCGACCGGCAGTACGTGCCGGCCAAGGTGCGCGCCTTCGTCGATCACCTCGTGCAATCGCTGCCCGCCGGCCACTGAGGGCCGGGCTGGCGCACGCGCAGGCCGCGGCCTGCCGGCCCGCTCAGTAGATCAGCCGTTCCGGCCGCACTTCCTGCAGGATCGTGGTGGCGATCTCTTCGATGCTCTTGGTGGTGGTGGAGAGCCAGCGGATGCCCGAGCGCCGCATCATCGCCTCGGCCTCGGCCACCTCGTGGCGGCAGTTGGAGAGGTCGGCGTATCTGGAGCCGGGGCGGCGCTCGTTGCGGATCTGAGAGAGCCGCTCGGGCTGGATCGTCAGGCCGAAGATCTTCTTGCGGTGCGGCTCCAGCGCGGGCGGCAGCTGCTTGCGGTCGAAGTCCTCGGGGATCAGCGGGTAGTTGGCCACCTTCAGGCCGCACTGCATGGCCAGGTAGAGGCTGGTGGGCGTCTTGCCGCTGCGCGAGACGCCCACCAGGATCACGTCGGCGCCGTCGAGGTCGCGGTGGCTCTGGCCGTCGTCGTGGTCCAGGCTGAAGTTGATCGCCTCGATGCGGTCGGTGTATTCCTTGCTCAGGCTCACGTCCGCGAAGCGGCCCACGCGGTGCAGCGACTTGATGCCCAGCTCGCCCTCCAGCGGGCGGATGAACGTGCCGAACATGTCCAGCAGCATGCCCTTGCAGTCCTCCTGGATGATGCGCAGCACGCTCATGTTCACGAGCGTGGTGAACACGACGGGCTTCTTGCCCTCCAGCTCGGCCGTGTGGTTGATGCGGCGCACGGCCTGGTGGGCCTTGTCCTCGGTGTCGATGAAGGGCAGCCGCACGTGGCGCGGCTTGATGTCGAACTGGGCCAGGATGGCGTTGCCGAAGGTCTCGGCGGTGATGCCGGTGCCGTCGGAGATGAAGAAAACGGTGCGCGTGTGCATGGGTCAGGTTCTTCCTCGGGGGGCGGTCCGGCCATGTCCCACAAACGCGTCGGGGCCGGCCGCCCTACAATCGCGCCCATTATTCCCATTTCCACCATGCACGCCGTCGGCCTACAACCAGAACAGCCAAGCCAGAGCGTCCGCATGGGTGACAGCAGCGCCAGCCCGCCTTCTCGCGCGGGCCGCCTTCCTCGGCGCGCAGACCCGGTTTCAACTTCTGGAGCTTTCCCATGTCTGCACTCTTCGATCCGGCCGCCCTGGTCGTTCCGTTTGAAAACCTGAGAATGACCGACGTCGAGTCGGTGGGCGGCAAGAACGCCTCCCTCGGCGAGATGATCTCCCAACTGCCCGATGGCGTGCGCGTGCCCACGGGCTTCGCGACCACCGCCCACGCGTTCCGCCAGTTCCTCGCCCACGACGGCCTGGCCCGGAAAATCAGCGACCGCCTGAAAACCCTCGACACCGAGGACGTGCGCGCGCTGGCCGCCGCCGGCGCCGAGATCCGCGCCATGGTCGAGGCCCAGCCCTTCCCGGCCGACCTCGAAGAAGCCATCCGCGGCGCCTTCATCACGCTGCAGGGCGGCAATGCCGAGGCCTGCTTCGCCGTGCGCTCCTCCGCCACGGCCGAGGACCTGCCCGATGCCTCCTTCGCCGGGCAGCAGGAAACCTTCCTCAACGTGGTCGGCATCGACGACGTGCTGCACAAGATGAAGGAAGTGTTCGCCTCGCTCTACAACGACCGTGCCATCAGCTACCGCGTGCACAAGGGCTTCGCGCACGACGTGGTGGCCCTGTCGGCCGGTGTGCAGCGCATGGTGCGCTCCGACCTGGGCGCGGCCGGCGTGATGTTCACCATCGACACCGAATCGGGCTTCGACCAGGTCGTCTTCATCACCTCCAGCTACGGCCTGGGCGAGACGGTGGTGCAGGGCGCCGTGAACCCCGACGAGTTCTACGTCCACAAGCCCATGCTGGCCGCCGGCAACCAGGCCGTGATCCGCCGCAACCTGGGCAGCAAGCTGGTCCAGATGGTGTTCGCATCGCCCGAGGAAAAGAAGGCCAGCGGCAAGCTCGTCAAGACCACCGACGTGCCCACCGAGCTGCGCAACCGCTATTCGCTGAGCGATGCCGACGTGGAGCAGCTCGCGCGCTACGCGCTGCTCATCGAGCAGCACTACGGCCGCCCGATGGACATCGAGTGGGGCAAGGATGGCACCGACGGCCAGCTCTACATCCTGCAGGCGCGCCCCGAGACGGTGAAGAGCCAGCAGCAGGGCCAGGCCGAGCAGAAGTTCAAGCTCAAGGGCACCGGCACCGTGCTGGCCGAGGGCCGCGCCATCGGCCAGAAGATCGGCACCGGCCCCGTGCGCCTGGTGAGCGACATCGCCGAGATGGACAAGGTGCAGGCCGGCGACGTGCTGGTCACCGACATGACCGACCCCAACTGGGAGCCCGTCATGAAGCGCGCCAGCGCCATCGTCACCAACCGCGGCGGCCGCACCTGCCATGCGGCCATCATCGCGCGCGAACTCGGCATCCCCGCCGTGGTCGGCTGCGGCGACGCGACCAGCCTGCTCAAGGACGGCACGCTCGTCACCGTGAGCTGCGCCGAGGGCGACACCGGCCGCATCTACGACGGCCTGCTCGAGACCGAAGTGACCGAGGTGCAGCGCGGCGAGATGCCCGAGATCGCCACCAAGATCATGATGAACGTGGGCAACCCCCAGCTCGCCTTCGACTTCTGCCAGCTGCCCAACCAGGGCGTGGGCCTGGCGCGGCTGGAGTTCATCATCAACAACAACATCGGCGTGCACCCGAAGGCCATCCTCGACTACCCGGCCGTCGATGCCGACCTGAAGAAGGCCGTCGAATCCGTGGCGCGCGGCCATGCGTCGCCGCGTGCCTTCTACGTGGACAAGGTGGCCGAGGGCGTGGCGACCATCGCGGCGGCCTTCTGGCCCAAGCCCGTGATCGTGCGCCTGTCGGACTTCAAGTCCAACGAATACCGCAAGCTCATCGGCGGCAGCCGCTACGAGCCGGAAGAAGAGAACCCGATGCTGGGCTTCCGCGGCGCGGCGCGCTACATCAGCCAGGACTTCGGCGAGGCCTTCGCGATGGAATGCGAGGCGTTGAAGCGCGTGCGCAACGAGATGGGCCTCACCAACGTGCAGGTCATGGTGCCGTTCGTGCGCACGCTGGGCCAGGCCGACCGCGTGACGAAGCTGCTGGCCGAGCACGGCCTGCGCCGCGGCGAGAACGAGCTCAAGATCATCATGATGTGCGAGGTGCCGTCCAACGCCGTGCTGGCCGACGAGTTCCTGCAGTTCTTCGACGGCTTCTCGGTGGGCTCCAACGACCTCACGCAGCTCACGCTGGGCCTGGACCGCGACTCCGGCCTGGAACTGCTCGCGGCCGATTTCGACGAGCGCGACCCGGCCGTGCGGGCGCTGCTCTCGCGCGCCATCGAGGCCTGCCGCGCCCAGGGCAAATACGTGGGCATCTGCGGCCAGGGCCCCAGCGACCACCCCGACTTCGCGCAGTGGCTGGCGGAGCAGGGCATCTCGTCGATCTCGCTCAACCCCGACAGCGTGATCGCCACCTGGCAGAAGCTCGCCGGCTGACGGCGCCCACCGGCCCATGCCCGCGCCGCCGCCACTGCCTCAGCCACGGGCGGAGGACGGCGCGCGCGAGCCTGCGGCCGGCGCGCCGTTCGCGCCCGACCTGCACGACGCGCGCCACCTTTGGCTGAAGGCCGCGCTGCTGCTGGCCTGGGCGCTGGTGTCTTTTGGCGCGTGCTACTTCGTGCGCGACCTCGCCTGGCGCGTGGGCGACTGGCCGCTGGGCTACTGGATCGCATCGCAGGGCGCGGTGCTGGCCTTCATCGCCATCGTGGTGGTGTACTGCGTGGCGATGAACCGCTTCGAACGCGCGGATGCGCGTGCCGCGGAGGACGTGGCTTCTTCTGCCGCGCAGGCCGCGGGCGATGCGGCCCCGCGCCATGGCTGACGGCGAACGGCCCGCCGGCACCGCGGCGGCCGCCGGCCATGGGCGCCTGCACCGGCTGCTCGCGACGTATGCCGCGGGCGTGGTGGCCTTTCTCGCGCTCATGGCCTGGGCCGAGCAGCGCGGCCTCTCGCGCCACTGGATCGGCCCGATCTTCCTGTTCCTGTCCGTGATGGTCTATGCGGCCATCGGCGTCTACGGCCGCACGACCGACCCGGAGGAATACTACGTGGCGGGCCGGCGCATCCCGCCGTTCTACAACGGCATGGCCGCGGCCGCCGACTGGATGAGCGCGGCATCGTTCATCAGCCTGTCGGGCGCGCTCTACCTGCAGGGCTTCTCGGGCGGGCCGGGGCAGGCCGGCGGCCTGGCCTACCTGCTGGGCTGGACGGGGGGCTTCTGCCTCGTCGCGCTGCTCATCGCGCCGCACCTGCGCGCGATGAACCTCTACACGATCCCGGAGTTCTTCCAGGTCCGTTTCGGCGGGCGCTGGCCGCGCGTGATCGCGGCGCTGGCGGCCGTGCTGTGCTCGTTCACCTACGTCGTGGCGCAGATCTACGGGGTGGGCCTGATCGCTTCGCGGCTCACGGGCGTGCAGTTCGAGATCGGCATCATGCTGGGCCTGGGCGGCGTGCTGCTGTGCTCGTTCCTGGGCGGCATGCGCGCGATCACCTGGACGCAGGTGGCGCAGTACGTGGTCATCCTGCTTGCGTTCCTGATCCCGGTCTCCTGGCTGGCCTACAAGCAGCTGGGCAATCCGCTCGCGGCGGCGGTCTACGGCGCGCAGCTCGGCAAGATCGCTGCGCTGGAGTCCGAGCTGCTGCAGTCGCCCGCCGAGCGCGAGGTGGTGGAGGCCCACGAGCGCCGCGCGCGCGAACTGGAAGAGCGCCTGCAGGACGTGCCCGCGGCGCTGGAGCGCGAGCGCGAGGCCGCCCGCCAGCGCATCCACCGCCTGCGCGAGCAGAACGCGGATGTGGCGCTGATCGTCGCAGCCAGCCGCGAACTGGCGTCGCTGCCGCGCGACGGCGAGGCCGCCCGCGAGCTGTGGACGCGCGAGATGCGCGAGAGCCAGGAGCGCGCGCGCCCGCTCGGCGGCCTGCCGCCGCACGGCCAGGCCTATGCCGGCGGGCCGGACGGCACGCCCGCGGAGCGGCAGGCCTACGACGAAACACGCCGCAATTTCCTCGCGCTGATGTTCTGCCTCATGGTCGGCACCGCGGGTCTGCCGCACCTGCTCACGCGCTACTACACCGTGCCCACGCCGGCCGCGGCGCGCGAGTCGGTGGCGTGGTCGCTGTTCTTCATCGCGCTGCTCTACCTGAGCGCGCCCGCGCTGGCGGTGCTGGTGAAGTTCGAGGTGCTGCAGAACCTCGTGGGCAGCCACTTCGACGCCTTGCCCAACTGGATCGGCCAGTGGTCGCGCGTGGACCCGGCGCTGCTGTCGGTGCAGGACGTCAACGGCGACGGCATCGTGCAGTTCGGCGAGATCCGCCTCGGGGCCGATCTCATCATGCTCGCCACGCCCGAACTGGGCGGGCTGCCGTACGTGGTGTCCGGGCTGGTGGCGGCCGGCGGGTTGGCGGCCGCGCTCTCCACCGCGGACGGCCTGCTGCTCACGATCAGCAACGCGCTGGTGCGCGACCTGTACCTGCACGGGCGCCGCGGGCCGGCCTCGCCCGAGCAGCGCGTGATCCTCACCAAGTTCGCGCTGCTGGCTGTGGCGCTGCTGGCGGCCTTCGTGGCGGCGCTCAAGCGCTCGGAGATCCTGCCCATGGTCTCGGCCTCGTTCTCCATCGCGGCCTCGGCCTTCGTGCCCGCGATGGTGCTGGGCATCTTCTGGCGCGGCGCGACGCGGCAGGGGGCGGTCGCCGGCATGCTCTGCGGGCTGGGCATCGCGGTGTACTACCTCGCCGCACCCACCGAGGCGGCGCGCTCTCTCCTGCCCGCGTGGCTGCTGCCGGAGGCGCCCTGGTTCGGCATCGACCCGGTATCGGCCGGCGTGTTCGGCGTACCGGCGGGCCTGCTCGCGACCTGGCTGGTGAGCCTGGCGACGCGGCCGCCGCGGGCCCGCCACCGCGCGTGAGCCCGGCGGCGGTGGCCTGGGACCACGGCCGCGTATGGACAGAAACCCGGATTCACAAAGGGCGGGGCCCATGCGACCCTGGCCCGCAATCCGCCGCCTCTGCGGCTTCTCGTGTTCCGAGGTCCACCGTGCTCCTAGTCAAAACCACCGCAGGCCAGATGGCCCTCAAAGACCGGCACGGCGGCCTCACGTCACGGCAGCGCTCGGCCTTCATCCTCTTCGACGGGCAGCGCACGGTGGGGCAGGTGCTCGCGGCCACGGCCGCCATGGGGATCTCGATGGACGATGTGCAGGCCATGCTCGACCAGGGCCTGCTGGAGTCGCCCGACGGCAAGCCCGCGGTGCTGAAGGCGCCCGCGGCAGCGGCCGGCAAGCCGGCGGACGCCGCCCCCGGGGTGGCGCCGGCGCTGGCGGACCGCTACCAGAGCGCCTACCGCGTGGCGACCGAACTCACGTCCGCCGCGGGCCTGCGCGGCTTCCGCCTGAACCTGGCCGTGGAGGGCGCGCGCAACATGGAGGAACTCGCCGCGCTGGCACCGAAGATCCGTGAACTGGTGGGGGACGAGAAATACCGGCGCCTGCAGGACGCGCTTTTCGGCTGAACGCCGGCCGGGCAGGAAGGCCGCGCGCCTGCGGCGGCTTCGCGGCGCCCGCCCGGAGCGGGAGGCTGCGCCTCCGGGCCATCCCGCACGGGCGGCCTGGAGGAGACGGCCTTGGGCACCGCACGGAGGCCGGCACCCAAGACGATCCTGGGAGGATCAGTTCTGCAGATCCACGCGGCCGTAGGCGCCGTTCAGGCCCTGGTTGGGGCCGGCGACGTAGAACAGCGTGTTGAGCGGCTGCTGGTTCAGGCCATTGCCGAACGCGATGCCGCGCACGCCGTTCGCCTTCAGCACCGTGCCGTCGCGCTGCGCCAGCGCACCGGTCCAGCGGCCGGTGGCGGGGTCGAAGGCGTTGATGGTGCCGTCGCCCTCGTTGGCGATCAGCAGCTGGTTGCTGGCGCCGCCGAAGTCCGCGGGCGCCTGGGCCACGCCCCAGGGCGCGTTCAGCGGCGCACCGGCCGGCAGCAGGCGCTGGGCGAGCGTGCCGTCAGCGTTGAAGATGTTCACCGCGCCCAGGCCGTTGCCGGCCACGGCATTGCGGCGGTTGGCATCCTGGCGCGCATAGGTCACGACGATGCGCGAGCCGACGGTCTGGATGCCGTAGGGCGCGAAGTCGTCGGGCAGTTGCGCATCGGAGAAGTTGCCGGCCAGCTGCACCTTGCGGAACGTGCTGTCGAACACGTCGACCTTGCGGTTGCGGAAGTCGGTGGCATAGAGGCGGTCCACGCCGCCGCTGGAGGCGATGGCCAGGCCCTTGTAGACCGCGCCGCCCGTGCCGTCGCTGTAGGTGACGATGGCATTGTTCAGGTCGGCTGCGGGGCTCCAGCCGGCGATGCTGCCGTCTTCGCTGGAGAAGATGAAGCGGCTCGGGCCGGTCACGCCACCCTTGGTGACCTGGAAGCCGCTGCCGCCGCTGAACACGATGCCGGTCGGGTTGGCCGGTGCGGTGCCTGCGGGCGGCACGGTGACCACCAGCGTCTGCGGCACGCCGTTGCCGTCGTACAGCGTGGACCGTTGGGTGCCGGTGGCCGTCACCCACACGAAGCCCTGCGGATTGAAGGCGATGCCCCAGCCGTTTTTCAGGTTGCTGTCGGTCTGGGTGGAGGGGATGCTGCCGTCGGACACCACGGCGCGCGCGGTGAAGGCAGTTGCGGTCGGAGCGGGGTCGCTGCCACCGCAACCGGCGAGGAACAGGGTGGCTGCGGGGACCAGGCCCAGCAGGATGTTGGAAAGTTTCACGGGGACTCCACTGGATAGCGGCAGGAAGTTCTGCGCGGGTGGGTGCCCGGCGGTGCGTGAAAGGTTGCCGAGGTGCGGAAAGTACGGCGGGATGCCGCCGCGCACCGGCACGGTCTTGCCGCACCACGGCGCACGCGCGGTGGTGCCTGCCGGGAGGTGGGCCGCGGCGGGAAGAAAAAAGGAGGAGGGAGGAGAAGGCGAGGGGGCCGCGCGCTCCGGGCGGTGCCGGAGGCGCAGCGAAGGCGGGCGGGACCGGCGGCGGGTGCGGGCCATGCCGCGCCGCCGCGTCGCCCGCGGGGGGATCAGCTGCCGACGGCGAGCAGTTCGACGTCGAACTTCAGCGTGGCGTTCGGGGGGATCACGCCGCCCGCGCCGCGTGCGCCGTAGCCCAGGGCGGCCGGGATGATCAGGGTGCGCTGGCCGCCGATCTTCATGCCCTGCACGCCTTCGTCCCAGCCCTTGATGACCATGCCGGCACCCAGGTGGAACTCGAACGGGTCGTTGCGGTCGCGGCTGGAGTCGAACTTGGCGCCTTGCTGGCCGTCGTTGTAGAGCCAGCCCGTGTAGTGCACGCGCACCGGTTGGCCGCGCGTGGCCTCGGTGCCTTCGCCCACGGTGGTGTCTTCGTACTGCAGGCCGGACGGGGTGGTGGTGAATGCCATCGCGAAACTCCTTGGTTTGCTATTGAAATGATAGCTGCATGGCCAATGGATATGGCGGCATGAGCCCTGAATGGACCGAACCCGCGCAGGGCGCGGGTCGACGGGGGTGGCAGCAGCTGCCGGGAGAAGGGGTCGGGGCCGTCAGGGCTTGGCGGGCGCCGCGGCCTTGGCGGTGCGGGCCGCGACCCAGCGGGTGGCGAAGGCCTGCACGTCGCTCAGCCGCTTGAGCAGGTCCACGCCGGACGGGGTGACCGTGTAGCCCTCGGTGCCGTGGTCGAGCAGGCCGGCCTCGCGCAGCTCCTTGATCCGGGTGTTGAGGGTGTTGGGGGTGATGCCGCCCACGCTGTCCTGCAGCAGGCGGAAGGTCTGGGGATGGCCATCGCGCAAGGCCCAGAGCACGCGCAGCGCATAGCGGCATTCGAGCTTCTCGAACAGCTGGTTGATGGCGGCGTTTTCCTTGGAGCTCATGGAATCTTCTCCTTGCTCGGTAGAGAGAGACGGCGTCGGGGCGGGGGGTGCCCGAGACGCCGCGGAATATAGCTTGGAAATGGCTTTGCTACAAGTTTAATAGCTCCAGAGTTATATCCGGCCGGCACCTCGCGCAAAAACTCAGGTGTTACCGGGTTGTTGCACTCCTGCCACGGAGCCTGCCTTGTCCGGGCTCGCCAGCGCTGTGGCGGCGCCGCGGGCCGCCAGGTAGTCCGCCAGCAGCGCGGCGGCGGCGGGCAGGGCTTCGCCTGCGCGCGAGCAGATCGCGAAGCGACGGCGGGCCCACGGGTCGCTGAGCGGCACCACCCGCACGCCGCTCACGGCGGCGAACGGCTCGGCCACCTCGCGCGGCACCACGCTGATGGCGAGGTTGGCGCGCACCACGCGCAGCGCGGCATCGAAGTTGGAAACGAAGACGCGGTGCAGCAGCGTCCTGCCCTCCAGCGCCGCCGCGCGCGCGAGCAGCACCTGCACGGCGCTCAGGGCCGGCATGCTGACGAACTCGTGGCCCAGCACGTCGGCGAAGCGCACGGTGCCGCAGGCCGCCACCGGGTGGGAGGCGTGGGCCGCGATGGCGAGGTGGTCGCTGCGGTAGCCGCGCGTGTCCAGCCCCTGCAGGTCGGCCGCGTCCCAGCAGATGCCGAGGGACGCGCTGCCTTCGCGCACGCCGCGCACGACCTCGGGGCTCACGCGCTCTTCCATGCTCACCTGGATGTCGCGGTGCGCCGGGTCCTGCAGGAAGGCGGCCACGTCGTCGGCCAGCGATTCCGCCATGACCGAGGCGGTGACCAGCATGCGCACATGGCCGCGAACACCGGTGGCGTAGCCGGCCATGTCGCGCTCGATGCGGCCCACGGCGGCGAGCATCTCGCGCGCGTGCTCCAGCAGCGTCTCGCCGGCCGGCGTGGGCGCCACGCCGTGGCGCTTGCGCACCAGCAGTTGCGTACCCACGGTGTCTTCGAGCTGCGCCAGGCGCTTGCTCACCGCCGAGCCCACGATGGATTCGCGTTCGGCCGCGCGGGCGATGTTGCGCTGCTCGCAGACGGTGACGAACAGGCGCAGGGTCTGCAGATCGAGGGGGCGCATGGGTGCGAGATGTTCCGGTGCGGAAACTCTGGGCTTCCGAAATTGAGATCGTGAAGTGTGCGGGAATTCCTAGAATCCACCCACCATCGCTTTCCCCCGGATGGCAACGAGGAGACGCCGCCCATGATTTCCCATCCTCCCGAGACCCGGCCTGCAGCCCTGGTGCGCGAAGTCGGCCTGCGCGACGGCCTGCAGAGCATCGCCACGGTGGTGCCCACCGCGCACAAGTTGGCCTGGATCACCGCGGCCCATGCGGCCGGCCAGCGCGAGATCGAGGTCGGCTCCTTCGTGCCCGCGCGGCTGCTGCCGCAACTGGCCGACACGGCCGAAGTGCTGGCGCATGCGCTCACGCTGCCGGGGCTGGTGGCCTCGGTGCTGGTGCCCAACCTGCGCGGTGCCGAGCGCGCGATCGAATGCGGCGCCCACCTGATGGTGGTGCCGCTCTCGGCCAGCCACGCGCACAGCCTCGCCAATCTGCACAAGACGCCCGACGAGGTGGTGGCCGAGGTGGCGCGCATCCGCGCCGCGCGCGATGCCGCCGGCAGCCGCACGCTGATCGAAGGCGGCGTGGGCACGGCCTTCGGCTGCACGCTGCAGGGCGATGTGGCCGAAAGCGAAGTGCTGCGCCTGATGCAGGCGCTGCTCGATGCCGGCGCCGACCGCGTGAGCCTGGCCGACACCGTGGGCTATGCCGACCCGCACGGCGTGGAGCGGCTCTTCGGCAAGGCGCGTGCGCTGGTCGGCGACCGGCTGGCCTGCGCGCATTTCCACGACACGCGCGGCATGGGCCTGGCCAATGCCTGCGCGGCCTGGCAGACGGGCGTGCGGCGCTTCGACGCCAGCCTGGCCGGCATCGGCGGCTGCCCGCACGCGCCCGGTGCCAGCGGCAACGTGACCACCGAAGACCTCGCCTTCATGCTGGAGCGCATGGGCGCCGACACGGGCCTCCATCTCCCGGCGCTGCTGGCACTGCGCGAGCGCGTGCAGGGCTGGCTCGCGGGCGAGACCCTGCATGGGACACTCTGGCGCGCCGGCCTGCCCCGGGGCGGCCTCGTGCCGCAGGCGCCCGTACCGGTACCGTCCCTGGCCTGAACGCCGTGCCGCTTTCGATATTCCTCCCACCTCCCGCCCGCCCGCTCCCATGACGACTCCGACCGATTCCTCCGCGCCTCCCGTCGAACGCTCCCTGCCGCTGGCCGGCCTGCGCGTGGTCGAGTTCACCCACATGGTCATGGGGCCGACCTGCGGCATGGTGCTGGCCGACCTGGGGGCCGAGGTCATCAAGGTCGAGCCCGTGGAGGGCGACCGCACGCGCCACCTGCTGGGTGCGGGCGCGGGTTTCTTCCCGATGTTCAACCGCAACAAGAAGAGCATCGCCATCGATCTGCGCAGCCCCGCGGGGCTGGAGGTGGCGATCCGCCTGGCCTCGTCCGCCGATGTGGTGGCGCAGAACTTCAAGCCCGGCGTGATGGCCAAGTACGGGCTCGACTACGCCGCGCTCTCGCGCCTGAACGATCGGCTGGTGTACGTGAACCACACGGGCTTTTTGCCGGGGCCCTACGAGCACCGCACGGCGCTCGACGAGGTGGTGCAGATGATGGGCGGCCTGGCATACATGACCGGGCGCCCCGGCGACCCGCTGCGCGCGGGCACCAGCGTGAACGACATCATGGGCGGCATGTTCGGCGCCATCGGGGCGATGGCGGCGCTGATGCAGCGCGCCCGCACGGGCCGGGGGCAGGAGGTCGATTCGGCGCTGTTCGAGAACAACGTGTTCCTGGTCGGCCAGCACATGATGCAGTACGCCGTGACGGGCCAGCCCGCCGCGCCCATGCCCGACCGCATCTCCTCCTGGGCGGTGTACGACGTCTTCAGCGTGAAGGACGGCGGGCAGATCTTCCTCGCGGCCGTGAGCGATGCGCAGTGGCGCACCTTCTGCGCCGCCATGGGCTACGGCGACCTGCTGGCCGACCCGGCGCTGGCCCTCAACAACGACCGCGTGCGCGCCCGCGCCACGCTGCTGCCCGAGCTGCGCCGGCGCCTCGCGGAGCACACGGCCGACGAACTGGCCGCCGTCTTCGAGCGCCACGGCCTGCCGTTCGCGCCCATCCTGCGGCCCGAGCAGCTCTTCGACGACCCGCACCTGAACGCCACGGGCGGACTGGCCGAGATCACGCTGCCCGACGGCGAGCGCGCGGGCGAGAGCGCGCGCGTCACCCTCATGCCGCTGCGCCTGGACGGCGAACGCCTGCCCGTGCGCACCGATCCGCCGCGCCTGGGCGAGCACACGCGCGAACTGCTCGAAGGCCTGGGCTACGCGCCCGGCGCCGTCGATGCGCTGCGGGAGGCCGGCGCCGTGGTCTGAGCCCCCGCTTTCCCCCGGGCCTTTCACCGAACGCGGCGCAGTCCGCGCGGCCCACCACAACGATGGAGACATGCACATGCCGATTCCGCAACCGAAACCGGCGGCCCCGTGCCGCACCGATGGCCTGTCCGGCGCCGCCGTGACCCGCCGCGCCGCCGTCGCCTGGGGGGCCGCAGCCCTGGGCGCCGCCGCCTGGAGCGGCCTGCGGCCCGCCCGCGCGCAGGGCCACCCGGACAAGCCGCTGCGCATCATCCTGCCGCTGTCGGCCGGCTCGGGCGCCGACGGCGCCATCCGCGCCATCGGCAACAGCCTCGCGAAGGCGCTGGGGCAACCCGTGGTGATCGAGAACCTGCCGGGCGCGGGCGGCATCACCGGCACGGCGCAGATCGTGCGCGCGCCCAAGGATGGATCGGTGATCGGCGTGGTCTCCAACAACCACGTGGTGAACCCGAGCGTGTACAGGAACATCCCGTTCGATTCGCTGGCCGACATCACGCCCATCACCATCCTGGGCGCCACGCCGTTCGTGCTGGTCGCGCACCCCTCGGTGCCGGCCGCCAACGTGCAGGAGCTGATCGCCTATGCGCGCTCCAAACCGGGCGTGCTCAACTACGGCTCATCCGGCAACGGCACCATCCTGCACCTGGGCGCGGCCATGTTCGTGGAGCAGGCGAAGCTGGACATCAAGCACATCCCGTACAAGGGCATGGGCCCGCTCATGAACGACATCCTGGGCGGGCAGGTGCAGCTCGGCGTGGTGGCGGCGGCGCCGGCCGCGCCGCACATCAAGTCCGGGGCGCTGCGGGCGCTGGGCGTGACCACCGCGGCGCGCGTGCCCACGCTGCCGGGCGTGCCGACCATCGCCGAGCAGGGCCTGCCGGGCTTCGAGCTGGACGGCTGGATCGCGCCCGTGGGCCCGGCCGGCCTGCCCCGGGCCGAACTCGCGCGCCTCTATGCCGGCTTCAAGGCCGCCATGGAAATGCCCGAGGCGCGCGACGCGCTTATCGCCCAGGGCTACGAGATCAAGCTCACCCCGCCCGAGCCGGCCGCGGCCTTCTTCCGCACCGAGGCCGCGCGCATGGCGCAGGTGGTGAAGAACGCGCACGTGACCATGGACTGACGGGCAGGGGCCGCCACTGCCTCAGGAAGCGGCTTCGGTGGCGCCGGCCTTCGGGGCGCCGCGGGTCGCCAGCCAGCACAGGATGGCCCCTCCGCAGACCATGAAGGCGCCCGCCCAGAAAGCGGCGGTGAGCGGCACCCGCAGCAGCACCGCCGCCAGCGCCGCCGACAGCACGGGCGTGAAATACGACGCGCCCGCCAGCAGCGTGACGTTGCCGTGCAGGATGCCCACGTTCCAGGCGGCGTAGCCGAAGCCCATCGCCGCGGCGGCGAAGGCCAGGGACACCGCGGTGGGGACGCTCCAGTCCATGTCCGCCGCGCCGGTGGCGAGGTACTTGGCCCACAGGACCAGCGCGGTCAGCATGAAGAACATCGTGATCCCGTTCTTTCCGCCGGCGATGCGGGCCGTGACGGTGCAGTAAGCGGCCCAGATCACCGCCCCCGTGAACGCCAGGCCGTAGCTGAGCGGGTTGGACTGCACGTTCGCCAGCATGCCGGGCAGGTCCACCCCGCGGCCGCCGCCCAGCACCGCGCAGATGCCGGCCAGCGAGATCGCCAGCCCCGGCACCACCAGCAGGTTGGCCTTCTGGCCGTTGAAGGCGATGGCCGCCACCATCGTGAAGGTGGGCCACAGGTAGTTCACCATGCCCACCTCGATGGCCTGCCGCGCGGTGGCCGCATAGCCGATCGACAGCGCCAGGCAGAGCTCGTAGGAAACGAACAGCAGGCTGCCCCAGGCCAGGTACCGCCGCGGGAAACTGCGCAGCGGCGTGAAGCCCACCGTGGCCCACAGCAGCAGCGAGGCAATGGTGTAGATCATGGCGGCCCCGCCCGTGGCGCCCAGGCCTTCGCTCACGCTGCGGATGAGCCCCACGATCGAAGACCACAGGGCGATGGCGATGAGACCGATGAGCGTGGCGCGTTGCTTTTTTTCCATGGGGCCGGATTATCGAAGCGGCGGGGCGGCTCCCCGGGCAGGCAGTGCCCGGGCCGCCCTGCACCGGCGAACGATCCGAGCCCCTTCGGCAGCCGTCCCGCGCGCCGCGCACCGGCCGCCCGGCTAATGCAGTGCATGGCGTATAGGCATACGGCGGCCTTCGCGGTGCCGCTCGGTCGCCGTGCCCGTCGGCCCGCAGGCCTTGCGCCGCAAGGGTTTGGGCGATCCCGGCCGGCCGGAAGGAGGGGCCGGGCACGCGGCCCGGCGCGTTCCGCTTGTCGGAAATAGATACGTTTTCCGGGGCGGCGCCTGCCTACCATGCCGCTTCCTTCACTCCGCAACACCAGAAAGGATTTCCATGGCCCGCCTGCACCGCTACCGCATCGGCTGTCTTCTCCTCGCCCCGTCGCTCTGGATCGCCGCCGCCCCGGCCGCGCACGCCAGCGACAACCTCTCCACCCTCGCCGCCATCCAGCACGCGCTGGAGCAGGGCGACGGCGTCTCGGTGGCGATCGACCTCTCGCAATGCGTGCCCCAGGGCAGCGCCGGCCCATCGCAGACGCGCGGCGGGCGCCGCATCGAGTCCTACCGCATCGTGCCGGACGGCACGCTCTCGTTCAGCGATTCGCATTTCACCGTCGCGAACGACGGGCAGCCCATCGTGCAGTTCATGCGCTACCAGATCCGCCCCGACCAGACGGTGGACTTCACCACCACGATGTTCAACCTGCCGGGCTACGACCTGCGCACGGCCGCCGTGGCCTACCGCTGCGCGATCGGCCAGGGCACGCGCTTCCGCAAGGACTGAGGGGCCCCGGCGCAGCCTGCGCGCCCGGACTGGTTTGCTATTGAATTAATAGCAAACTATTGAATGAATCCGGCGGCATGGAGGCCAAATCATGCCGATGCCGCCAGGCGCCAGAGCGTTTCCGCCGCATCGGACATCTCGGTGCGCTGGCGGTACAGCCGGATCTCCACGGGCACATCCCAGTCGGCGGGGCCTGCCGGCACCAGGGTGCCGGCCCGCAATTCCTCCGCGATCAGGCTGTGCGGCAGCCACGCCATGCCGCGCCCCTCCAGCGCCATGGCCTTGAGCAGGGCCGCGTGGTGCGCGGTGAACACCACCGCCACCTCGCCGGGCAGGCCCGGCATGCCCGCGCCGTCGAACACGCCCTTGCGCAGCGCCCGCATGATCCGCCCCAGGCCCGAGGCGTCGCTGTAGGCCAGCACGGGCAGCGGCGGCAGGGCCTGCGCGGGCATGCCGGGCGCGGGGATCGCATGCAGCGGCGCTTGGCCGCCCGCGCGCGGCGCCGAGACGGGCTGCAGCACGTCGTCCGCGAGCCGGGCGGCCGGGTAGCCGGATTCGTCCAGCCGTCCCGGCACGGCCGCATGGCCGTGGCACAGCACGAACTGCACGCGGCGCTGCAGCGCGAGGTCCTCGCAGGCGCGGTAGCTGTCGGAGATGGTCTGGATCGGCCCCAGCCGCAGCTGCGATTCGAGCCCGCCCAGCCAGCGCGGGAAGAAGGTGAGCGAGAGCACGTGCGTGGCCGCGAAGCGCAGGCTGGCGGCCGCCTGATCGTGCGCGGCGCGGGCCTTGATGCGCGCGGCCTCCAGGCGGGCGAGCACGTCTTCGAGCAGCGGCTGGAAGCGCTGGCCCGCCGCCGTGAGGGTGGCCGGGTGCGCGCTGCGGTCGAACAGTTCGGCGCCCACCCAGTCCTCCAGCGCGCGGATGTGGCGGCTGAAGGCCGGCTGCGCGATGGCGCGGGCCTCGGCCGCGCGCGAGAAATTGCCGCTTTCGGCCAGCGCGAGGAAATCCTCCAGCCATTCCAGATCCAGCGGTCGGTTGCCTGGGCCCATGCGTCTCCTCGGGTCGGATAGTTGTATGCGTTTCGGGTATTGGACGGCCGGGCCGGTGCGGAGAAATGATCCGCTCCGCCCATCGATCCATTCACAAAGCCATCCCGGAACGGAGACTGCCCAGCATGCCTGCCATCGCGAATTATCGGGGGATCATCCCCGCCATCTCGTGCCCCTTCACGCCCGACCACCGCATCGACGAGCCCGCGCTGCGCAAGCTCGCCTCCTGGCTCGCCGGCCACGAAGGCGTGGTGGCCATCATGACCAACGGCCACACGGGCGAGGTGTTCTCGCTCACGCCGGCCGAGCGGGCCGAGGTGACGCGCATCGTGGCCGATGAACTCAAGGGCCGCATGCCCGTGGTCTCGTCCATCGTCTGCGAAGGCCTCTCCGACGCGGCCGACCATGCGCGCGCCGCAGTCGCGGCCGGCGCCGTGGCACTGGACGTCATGCCCCCGCACCACTGGCTGCGCTTCGGCTTCACGCCGGGCCACGCGCTGCAGTATTTCGAGGCCATCCACCGCGCCGCGCCCGAGGCCGACCTGGTCTGCCACGTCTACCCCGCCTGGACGCGCGCCTCGTACTCGTCGCAACTGCTCGCCGACCTCGCGAAGCTGCCCTACCTGCAGGCCTTCAAGGTGGGCCAGCGCGACATGAACAAGTACGCCCGCGATATCCAGGCGATCCGCGAGGCCGATGCCTCCAAGGCCATCCTCACCTGCCACGACGAATACCTGCTGGCCTCGATGGTGCAGGGCGTGGACGGTGCGCTGGTGGGTTTCGCCACCTTCATCCCGCAACTCATCATCGACCTGTGGAATGCCGTGAAGGCCGGCGACCTGAAAAAAGCCATGGAGGTGCAGGCCGTCATCACGCCGCTGAAGGACGCGGTCTACGGCGGCGGCGAGCCCACGGGCGAGGCCCATGCGCGCATGAAGGGCGGCATGTACCTGGCCGGCGTGATCGACGACGCCACCGTGCGCCCGCCCACGGAGGCGCCGAACGCCAGGGAAGTGGAAGCCCTGCGCGCCGCCGTGAAGCAGGCCGGCCTGCTCAAGCGCTGAACGGAAAAGGGCGGAGGCCGACGAGTCCTCTGCCCTCGGGGTGCCCGCACAAGCAACAACGACGGAGACAAGACACCATGCAACGCCAACATTTCCTCCGCGCCGCCCTGGGCGCCGCCGCCCTCGTGGCAGCGGCCAGCGGCTTCGCGCAGACGTATCCCAACAAGCCGGTGCGGATGGTGATCCCCTTCCCGCCGGGCGGCACCCTCGATGCCGTGGGCCGCATGCTGGCCCAGAAGCTCGGCGAGCAGATGGGCCAGTCCTTCGTGGTGGACAACAAGCCCGGCGGCAGCGGCGTGATCGGCGGCGACACGGTGGCCAAGGCCGCGGCGGACGGCTACACGCTGCTGTTCAGCGCCTCCACCCACACCACGGCCCCGATGACGCTCAAGACCGTGCCCTACAACGTCACGCAGGACTTCCTGCCCGTGGCGCTGGTCGCCAAGGCGCCGCTGTCGGTGGCGATCAACAAGGACCTGCCCATCACCGACATCAAGTCGCTGCTGGCCTACGCCCAGGCCCGCCCCGGCAAGATGACCTTCGCGGTGGGCTCCATCGGATCGGCCGGGCACCTCTCCACCGAGCTGCTCAAGCGCGCCGGCAAGATCGACTACCTCGTCGTCCCCTACAAGGGCACGGCGCCGGCCTTCCAGGACCTGATCGGCGGGCAGATCGACGGCTTCATCGACCCGATCCTCGGCTCGCTGCAGTACCACAAGAGCGGCATGCTGCGGGTGGTCGCCGTGACCTCCGCCCAGCGCGTGCCCAACCTGCCCGACGTGCCCACCGTGGCCGAGACCATTCCCGGCTACGAGTTCTACAGCTGGTACGGCCTGTGGGCTCCGGCCAAGACGCCGCCCGCGCTCGTGCAGCGCCTGAACGCCGAGGTCAACAAGGCCCTGGCCGAGATCGGTCCCAAGCTCAAGGACCAGGGCCTGCTGGTCACGCCCGGCAGCGTGGACGACTTCGCCAGGTTCCAGCGCGCCGACATGGAGCGCTCGCAGAAGATCGTGACCGAGGGCAACATCCGTGCCGAGTGACGCCTCCCCGGTGGTCCCGGCCCTGCCTGCCCACGCCGTGGTGACGGGCAGCAGCAGCGGCATCGGCCACGCCATCGCGCAATCGCTGCTGGCCGCCGGCTGGCGCGTGAGCGGGCTGGACGTGGCGCCGCCGGTCATCGCGCACCCGGCCTTCACCGCGGTGCCGGCGGACCTGTCGAAAGGCGAGGCCATCGCGCAGGCGGCGGCAGCGCTGCAGGACGTGGATGCACTGGTGCATGCCGCCGGCGTGCTGCGCGTGGGCACCCTGGGCCAGCTCGACCTGCCGGGTGGCGAACTCATGTGGCGCCTGCACGTCGATGCCGCCACGCGCCTGGCCGATGCCCTCGTGCCCGCCATGGCCGCGCGCGGGCGGGGCCGCGTCGTCTTCATCGGCAGCCGTGTGGCGCAGGGCATGCCCGGGCGCGGCCAGTACGCGGCCACCAAGGCGGCCCTGATCGCGCTCGCGCGCAGCTGGGCGGCCGAAGTGGCGAGGCAGGGCGTGACGGTGAACGTCGTCTCGCCCGCCGCCACGGCCACCGTGATGCTGAACGACCCGGCGCGCGCCGGCAGCGCGCCGCGCCTGCCGCCCATCGGCCGCCTCATCGAGCCCGCCGAGATCGCCGCGCTGGTGGGCTACCTGCTGTCGCCTGCGGCAGCCGCCATCACCGGGCAGGACATCGCCATCTGCGGAGGCTCTTCGCTCGCGCGCTGACCCTCTCGCCCTTCTTTCCGCTCCCTCTCCCAACCACACGACTCCCATGAAAATCGTCGACATCCGCGAATCCACGCGCCCCATCCAATCGGACATCCGCAACGCCTACATCGATTTTTCCAAGATGACGCTGAGCCTGGTCGCCGTGGTCACCGACGTGGTCCGGGACGGCAAGCCCGTGATCGGCTACGGCTTCAACTCCAACGGCCGCTACGGCCAGGGCGCGCTGATGCGCGACCGCTTCATCCCGCGCGTGCTGGAAGCCGACCCGGCCACCCTGGTTCATGATTCCGGCGAGAACCTCGACCCGCACAAGGTCTGGGCCCGCATGATGATCAACGAGAAGCCGGGCGGCCACGGCGAGCGCTCCGTGGCCGTGGGCACCATCGACATGGCCGTGTGGGACGCCGTGGCAAAAATCGCCGGCAAGCCGCTCTACCAACTGCTGGCCGAACGCTACGGCACCGGCACGCCCAACCCGCGCGTCTTCGTCTACGCGGCCGGCGGCTACTACTACCCTGGCAAGGGCCTGGACGGCCTCAAGCAAGAGATGGAGAGCTACCTCGCGCGTGGCTACTCGGTCGTGAAGATGAAGATCGGCGGCGCGTCGCTGGCCGAGGATTGCGAGCGCATCGAATCGGTGCTGAAGATCCTGGGCCCCGGCCAGCAGCTCGCGGTGGACGCCAACGGCCGCTTCGACCTGCAGACCGCCATCGACTACGGCCGCGCGCTGTCGCAATACCCCTTGTTCTGGTACGAGGAAGCCGGGGATCCGCTCGACTACGAACTGCAGGCGAAACTGGGCGAGGTCTACCAGGGCCCCATGGCCACCGGCGAGAACCTGTTCTCCATGCAGGACGCCCGCAACCTCATCCGCCACGGCGGCATGCGCCCCGACCGCGACTGGCTGCAGTTCGACTGCGCCCTGAGCTACGGCCTGGTGGAATACCTGCGCACACTCGACATGCTGAAGGACAACGGCTGGTCACCGAGCCGCTGCATCCCGCACGGCGGTCACCAGATGTCGCTGGCCATCGCCGCAGGGCTGGGGCTGGGCGGCAACGAGAGCTACCCGGACCTGTTCCAGCCGTATGGCGGGTTCCCGGACGGGGTGAAGGTGGAGAACGGTTACGTGACGCTGCCGGCATTGCCGGGGATCGGGTTCGAGGGGAAATCGGATCTGATGGCGGAGATGCGGGCGTTGGCGGAGTGATGCATACGTGCCGGCGGAAAGGCGCTGGCACCGATGGGATTGGGAGATGGCCGCATTGCGGCCATTTCTTGTTTCCGGGCTCCAAATGGTTTGCTGAAGGTTGTTCTATGAATCAACGTCAGCGGCTTTGCAGCGGCTGCCGCCTTTCGGTTGCTGCTTTCGAATTCACGCTGTGGGCCAGCGACCTGTCACTGATTTGCTCGGGCCATGTCGGGCGAATGGTCGATGAAACTGTATATTTACACAGTCATGTCCTCCCTGTACGCCACCGCCCCAAGTTGCAGTGAACGTCGCTTTGCGATGTCTACGGCTGCGGACGTTCGGTTTTGCCAACGCTTCCGACCCGCTGGCTCCGTTGAGATAGGGGATCGAACCCTCCCGTTCACGTTCGTAAATCTGTTACAAAAGAGACGCGCGAAAAGCGGGGAGTACACAAAAGAATCTATGGACACCATCCATGACAAGGCGCCGAGGGAGACAGTCGGTCGCACCACGGTTACGCGATTCCGAATGCAGTTCCAAGCAGCCGCCTACGCTGCGCTTGAAATTCTGAGCAGCAAAGAGGTTGACCGTGTCTACTGCGATTATCACGACGACTTCGTCGTGCGCCGCACTGTCGCTGGCGTCGTCGAGTACCACTTCTTCCAGGTCAAGACCAAGGGCAAGGCAAACCAGCAGTGGGACGCTACCGCGGTCTTCGCGCTCAAAAAGCAAGGCGCGCTCGACACGGAAGAGAAGCTTGAGGCGATTCGAAACAGCATTGCTGGCAAGCTGTTTGTGCACACGGTCGAGTTTGGCGAGCAGTGCCGCGAGGTCACTGTGCTCAGCAACGTGCACTTCGCCGACGATGTCCACGAAGTCGTCGCCGACCTCTCTGCCGGATCGTCCAGCAAGAAGTACATCCGCCAATTCATAGAGAAGTTCGCAGACATCATCTCTCCTGGCAAACCAATGTCGCCGGAAGAGGTCAAAGCAGCCCAGAAAAAGCTGTCCGTCCTCGCAAATGTTCAGTACATCGGCGAGACGCTCGACACCTTCGCCATGGCTGCGCACAACGCCATTTGGAGGCACAGCGAAATCGAACTTCACCAGCACGAGGTGAAACGTATAGCCAACAGCTTGGTAACCCTCGTCGAGGAGAAGTCCTGTGCTCCGATTGGCGGCCTATCCAAGTCTGGCATCGACATGGCAGCCAGCGTTGGCTTAGAAGACCTGCTTAAGGTCCTGAGCATCTCCACACAGGTGTATCAGACTCTGTTGAATGGGGGCGAGCCAGGGGCCATCAAGGCTGCATCCATCCTTCAGCGGAAACTGAAGGAGGTGGGCGCCACCGACTCGATGATTGAGGCGGCCTCGCGAGCAAAGGTTTCATGGGACGTCTGGGTGCGCAGTGCACGGCATGGGTCGCCCGACTTCACTTTCAACGTCCTGCTGGAAGAAATCGACAGCAAGTGCAAAGCTTGGCTGCTTGCAGGCGGTGCTTTCGCAGACCTTGAGGACTTCATTCAAGGCATCCTGAACTCAAACATTGGCAAGCAATTCCCGGTGCTGAACACCGACCTCGTGTTCGGAGCGTTCTGCGCCGCTGTCGTCAGAAGGTCGACGCGATGAGCGCAGCCGAATTCTTCAGCGAGGCAAAACGGCTCAACCTGAAGCTGAAGGTGTCCGGAGTCGGGCCGTCCCCAGCCCACACGCTCGATAACGAGGCGCTCTTTCAGCTACCCCTACTTGCCATGACGATCTTGGCAATATCGAAGGGACTATCCAAGCCCGAACTGCCGGAAATAGGTCGGCTGGTGGGCGAGTGCCTGGAGCGTACCGTCGCTGGCTTCAAAGGTTCTTCTCAGGACATCGGGTGGTCCGGCAACCTTCGCATCAGAACGATCAAGGCACTCACGTTCCTGGAGTCGACCGGGCAGGTCACCATTGACGAAGCTACGCGCCGAATCTCCGCGACCGACCTCGGTAAGAAGGTCTACAACGGCGCCATCGACGGGGAAAGCCTCTTGGCCGTCTCCATGAAAACAATAGAGCTCAGCTACCAATACATCAGGGATGAAGCTCAGGCCAGGGGAGAAGTGAAATGAGGCTGAAGTCACTGCAAATCGAGCCCCTGGGCGAGGCGGGGTGGGAAAGTCCCGTGCTGGAGGTTGGCCTTCGGACCACGATGCTGTTCGCCCCGAATGGCAGCGGGAAGACGCCGATCATCCGGGCACTCGCGTCGGCGCTCGGCTTTCCAAACAAGTTTCGGAACGACATCCTTGAGAAGTGCAAGGCAGTTGTTCTGTATGCAGAGTCTGAAAGCAAGCCCCTGACAATCCGCAGGGTGATTGGGGCGACGAACACCGAGTTCTACGCGACGATTGATTTCGATGGCAAGCAGACCGAGCATCATGCGGAGGGATCCTTCTCAATCGCGCTGTTCAAACTGCTTGGTCTCAAGCCACCCCGGCTTGTCTCGAATAAAGGCGAAGAAGCGCAACCCTACATCTCCACGCTACTGCCTGTCTTCTACCTGATTCAGGGTTACGGGTATTCCGCCGCATATAAGTCCCCTAACCCGTTCATTGAAGACCAGTTCGCCGAGATGGTCCGCTTCGCCTTTGGACTGAATCCCAAACACTCCTACGAGGTCAAGAAAAACCTCATCGAGGAGAAGAGCGCCCTCGAGGCACAGACGCGCAAGATCGTGGGAGCGCAGCGGGTGCTGGAGTACCAAAGCCGTGGAGTCGACGCCAGCGATGCCAACCAAGCGGTGTTGCTGCGAACTGTGGAAGATCTGACCCAGCAAATCGACGCGCTTCGCGCATCTGTTGACGCCAAGGGTACGGCCAGTTCCGCGCTCTCTGAGATGCTACGCCAGAAGGATGTCCAAATCCGGGCCAGGCAGGTGGAGCTCTTCGATTTGCAGAACCGTGTGGCTGGCATTGAGACCATCCGTGCTGAGATTGATGGCGAGGTCAAGACTCTTGGTCTGAACGAAGAGGCCCGGCGAGTTTTCACCTCGTTTCAGGAAATCTGCCGCGTGCCGAACTGCGGGCTCTTTCTGGGTAGCACTGAGTCGTATGGGAAAAACCTCCTATACCTCAAGGATCAAATCAAAGACCTCGAGCGCAACAGTCTTCGCGCCGAGATTCGAGTCGAGCAGTTGCAAGAACGCCTCGGCGAACTGGGCGTGGAGCGTCAGACGCTCGTCGACAACCTCGACTCGCCTACCACTTCGGGCGTCGATCAGCTTGTGACGGCCGTAAAGGCGCTGACCAAGCAGCTTGTCGACGCGCAGTCTGAACTAGGCCGCATCTCTGCGCTGAAGGACGAGCGCTCGAAGCTATTCGAGCTGGAGAAAGAACGGGACCGCATCCAGGACCGCATCGACGGACTGTCCAACACGGGCAGAGCCGACAACGAATTCAAGAAGCTACGATTGACCCTGCGCGAACTCACCGTCAAGTGGATGCGGACGCTGGTGACGCAGAACGTATCAACGAACGTCGACATTGATTTAAACCTTCGGTTCACGTTCGGTGGCGAAACGATAGAGACCATCGGTAGCGGCGGCACCAGCAGCACGACGATTCGTCTGGTCCTCGCCATACACGCGGCCTTGTTCGAGGCGTACCTATCCGATAAGTCTCGCCCGTTCCGTTTCCTGATCCTCGACACGCCGAAGCAAGAAGAACTCCATACCGCCGACCTAGCTCAGTACCTCAAGGAGCTAGAGAAGATGTGCGAAGCGAACAATGCTCAGCTTGTTTTCTCATCCACTGAGTATGACCATCCGACCGGTCCAAAGGACAAGCGTTGGCTTCCTGCATATAGTGGCCCTGACAAGCCGATGTACCTTGGCAAGCGGGAGGACTTGTTGGTCGATAACACACAGACGACGCGGTAGGAAAAAGTACGAATTCGCCTCGGCTAAAAACGGTCGTTCCGAGTAGGCACCCGGCACCGCAACGAGTCGAGGGCTCGGTCTCGGGTACCCAACTGGCGTTCGAGCCGGCATCCGTCGAACGTCGGGTAACGAACGGAGCTGTCGTTCGTGCCGCCTACCGCGAGTGACTCTGATCAGCCTGAAGCAGTCAGCAGAAACGAAACCAGCATCGCGTCCGTGGGGAATGAGTTTCACGCAATCACAGACGATACCTCTGCATCCAAAGGCGCCGGATGTTTTTCCTCTCAACCCTTGCCCGCCTCCACCAATTTCACCAGCACCTGCAAGGCCCGATTCAACGGCGTTGCCACCCCCACCGCCTTCCCGCGCTGCACCACGTACCCATTGAGGTGATCGATCTCGCTGGCCTTGCCCCGCGCCAGATCCTGCGCCGTGGACGACAGTTGCCCCGGCATGGAGGCCGCGATGCGGGTGACGGCGGCCTGCACGTCGCCCGGGATGCGGATGCCGTCGGCCTCGGCCACGGCCAGGCACTCGGCCACCACGTCGGCGATCACCTCCGCCACGCCGGGCACCTGCACCAGCCGGCCATACGGCTGCTGCGACAGGGCCGATATCGCGTTGTAGGCGCAGTTGAGCACCAGCTTGGCCCAGAGGGCGCCGCGCACGTTGTCCGAGATTTCGGTGGCAATGCCTGCTGCGCTGAACTGCTGCACCACCGTGCCGCTCAGGGGGGAGGGTGCGATCACCAGTTCGCCGCGGCCGTGGTGGCGCACGTGGCCGGGGCCGGCCATTTCCGTGGCCACGTAGACCACCGCGGCGGCCACGGGTGAGGGCGTGCCGGCCAGCACGGCGCGCACGCGTTCGTCGTTGTCCACGCCGTTCTGCAGCGTGAGCACCAGCGTGTGCGGGCCCAGGTGCGGGCGCATCTGGCGGGCGGCGTCTTCGGTGTCGGTGGATTTCACGCAGAACAGCACCACGTCGGCGCCGGCCACGGCGCTGGCGTCGGTGCTGGCGGCCAGCGGCACCTGCACGTCGAGCGTGGCGGTCTGCAGCCGCAGGCCCTGTGCCTGCACGGCCTGCACGTGGGCCTGGCGGCCGATCAGCGTGACGCCATGGCCGGCTCGCGCCAGCAGGGCGCCGAAGTAGCAGCCGACTGCGCCGGCACCGAGCACGGCGATGCGCAGCGGTGGCATGGGGGCGGAAAGGGGGGCGGACATGGGGCTCTCCTGGGTGGTGAATGAATGGATGAATGAATGGTTTCTCGCCGGAGGGCTCGGCACGGAGTCCGGGGTGTCCATGCCATGAAAAAAGCCCCGCAGGGAGGTGCGGGGCTTTGCGTGGGGAGGGGCCATCGCGAGGGGATGGCCCGGCTGGGGCGATGGCTGAATTACAGCGAATCGATGAAGCTGCGCAGCTTGTCGCTGCGGCTCGGGTGCTTGAGCTTGCGCAGCGCCTTGGCCTCGATCTGGCGGATGCGTTCGCGGGTCACGTCGAACTGCTTGCCCACTTCTTCCAGCGTGTGGTCGGTGGACATCTCGATGCCGAAGCGCATGCGCAGCACCTTGGCTTCGCGCGGCGTGAGGCCGTCGAGGATGTCCTTGACCACGTCACGCAGGCCGGCCTGCATGGCGGCATCGATCGGCGCGGTGTTGGCACCGTCCTCGATGAAGTCGCCCAGGTGGCTGTCGTCGTCGTCGCCGATCGGCGTTTCCATGGAGATCGGCTCCTTGGCGATCTTCATGATCTTGCGGATCTTGTCTTCCGGGATCTCCATCTTCGCGGCCAGGATCGAGGCGTCGGGCTCGAAGCCGAACTCCTGCAGATGCTGGCGCGAGATGCGGTTCATCTTGTTGATGGTCTCGATCATGTGCACCGGGATGCGGATGGTGCGCGCCTGGTCGGCGATCGAGCGCGTGATGGCCTGGCGGATCCACCATGTGGCGTAGGTCGAGAATTTGTAGCCGCGGCGGTATTCGAACTTGTCCACCGCCTTCATCAGGCCGATGTTGCCTTCCTGGATCAGGTCGAGGAACTGCAGGCCGCGGTTGGTGTACTTCTTGGCGATGGAGATCACGAGGCGCAGGTTGGCCTCGATCATTTCCTTCTTCGCGTCGCGCGAGGCCGTCTCGCCCTCGTTCATGCGCTTGTTGATGTCCTTCAGCTCCGAGAGCGGCACCACCACGCGCGATTGCAGGTCCATCAGGCGCTGCTGCAGTTCCTGCACGGGCGGGATGTTGCGCGCGAGCACGGCGCTCCAGGGCTTGCCCGAGGAGGCCTGCTTCTCCACCCATTGCAGGTTGAGCAGGTTGGGCGGGAAGTCCTTGATGAAGGTTTCCTGCGGCATGCCGCACTTGTCCACGATGATGCGGCGCAGCTCGCGCTCCTTCTTGCGCACGTCGTCCACCTGGGCGCGCACCATGTCGCACAGCTTCTCGATGGTCTTGGCCGTGAAGCGGATGGTCATCAGCTCGGAAGAGATGGAGTGCTGCGCCTTCATGTAGGAAGGCGTTCCGTAGCCTTCCTTGTCATAGATCTTGTGCATGCGCTCGAACAGCTCGCGCAGCGTGTCGAAGCGGCGCAGGGCTTCGTTCTTGAGCTCTTCGAGCTTCTTGGTCAGGGCCTTGGAGCCGCCCTTGCCATCGTCGTCGTCTTCTTCGTCGAATTCGTCGAAGTCTTCTTCGGCCACGTAGTCGTCGGCCTCGTTGGGGTTGGAGAAGCCGTCCACGATGGTGGAGATGACGACCTTGCCCTCACGGATCTCCTCGCCCATCGAGAGGATCTCGGCGATGGTGGCGGGCGATGCGCTGATGGCTTCCATCATGGCCTGCAGGCCGCCTTCGATGCGCTTGGCGATCTCGATCTCGCCCTCGCGCGTGAGCAGCTCGACCGTGCCCATTTCGCGCATGTACATGCGAACGGGGTCGGTGGTGCGGCCGAATTCGCTGTCCACGGTGGAGAGCGCGGCTTCGGCTTCTTCCTCGGCCTCTTCCACGGTGGTGGCCGTGGGCGTCACGTTGTTCTGGAACAGCGTCTCGGCATCGGGCGTCTGCTCGTACACGGCCACGCCCATGTCGTTGAGCATGGTGACCACGACTTCCATGGTCTCGGCATCGACGAGCTTGTCGGGCAAGTGGTCGGAGATCTCGACCTGCGTGAGGTAGCCGCGCGTCTTGCCGAGCGTGATCAGGGCCTTCAGGCGCGAGCGGCGCTTGGCCAGGTCTTCCTCGGAGAGGACCGTGTCGTCCAGGCCGAATTCCTTCATCAAGGCACGTTCCTTGGCCTTGCTGATCTTCATGCGCAGCGGCTTGACCTTCTCGGCCGTGGGCGCGGCCTCGACGGCCTCGGCAGGCTCGGCCTCGCCCTCGAGTTCGGACTCGATGTCCGACAAGTCGGCATCGTCGCCCGAGGATTCTTCTCCTGCAACCTTCGGCTTGCGGCCGCGCTTGGCCGGTGCCTTGGACGCAGCGGCAGCCGTGGTGGTGGCGGCCTTGGCCGGGCGGCCGGGGCGCTTCTTGGGCGTGTCGTCGTCATCGGCCACGGCAGGGGCGGCGGCCTTGGCGCGGCTGGCCTTCTTGGCGGTGGTGTCTTCGGAGGCTTCGGGCTTGTCGGCGGACTTGTTCACGGGCACGGATGGGGCTTTCTTGGCGGCCGGAGCGGCCTTGGCCGCAGCGGATTTCGAGGGGGACGCGGCCTTCACGGCAGTATCGGGGGCGGACTTGGGCGGCTTCGCGGACTTTTGAGCGGGCATGGACGACCTCAGATTCAAAAACGGACACACAAAGGAAACGCAAGCGCCATCGATACCGGCGCGGGTGGCACGGCAAAGGCAGGAGGCCTTCGCGGTTCGAGGGGTGGGCCCTCAGGGGCAAGATGTGTGGGCGAACATTTGGTGTGCAGTCCTTGCGGTATGGAGGCGGTGGTGCGTGTGTGTCACGGTTGCCGGGCCCGGAGGTGCTGCTGTCGCTCTTGCCGATGAACCCTAAATTATAGCCCGCGCCGTTTTTTCAAGGCTGGCGCGGTGCGATGCCTTGCAGTGCCTGCCGCCGCTGCTCCAGTACGCGGTACTGCGCAAGGGCCTGCGGATCGCGCGCGGCCTGCAGGATGAGCAGGTTCTGCTGGCGCTTGATGTCTTCGATCAGCATGCGGTCGAGCAGGTCGCGCAGCTCGGCGCGCAGTTCGGCCGCGTCGCCTTCGGTCTGGGCATGCGAGCCGGTCATCACGCGCACTGCCAGGCTTTCGCATTCGTGCTCGCGCAGGCTTTCGCGCAGCACGGCCCAGGCGAGCGGGCCCTGCTCGTGCCATTGGCCCTCCAGCCAGGTGAACAGCGGCCCGTGCGGTGCCGGCTGCGCGCACAGGGTGGCATGGTCCTCGTGCGAGAGCTCTTCCAGGAATTCCATGTGCGAGAGCAGCAGCCGGGCGGCATGGTCGCACCGCCCCGCCGCCGGCGTGGAAGGCAGGCGGGGCTGGGGCGGGCGCTCGTCGCGGTTGCGCCAGCGGCCCTTCCAGTCACCTCCCTTGCGCCAGGGCTTGGCGCCGCCGCCCGTGCCGTGGCTGAAGCCTTCGTCCCGCGCGGGCGCCCAGTCGCCGCCCTGCGGGTCGCCCCAGGGCGGCTCGTCGGCGGCGGGCCCCCCGTGTTGCACGGAAGGCGGGGGCGCCGCCGCCCGGCCCGCAGGGCGGCCCGGCTCCTGGGCCGCGGCATGGCTCCAGAGGTCCGACAGGTCGCTGGCACCCAGCTGGGCCAGCTCGGCCAGTTCGCCCAACAGCTGGCGTTTGAGCGCGCCGTCGGGCAGCGCGCTCCAGAGCGGCCGGGCGTTGGCCGCCATGCGGGCGCGCCCCTCGGTCTGGCCCAGGTCGCAGGCCTCGCTCGCGGCCTCCACCAGGAAGCGGCTCAGCGGCAAAGCGTCGCGCACGTGGCGCGCGAAGGCATCGGTGCCGTGCGCGCGGATGAAGCTGTCGGGGTCGTGCTCGGCCGGCAGGAAGAGGAACTTCACGCTGCGCGTGTCCGTGGCGTAGGGCAGGGCGCCGTCGAGCGCCTTGCGGGCCGCGCGCCGGCCTGCGGCATCGCCGTCGAAGCTGAACACCACCGTGTCGGTGAAGCGGAAGAGCTTGTGCACGTGGTCGGGCGTGCAGGCCGTGCCCAGCGTGGCCACCGCGTTCGGGAAGCCGAGCTGGGCGAGCGCCACCACGTCCATGTAGCCCTCGGTGACCAGCACGTAGCCGTGCTCGCGCAGCGCGGTGCGCGCCTCGAACAGGCCATAGAGTTCACGGCCCTTGTGGAAGACGGGGGTTTCGGGCGAGTTCAGGTACTTGGGCTTGTCGTCGCCCAGCACCCGGCCGCCGAAGCCGATGCATTCTCCCTTCACGTTGCGGATGGGGAACATCACCCGGTCGCGGAAGCGGTCGTAGCGCTTGCCGTCTTCCTCGTTCACGATCACCAGGCCGGATTCGTGCAGCAGGGGGCTATCGTATTCGGGGAAGACGCTCGCCAGCGAGCGCCAGCCTTCGGGCGCGTAGCCGAGTCCGTAGCGCTTGGCGATGGCGCCGGAAACTCCGCGCCCCTTGAAATACGCCACCGCCCGCGGCGATTCGCGCAGATGCTTGCGGTAGGCCCCGCCGGCCTTTTCCAGCACGTCGGTGAGCGTGGCCTGTTTCTGCCGCTGGGCGGCTGCCCGCTCGCGCTCCTGCGGGGAGACATCGTCGTCGGGCACCTGCAGGCCCACCTGCTGGGCCAGGTCCTGGACGGCCTCCACGAACCCCATGCCCGCATGCTCCATGAGGAAGCTGATGGCGTTGCCGTTCTTGCCGCAGCCGAAGCAGTGATAGAACTGCTTGGAGGGGCTGACGCTGAACGAGGGCGATTTTTCTCCGTGGAAGGGGCACAGCCCCATGAAGTTCGCCCCGCCCTTCTTGAGCTGCACGTAGCGGCCGACGATGTCGACCACATCGACACGGGCGAGCAATTCCTGGATGAACGACTGGGGGATGGACACCCGGCGATTGTCCCCCAACGCGCCCTGGCCGGCCGCTGCGGGCCGCAAGCCCGCGGGTCAATGCCCCTGCATCCTCGCCTCGCGCGGGGTGACCCCGAAGCGGCGCTTGAACATGCGCTGGAAGGTCGATGGGTCGGAGAAACCGCACCGCTGCGCGACTTCCGACAGGCTGGGCCGCTGCGCCGGATGCGCGACCGCATCTCTGGTGACCTGCTGCCAGGCGGCATCCAGCCGCGCAGTCCAGATCGCCGCGGCCACGCCTTCGCCATGGCGCGCGAAGAGCCGATACAGCGACGCCCGGGAGCATTCCAGCAGAGCGGCCAGCCGTTCCGCATTGAAGGCCGGATCGCCGCAGTGGCGGCGCACCAGGCCCCAGGCAGCGCGGTACAGGCTGTCGTCGAAGCGGCGGGAGTCGGGTTCCAGCCCGGCCTTCTGCGAGGACTGCAGCAGGGCCAGGGCCATGTCCGTGCAGGCCTGCAGCACCACTGTGCGCTCGTCCGGCGCCATGCGCGGCGCTTCGCGCCAAGTGGCGGCCACCAGGGTCTGCAGCACGCTGCCCAGTCCCGGGGCCTGGGGCAATTCGGTGGGCAATACGAAGCCGGGGCCCAGCGCGTCGTGGATCTTCTTTCGCGTCAGGAAGATGGACAGGTCGCGGTGGCGGGAGCGCCGCACCTCCACGGGCCGGGCGTAGTCCACCAGATAAAGCGTGCCGGCCGCAATCTGCTGCGTCCCGTGGTTCTCGTGCATGGCCCATTGGCATTCGGCCATCAGCGAAAGGCTGACGTCGTCCGCACCGTCCCGGCGGCACATGGCTTCGGTGCGCACGGCGTGCACGGCCTCGCTCGCATGCTCCACCAGGTCGGCACCCTCGCCCACGATGCGCCGCAGGCGCCCCCCGAATGCGGTGCCGCCCGGGGCGCCGGGCAGGGGGCGCATGCGACTGAGCACGGACTCGCGCCAAAAATCGAGCCGCTCGCGGGAGGGGATGGCGTCCGTGCCCACTTCCAGCAGGGTGCCCGGAGCCTGCGGACTGGCCAGCGCCGCATGGTGGCGGCGATGGGAATGGGTTTCCGGATCCGGGCTGACCTCGTGTGCCATGAATACCCCTCGATAGTCTGTTGCTTTCTGTGCGTTTCCACGCGAAATGTAGTGCAAGCGCGACACGCCGCGGAAAAAAACCGGGGCGGTTGTCCGGGCGTAATTTGACCCGCCGTCTCATGCCGGAGGGATCGGCAAGGCGCCGCGTCTCAACCGCCGTCCCGGCGGGCCCGGATGACCGGAGGGCCGCCGAAAACCGCGCCACGGATGGGTTGCCGCGGCCGAGCCGGGACGCCACGATGCGCAGGTGCCGACGCGGTCTGCCGCCCGGCGAACGCAAGCAACTTTCCGCCCTCTCTCAATGAACCGGCCATGCCGGGCAACCTCCCATGCAATCTGTGGACAGACCCATCGATCCCCTCATGCACCTCGATCTGGTGCGAAGCTGCGGTGAAGGCGGCCTTGGCCCTGCGCCCCATGCGCTGGAGGTGACGGTCCATGCCGATCCCGCCGGACCGGGGCAGGGCGTGCTGACGGTCTTCGGCGCGAGTGGAGAAGCCCTCGTCCAGACCGCATTCGACGGCAGCGCCACGGTTTCGGTCCATGCCGCGGACACCGATCTGCGGCTCGTGCTGGAGATGGAGCATGGCCTTTACCTGGCTGCCCGGGTGGCAGGCTACCGGTCGGGCACGGCCGTGGTGCTGTCCCCGCTCTCCACGCTGGTGGATGCCTACGCCGGCAACCATCCGGGCATCGGCTTGGCGCAGGCGCAGGCCCGCGTGCTGGAGTCGCTGGCATTGCCGCCCGATCTACCCGTCGGCACGCTGGGCTGCAGCGTAGACCGCACGCTCTTCGATGCCGAGCGGTTCCATCAGGCGGCCGATGGCGCGGGGGGCGTGAAGACCCTGGCCCAACAACTGGCGGGGGCTGCCAACGGAGGGCGCGCCACTGCGTTCGGCCTGGGTGCTGCGCGGCCGCTCGGAGCCGGCAAAAGCACCGAGGCAGCCATCAAGGAGCTGGTGGACGGCTTGGCCGGCAATTTCCAGGACTGGGCGGGGGGCAAGGTCAAGGGCTGGCTGATCAATGTCAGCGGACTCAACACCTTCCTTGGCGAACTCGGTCTTGGCGAAGGCGAAGACACCACGGCCCAACAGCTGCGAGCGCTGACGGCCGAGATCCAGCGACTGAGCGAAGCCGTCAAGGCGTTGCCGCGGTCCACGGCCTACCTCGCGCGCCTGACGGCATTGGAGACCCTGAGAGCCTTCGTCCAGGCCAGGACCGAGTCGCTGCAGGATGCCGCCGGGGATGCGCCGCTCACCGCCGATCAACTCTACTCGGAGTTCGTCAAACCGGTGAACGACAGCCTCGTGCTGAGCGAACTGCACAACAACCAGGTGGGCACCGGCGCAGACGCGAAGGGACTGATCCGTCTGCTGCTGGACGATCACCCGAAGTTCTATTCAGGGCATGCCGATGCGGCCTACGACAGCATCCTGTTCAATGCTTTCCATCAGGCGAGCGCGCTGCAGGCGCAGGCACTCAATCTGAAGATCGAAGCCGCCCACGCCAGCAACCCGCCGCAGATCGACGCCGCGGAGCGGCACCTGGACCAGTACCACGTCCAGATCAAGCGCCAGCGCCTGATGTATCCCAATGGGCTCAAGCCCTTTGCCGATGGCGGCGTCCTGGATCGCGACACGGGTCTGCTGTGGAGGTCGGACATGTTCGAATACGACGGTCTGGAGCGGTTGATGGCCGACCCCTCCAGTGCCGGCAATCCCTGGCGCCTGCCCACCATCGCCGAATTGCAGAGCCTGATGCCGTCCGGCACCGTGCGCGCGCGGTTGCCATCTGACGATCGATCGTCCCCGCCGCCAGCGATCATGCGGCACTTCGGCTTCAGGCCGCTGACGACCGAGGTCGCTGGCGTGACCCAGTACCGACATTTCGCGGACCTGGGGCCGGCCGGTTCCAAGCCCTACAAAATCCTCGGGCCGGGCTACATCGTCACTTCCAACGCCTACAAGCGCCGCGATCACAACTGGGGCATGGTCGACTATGAGCTGCGCACGCTGGTGATGAACCTCTACAACGGCGACGAAGAAAGCATCCGCATCAAGTTCTGCCGTGGAGGGCAGTGCACGATGCAGTACGGCTCCTCCCTGCCGCCCCAGCCGTGGACCATGCCGGTGCTCTACGTGCGTGCCCCTCCGGTTCCCGTACAGCTCAAGGTGGAATTTCAGCAGGGATTCCAGTCCACCTCGGACACCGCACAGGGGCGGGCCTGGGTCAAATATTCCGACAGCGACCATTGGAAGGACGTGACCCGGGACGTGATCTGGAGCGCCGTGGGCAACAACTCTGAGGTGCATGTGTCCAACGGCGACGACACCAGCGGCCTGGTGCAACTGCGCAGCAAGGAGCGGACGCCGCAGGCCTACACCATCAAGGCGGAGTTTCCGTGGTACCTGTCGGACAGGCCCGGCCAGTCGGGGCTGCTGGAGGGCACCGCGGTGGTCCGTGGCAACCAGGACGCGCCGGCGCCCACGTTGAAGCGTCTGTTGCTCTCGCCTGCCAAGAAGACCACCAAGCAATACCCGTTCTCCTATGAACTGAACCTCCGGGGAGTGATGGCATCGGGCGCGGTGATCGATCAGGACACGGCCGAGTGGTCTTGCACGCCGAACAACGCCGGCGTGCAGATCAGCGCGTCTGGACTGGTGACGGTGTCCAAGGCGCCGACGTCGAAAACGCCGGTCCAGATCAAGGCCCGGATCGGCAAGGCCGAAGGGTTCGCCTACTTCGTGCTGTTTCCTTGAAGGCAGGGAGCAATGCCTGCATTCCCGGCCCACCGTCTGGCCCTGAGACGGGCGAACAACCGTGGCCCAGCGCGCAGCCGACTCTCATGGCCGCGTGGCACCTGAAATAAAGAGAGAAGGGGAGCGGAGAAGAAGAGCGCGGCGAGGGGCCCGGTGCGGTGTACCGGGCCCCGGCGTCGCCGCACTGCCGGGCAAGGGGGCTCGGCCGTGGCGTAGGAGCTTGCCGCGTGCCGGCACGCAAGGTCTTTCGATGGGCGTAAGCTGTGCCGGTCGTCCTTCTTGCCGCCCGTGCGGTAGCCCGCCGCTGCCATGATCCCGCCATCCCTCCCGCCGTCTGCCTGCTCCGCCTGCCGCGATGGCCAGGCGCTGGATTTCGAGTTCACCATGGCTTTCCAGCCCATCGTGGACCTGCGCCACGGAGGCCGGGTCTTCGCCTACGAGGCGCTGGTGCGCGGTGCGGACGGTGCCTCGGCCGCGTCGGTGCTGGGGCGGGTGAACGACACCAACCGCTATGCCTTCGACCAGGCCTGCCGCGTGCGCGCCGTGGAGCTGGCGGCGCGGCTGGGCATGGAGTGCCGGCTCAGCATCAACTTCCTGCCCAACGCCGTCTACCAGCCCGAAGCCTGCATCCGGGCCACGCTGGCGGCAGCGCGGCGCTGCGGCTTCCCGGTCGAACGCATCATCTTCGAAGTGGTGGAGCACGAGAACCCACACGACCGCGAGCACCTCAACCGCATCCTGCGTGCCTACCGGCGCCAGGGCTTCTGCACGGCCATCGACGATTTCGGGGCGGGCTATGCGGGGCTGGGGCTGCTGGCCGATTTCCAGCCCGATCTGCTGAAGGTGGACATGGCGCTGGTGCGCGGCATCGGCGCGGACCCGGTGCGGCAGGCGATCGTGCGCAGCGTGGTGTCGCTGGGCGATGCGCTCGGCATCGCGGTGATCGCCGAGGGCGTGGAGACGGAAGACGAACTCCAGCCCCTGCGCGCCATGGGTGTGCACCTGTTCCAGGGCTATCTGTTCGCCCGCCCGGCGGTGGAGGCGCTGCCGCCCGTGCAGTGGCCCCCAGGCACCGGGCCGGCGGCGCAGGCCGTCGATGCAGCGCCCTGATGGCGGGCGGTGCCCTCGGGCCGGATCGGCGGCTGCCGACTGCCGGCTGAGCCGCCCGGAAGGCGCCCCCGCTGGCGCTCACTGGTTGGAGATGATGGTGAGCAGATCGCCCCGCACCTCGGGGTTGTCGGTGTACTTCTTGTAGAGCGGGGCCATGCGCCGCACGTAGGGCGAGAAATCGGACACCGGCGCGAACTGCACGCCCTCCTTGCCCAGCGCGGTGCGGGCCGCCAGCACGCGCTTCTCCCACAGCCCGCGCATCAGCACGGCAGAGTTCTTGCCGGCCTTCATGAAGACCTGGCGGTCTTCGGGCTTGAGCCTGTCCCAGAGCTTGGTGGACACCACCAGGGCTTCGGGCGAGATCATGTGCTGGTCCAGCAGCATGTACTTCGCCACCTTGTAATGGCCGGTGGATTCATACGACACCAGGTTGCCCTCGGCGCAGTCGATGGTGCCGTTGCGGAAGCCGTCCAGCACTTCGCGGTAGGGAACGACCACGGGCGTGGCGCCCAGCAGCTTCACCATCTCGATGTGCGTATCGACCTGCTGCACACGGATGCGCTGGCCGGCCAGGTCCTCGCGCCGCGCGATGGGCTTGTTGGCGCAGTAGAACGACCGTGCGCCGCCGTTGTACCAGCCCAGCACCACGTAGCCGGAGGCCTTGAGCTTCTCGGCGAGCCGGTCTCCCATGGCGCCATCCAGGTAGCGGAACATGTGCGAGGCATCGCCGAACAGGAAGGGCAGGTTGAACGCCTGCAGGGCGTGCACCGCCTCGGCGAGTGGGCCCAGGTTGAATTCGGCCACGTCGATCTCGCCGGCCTTGAGCATCTGCACGGCCTTGGACTGGTCGCCGAGGACTGCGTCGGAGAACAGCTTGATGGTGTAGCGGCCCTGGGTGCCGCTCTCCACTTCGGCAATGAAGCTCTTCATCGCCTCGGTGACCGGGTAGCCATCCGGATGGGTGTTCCATGCCCGCAGCGGCGGCGCCGTCTGTGCCGCGGCAGGCGCCGCCATGACCACCAGTGCGGACGCGAACGCGGCCCAGAAACGCTTGCGCATGTGTACTCCGTGTGTTGTAGAAATTCTCGGTGCCGGCATGCGGGTGCAACCGGTGCAGGCCGCGTGGCTATGGTCGAGCATTCTCCGGGCGCGCTTCCCCGGCGGGCAAGCGATTTCCGCGGCAGTTGGAGACGGCGAAACCACAGCGTCGCCACCTGGCTTGGCGGGCCACACCGTCTGTGATAGCGCGGTAGTGGGCGGATTGCCGGGCCGGGCCGGGCCGGGCCGAGCCGGGCCGGGTTGCGGTGCTGCTGCGCCCATCGGCGGGCAGGCATGGACTTTCCAAAAAAAAAGAGCATCCGCAGATGCTCTCGTTCTTTCGGCCGGGGCGGGTTCAATCCCCCATCACCACGCCTTCGCGGCGCGGATCGGCACCGCCCAGCCACATGGGCTGGCCATGGACGTTGGCGCGGGTGATGGCCTGCAGGCCGCTGGTCATGTCCATCTCGCGCACTTCGGCGCCGCGCGTGCGCAGTTGTTCCACCGTGGCGGGCGCGAAGCGCTTCTCTTCGAGCATGGTGGGGCCGTTCAGCGAGCCGAAGTTGGGCAGGTTGATGGCCTGCTGCGGGGTGAGGCCCCAGTTGAAGATGCCGTAGAGCGTCTTGGCCGTGTAGTGGATGATGAGCGCGCCGCCCGGGCTGCCGCCGCTCATCACGAGCTGGTTGGTGGTCTTGTCGAACACCAGGGTGGGCGCCATCGACGAGCGGGGGCGCTTGCCGGGCTCCACGCGGTTGGCGATGGGCTGGCCGTTCGCATCCTTCGGGGCGAAGCTGAAGTCGGTCAGTTCGTTGTTCAGCAGGAAGCCCTTGACCATCTGGCGCGAGCCGAACTGGTCCTCGATGGTCGTGGTCATGGCGACGGCATTGCCCTTCGCGTCCACGATGCTGATGTGGCTGGTGCCGTGCTCGATCTGGTCGGGCATGGGCGCATAGCCGGTCTTCACGGCGCCGGGCGTGCCGGGCTGGGCCACCTTCAGGCTCTGCGGGCCGATGAGGCGCGCGCGCTGCGCGAGGTAGGAGGGTTCGAGCAGGCTCGACCAGCTGCCGGCAGGCGGCTGCACGAAGTCGGGGTCGGCCACGTAGAGCCCCCGGTCGGCGAAGGCGAGGCGCGAGGCCTCGTTGTAGTAGTAGAGCCAGTCGGCACCGGGTTGCAGGTCCTGCGCGCCCTTCGGGCCGGCCTGCAGCGGCAGGGCGGCGGCGGGCGTGTTCTGCAGGATCCCGAGGATCTGCCCCACGGCGATCGCGCCGGAACTTGGCGGCGGGAAGCCGCAGAGGCGGAAGACCTTGGCCGCGGCCGCCGTGTAGTCGCTGCACAGCGCCTCGCGCTTCCTGGGCTGGTAGCCCGCGAGGTCGGCCAGGGCCAGCTTGCCCGGGTTGGTCGGGTGGCGCTGCACCTTGGCGACGATGGCCTGCGCCACCTCGCCTTCGAGCAGCGCCTTCGAGCCGCCCTGTGCGATGGCCCGCAGCACGCCGGCCAGCTCGGGGTTGCGCAGCACGTGGCCCACGGGCCAGGGCTTGCCCGCGGCGTCGAAGAAGTAGGCGCGCGCCGCGGGGTCCTGGGCAAGGTATTTCTCGTTGGCGAGCAGCGTGTTGAGGCGCGCGCTCACCTTGAAGCCGTTTTCGGCCAGGCGGATGGCGGGCTCGAAGAGCTGCGCCCAGGGCAGCACGCCGTGCTCCTTGTGGGCCAGCTCCAGCATGCGCACGGCGCCCGGTACGCCCACCGAGCGGCCGCCGACCACGCCGTCGTAGAACGGCACGGGCTTGCCGTCGGCACCGAGGAAGAGGTTTTCGTTGGCCGCGGCCGGCGCGGTCTCGCGGCCGTCATAGGCCTCGACCTTGCTGCCCGTGGCGTGCAGCAGGAAGGCCCCGCCACCGATGCCGCTCGATTGGGGCTCCACCAGCGAAAGCACCATCTGCACCGCGATGGCCGCGTCGATCGCGGAGCCCCCGGCTTTCAGCACCTGGTAGCCCGCATCGGTGGCGAGCGGGTTGGCGGCGGCGACCGCGAATTGCGTGGTGGCCCAGCCGGGCTTCTCGGTGTAGCCGGAAGAGCCCTCGGGCTGTGGCGGCACGGTGTAGGCCAGGCGGGGGGCGGTGGAACAGGCGGCCAGCAGGGCAGTGGCAGCGGCGGCCAGGGCCAGCGCGGTGCGGCGGGCGGGAAGGGCGATCATGCGGAGAACTCCTGCTTCGTTCGTCGTGGTGGGGCGGGATGGCTCCCGGGGGTGCCGCGCATCCTATCGGGCGGGGCAGCGCGCGGGGCGGGTTTGTTACACGCGGCTACCAAGCGGCGGGCGTTGGCGGTAGCGCGGCGCATGGCGATGGATTTCAAGGCTTTTCGCCTTCATGCCGCCGGATTCATTGAATTGTTTGCTATGAAAAATATAGCAAAAATCTGCTACCGGGGCGTTCGCCTGGGGCTCAGTCGCGCACCGGGCCGGGCCGGCCGTCCTCCACCACGAAGCGCGCCAGCGTGGAGGAGGGGCTGTCGGCCCGCAGCGGATCGTCCACCGTGCGCAGCACCGTGGTCCAGCGGGTGGGGGTGATGTCGGCCAGGCCCCAGCCGCGCAGGTCGCAGCGCGCCAGGAGCACGTCGGGGTTGACCCGCGCGATCGCGTCCACCCGGTCCTGGGTGGTGCCCGCGCGCGAGCTGATCGAGGTGCCGCAGAACTCGCTGGCCACGATGGCGCCGCCGGGGGCTCCTTGCGCCATGGGGGCCCGCACCTGGCACACGTAGTTCTGGTGGATGTCGCCGCCCAGCAGCACCGTATTGCGCGGGGCATGGCCTGCGATGGAGGCCAGCAGGCGGCCCCGCGCCGCGGGGTAGCCGTCCCAGGTGTCGGTCGATTGCAGTCCCGAGGGGTAGTGCCGCGGCGAGAAGAGCGTCTGCTGCGCGATCACGCTCCAGCGCATCCCCGACGGGTCGCCGCGGCGGGGCGGGGCATCCTCGGCCAGCCCCGCACCCAGCCAGCGTTCCTGGGCCGTGCCCAGGAAGCTGCGCGAGGGGTCGGCCAGCTCGGCGCATTGGTTCGGCTGCACGGCGCCGGCGCCGCTGGCGCTGTCCTTGCGGCAGGCCTGCCGGCTGCGGAACTGGCGTGCATCGAGCAGATGGATGCGCGCGAGCCGCCCCCAAGCCAGCCGGCGGTGCAATTGCAAACCGGCGAATCCGCCGCCCGCGGCCAGCACGCCCGAGCGCAGCGGCATGTGTTCGTAGAACGCCTGGTATCCCGCCGAACGCAGGGCGGCGAACTCCTGCGCGTCGGTGCCGCGCCCCGACAGGCCGGCGTAGTCGTTCTGCACCTCGTGGTCGTCCCAGGTCACGGCCCAGGGCGCGGCCGCGTGGGCGGCCTGCAGGGCCGGATCGCTGCGGTGCAGCGCATAGCGGTCCCGGAAATCGGCCAGCGTGCGGGCGTGGCGCAGTGCGTGGACCCGGGCGAGCCCGGTGGCGTCGGCGGGGCTCGCGTACTCGTAGACGTAGTCGCCCAGGAACAGCACCAGGTCGGGCGAATGGCGGCAGACGTCGGCCCAGGCGGCGTAGTGGCTGTGCTCCCAGCGCTGGCAGGACGCGAAGGCGATCCGCAGGCGGGATTCCAGCGCCGCGGCAGCGGGGGCGGTGCGCGTGCGGCCGGTGGCGCTCACGGCGTCGCCGTGGAGGAAGCGGTAGAAATACCAGCGGCCCGCCTCCAGCCCGCGCAGTTCGACGTGCACGCTGTGCGCGAGCTCGGGCAGGGCGGTCGCGGTGCCGTGCTGCACGATGCGGCGGAACGCTTCGTCGTGCGCCACTTCCCAGCGCACGGACACGGGGCCGGCCGCCTCGCCGGGGCCGGGCGGCAGCAGCCGCGTCCAGAGCACCACGCCGTCGGGCGCCGGGTCGCCGCTGGCCACGCCGAGCGTGAACGGGTCGTGCCGCCATCCCGCCGTGGCCCAGGCCCAGCGGGGCAGGGCGCCCGCCGTGGCCAGGGCGGCGGCGCGCAGCAGCAGTTCGCGGCGATCCAGCATCTGGTGGGGGGAAGGAATGCGCGCCGCGGCCTGCGGGCAGCGGCGGGTCAGGCCGCCATCACCCGGTTCTTGCCCGAGCGTTTGGCAAGGTACATGCCCTGGTCCGCGCGGCGGATCGCCTCGGCGGTGGTTTCCTGGGGGGCGAGCTGCGCCACGCCCGCGCTGAAGGTGATCAGCACCTTTTCCTGGTCCTTGAGGAAGTAGCGCGTGGTGAGTTCGCGCTGCAGGCGGGCCATGGCGTCCACGCCCTGGGGCAGGGCCGTGTCGGGCAGGATGATGACGAACTCCTCGCCGCCGTAGCGTGCGAGCTGGTCCTGCGGGCGCATGACCTCGCGCGTCACGGAGGCCAGGTGCTTGAGCGCCTCGTCGCCGCCGGTGTGCCCCAGGCGGTCGTTGATGGCCTTGAAGTTGTCGAGGTCCAGCAGGGCCACGCACAGCGGCGCCTCGTTGCGCACGGCGCGGGCCAGTTCGCGCTCCAGCGCCTCGTCCAGGCCCTTGCGGTTCAGCGAGCCCGTGAGCGGATCGTGCCGGGCCTGCGCGCTCGCGCGGTCCAGTTCCTCCTGCAGCTTGGCGATCTCGGCATGGCGCGCCTCGGAGCGTTCGCGCAGCTCCTGCAGTTCGTCGCGCGTGAGGCGCGTGTCCAGCGCCATGGCGCGCGTCGCGCCCATCACCTCTTCGAGCAGCGGCGCGACCTCCTGCAGGCTCGTGGCCTGGCCGATCTGCTCGGCGCAGCGCTCCATCTTCTCGTGGTAGGTGCTGCTGGAGGCCGTGATCTGCGCCAGCCGCTCGATGAACATCGCCAGCAGCTCCATCATCTGCTGCTGCGCCTGGACCGAGCGCTCCTTGGCTTCGGTCTGCTTGAAGATCACATCCTTGAGGCGGCGCTGCACGTCGTCGAGCCGCCGCAGGGTGAGGGGCGGCGTGGAGGCTGCCTTGAGCGCCTCGGCCTGGCCCTGCAGCCACTGGTCGTCCTGGCTCAGCACGGCGATGTTCTCGAACACCATGTGCAGCAGCGTGAGCAGCCCCGTGCGGATCGCCGCCTGGTCCTCCGTGGCGAAGGACAGGCGGTAGCTGAAGTTGTTGAGCATCAGCGCCAGGGTCGAGGCGGGCGGCGACGGCTGGCGCAGGAACTGCGTGAGCTGCGCGGCCAGCTCGTGCACGCGGGCATCGTCCTCGCCCAGCGCCGGCAGGGTGTTGTCCACCAGCCGGACCAGCTGTTCCGCCACGTCGTTCGGGATCAGCGCCGGACTCGCGGCAGCGGTGGCCACGGGCACCGCTGCCGCGGCGCTTTCGGCGGGAGCGGCGTGCAGGCCCAGATTGGCGTAGCCCACGAACACGCTCTGCAATTGCGCCCAGTCGGCCTGGTCGATGGCTGCCTCGAACAGCCCCAGCAGGCGCTTCTGCCCGGGCGTCTGGCCCGGCAGCACGCGCAGGATGTGGCGCAACGGCCCGTCGGGGAAGGCGGGCACGGTACGCGCACCGGCGATCTCCTCGTACAGCGCCTGGTAGTTGTCAGGCGTGGGCACGAGGCGGCGGGCCGCCAGTTGTTTGAGGGTTTCTCGCGCGATCTCTGAAGGGGGGCGGTCGGCCATCGGGCATGCACGGCGGATAAGGGTGGCCGAGTGTGACAGACGGCGCCGGGCTTGAACAGGACGGTGCGCAGCGCGGTGCGGAAACCGCGGATGGCGCGAGCGCCTTCACCCGCACGCAAGTCTCGGCAAACCGCCCAGGGCCTGGGCCGCAATCCGGCGATGACGCGGTGTTCGGCAGCGGGCATCACCGCGACCTGGCCTGTCTTTCCGGTGGCGGCCTGACCGGCGCACCCGGCATTGCCGGATTGTGGAGCCTCCGTCCGCTGGAGACGCAGGGACGCCGCGCTTGACCACTCCGGCGGCCAAGGCGGCGACGCCGGACTCAGTTCACCAGCACCAGCTTGCCCATCACCCCGCGCGATGCCATGCGTTCGTAGGCCGCATGGATCTGCGCCATCGGCATGGTGCGGTCGATCACCGGCTTGACCGCGCCTTCGGCATACCAGCCGGCCAGCTCGGCCATCATGGCGGCGTTGGCCTTCGGTTCGCGCCGGGAGAATTCGCCCCAGAACACGCCGACGATCGAGGCGCCCTTGAGCAGGGCCAGGTTCAGCGGGAGGGCCGGGATCGGGCCCGCCGCGAAGCCCACCACGAGGTAGCGGCCGCGCCAGGCGATGGAGCGGAATGCCTGCTCGGTGTAATCGCCGCCGACCGGGTCGTAGATGACATCGGGGCCCTTGCCGTCGGTCAGCCCCTTGATGGCTTCTCGCAGATTCTGGGCGCTGTAGTCGATCACGGCATCGGCGCCCGTCGAGAGGCAGAGGGCGCATTTTTCTTCGGAGGACGCAGCGGCGATCACGCGCGCGCCGACCTTCTTCGCGATCTGGATCGCCGCGGTGCCCACGCCCCCTGCCGCCCCGAGCACCAGGACCGTCTCGCCTGCGCGCAGCTGGGCGCGGTCCACCAGCGCATGGTGCGATGTGGCGTAGATCATGATGAATGCGGCCGCGTCCACATGCGAGAACCCGTCCGGCAGCGGCATGCAGAGCGCTGCGGGCGCAACGGCATGGGTGCCGAAGCCGCCTGTGCCGGTGAGGCAGGCCACGTTCTGGCCCGGGCGCAGATGCGTGACCCCTTCCCCCACGGACTGCACCACTCCGGCATATTCGGAGCCGGGCACGAACGGCAGCTCGGGCTTCATCTGGTATTTGTTCTGCACGATGAGCAGATCGGGAAAGTTCAGGCTCGCGGCGCGAATCTCGATCAGCACTTCGCCGCGCTTCGGCTCAGGTGTCGGCAGCTCGGTCCAGGCGAGGTTGTCCACGCCCGTGGGCTGGGTGCAAAGCCATGCATGCATGAGGGGTCTCCTGTCGGTCGGTTCGCGGGGCATCATAGGCGCCGGCGCTGGAGCACCGATGTCCCAGGAGCGACGGGCCTCGCCCCCAGCGGGCTGTGGGACGCGGCCTACAATCCGTCGCACTCCGCCCTCAGGGACCCATGAAGATCCTCCTTTCCAATGATGACGGCTACCAGGCGCCCGGTATCGTGGCGCTCCACGAGGCGCTGCGGGGCATACCCGGCGTCGATGTCGACGTGGTGGCGCCCGAGCACAACAACAGCGCCAAGTCCAACGCGCTGACGCTGCACTCGCCGCTGTATGTCCACCAGGCCTCCAACGGATTCCGGTATGTGAACGGCACCCCGGCCGATTGCGTCCATATCGCCCTGACCGGATTGCTGGGCTATCGGCCCGATCTGGTGGTGTCGGGCATCAACAACGGCGCGAACATGGGCGACGACACCATCTATTCCGGAACCGTGGGCGCCGCCATGGAGGGATACCTCTTCGGCGTGCCTGCCATCGCGTTCTCTCAGGTGGACAAGGGCTGGGGAGAGATCGAATCCGCCGCGCGCAAGGCACGCGAGATGGTCGAGCAGATGCATTCGCAGCATCTCGTGGGCGAGGTCCCGTGGCTGCTCAACGTGAACATTCCCAATTTGCCTTTCGCGCAGCTTCGGCCGGTGAAGGTCTGCCGGCTGGGCCGCCGGCATGCCGCCGAGCGCGTGATCGAGCAGGAAAGCCCGCGCGGCGAACGCATGTACTGGATCGGAGGGGCCGGCGCGGCGAAGGACGACACCGAAGGCACGGACTTCCACGCCACGGCGCTGGGGCACGTGGCGCTCACGCCGCTCAAGGTGGATCTGACCGATCACGAAGGATTGCCTTACTGGGCGGACACTGCCAGCCGGCTGGCACCGGAATCCGTGGGCACCGCCGACAGCCGCCCCGAGGCTGCTGGAGCGCTCTGATGCAGCGCCGCCCCGGTTTTCCCGCGCGACTCGACCTGCCGCCGGCCTCCGGTGCACCGCGCGCTGCGGGCTCTCCGGCCCGGGGTTCGGGAGCCGGAGCCCCGGCCCCGGTGCCGCACGGGCTGGGCCTGGATTCCGCGGCCGTGCGCGCCCGCATGGTGCAGCGCATCGCCGCAGGAGGCATCGTTTCGCCGGCGGTGCTCCAGGCGATGGGTACGGTGGAGCGGCATCGTTTCGTGGACACCGCGCTGGTCAACCAGGCCTATGAAGACACGAGCCTGCCCATCGGGCTGGGGCAGACCATTTCCAAACCCAGTATCGTGGCGCGCATGACGGAACTGTTGCTGGGCGCCGAGGGCGCCCGGACGGCAGGATTGGGTCGCGTGCTGGAAATCGGCACCGGCTGCGGCTATCAGGCGGCGGTACTCGCCCGCGTGGCCCGCGAGGTGTACACCATCGAGCGCCTGCGTGCGTTGCACGAAAAGGCCCGCGACAATCTGCGCCCCTGGCGGTTGGCGAACGTGCACCTCATCCTCGGCGACGGCATGGCCGGGTACGCCAAGGGCGCACCCTACGCCGCCATCGTCGCTGCCGCGGGCGGGGACGCCATCCCCGACGCCTGGGTGCAGCAGCTTGCCGTCGGAGGCCGCCTTGTCGCCCCCATGGCCGCCGCGGGCGGCCGGCAGGTCCTGGTCGTCATCGACCGGACCCCGCAGGGGCTCCAGCAGAGCGCGCTGGAGGCCGTACATTTTGTCCCTCTAAAATCGGGGATTGCCTGAAGGAATTGCTTATGTTGGTATCGCGTGGTCTTGTGGCTTGGAGTTCGGTGGCGCTGGCGGTCCTGGTACTGGCTGGCTGCGGAACCCGGGTCAACAGGGCTCCGGTGGAGGATCGCGGCACTGCTGCCTCGTCGTCCCCGTCGACGTCCCCGCAGGCCGGAGTGGTCGTCGGCGCTCCAGTGAAGCCCCTGCCCGGGGCAGAGAATGCCGGCAAGCCCGGCTACTACAGCGTGAAGCCCGGTGACACCCTGATCCGGATCGGGCTGGAGTCCGGCCAGAGCTGGAAAGACCTGGCCCGCTGGAACAACCTGGACAACCCCAACCTGATCGAAGTCGGCCAGGTGCTGCGTGTGGCCCCTCCCGGCACCACGCCTCCGGCGCAGGTGGCGGCCGACACGGGCGTCGTCACGCGCCCGGTGGCCTCCACCACGCTGACCCCGGCGCCGGCAGGCGCCGCGAGCGCGCCGCGCAGCGGCACGTCGGCGGCTTCCGTCGCGGCTGCTCCTGCACCTGCCCCGGCTCCTGCGCCCGCCACTTCGGGGGGAGATGACGACATGGCGTTCATCTGGCCGTCGTCGGGCTCCTTGATCGCCGGTTTCGACGAAGCCCGCAACAAGGGGTACGACATTTCTGGCAAGTCCGGTGACCCGGTGCTTGCGGCGGCCGATGGCCGCGTCGTTTATGCCGGCGCGGGCCTGCGCGGCTACGGCAATCTGGTGATCCTGAAGCACAACAACACCTACCTGACGGCGTATGCCCACAACCAGACGCTGCTGGTCAAGGAGGACCAGTCCGTGCGCCGCGGCCAGAAAATCGCCGAGATGGGCAGCTCCGATACCGACCGTGTGAAGCTGCACTTCGAAATTCGCCGCCAGGGCAAGCCCGTGGATCCGGCCCGCTACCTGCCTGCCCGTTGAGCGCGCAGGATCGCCGTTCAGTCAAGGCCGGGACAGAGGCCTCAGCCGCAGCAGCATTCGATGCCACGGCTGTCGAGGATGCGGCCGAGGTGGAGGGGCTGGAGCATGCCGAGACGCGGTCGGTCGAGGTCGCTCATGCGCAGCACGGCACCCGGCTGGACAAGGCGCTGGCCGAACTGGTGCCCGAGTTCTCCCGGAGCTACCTGCAGCAGCTTTTGGGTGAGGGCGGGGTGCTCGTCAACGGACGCGTGGCGACCAAGCCTGCGGCCCGCGTGCATATCGGTGATGCACTGGCCGTCGAACTCAAGCCGACGCCCCAGAGCCAGGCGTTCCGGCCTGAGGATATAGCGCTCGACATCGTGCATGAGGATGACCATCTGCTGGTGGTCAACAAGCCCGCCGGGCTGGTCGTCCACCCTGCCCCTGGCAACTGGAGCGGCACATTGCTCAATGGGCTTCTTGCGCGGGATCCCCGGGCGTCTGCCGTTCCCCGTGCGGGCATTGTCCATCGGCTCGACAAGGACACCAGCGGCCTGATGGTCGTGGCACGCGAGCGTGGGGTGATGGATGCCTTGGTCCGGATGATTGCGGCGCGCGAGGTCAGCCGGCAGTATCTAGCCCTGGCGCTGCGCCGTTGGGAGGGAGCAGCCCACCGGGTGGTCACGGAAGCCATCGGCCGAGATCCGCGCAACCGCCTGCGCATGGCGGCGGTGGATCTGTCGCACCAGGCGGGCAAGCCGGCACGGACGGACATCTCAGTGTTGGATGCCTGCAAGGAAGGTAGCTTGGTCCATTGCACGTTGCACACCGGTCGCACGCACCAGATCCGCGTGCACATGGCATGGTTGCGCCACCCGCTGGTTGCGGATGCTCTCTATGGCGGAGAGCCTGCTGCAGGGATGTCCCGGCAAGCACTGCACGCCTGCCGGCTGGCGTTCAGGCATCCAGTCACTGAAGAAGACATGGTGTTCCATGCCCCCTTGCCGGAGGATATGGCAGGGGCCCTCGATATCTGGGGGCTACGGTACAATCCGCGCTGATCCGGCCTGCCGGCCGTTGACCATCTCTGGTCCCTTTGCATGTTGCGCAGTCCATGACCAGCGCCTAGCCGCCTCCGGCCGCATGCTTCATGCCTTGCCCCCCACGTGTCTGCTGCCCTCTGGCGACGCTGACCCATCTCCTGCAATCGTTGAACCATGAATACGGTGGATGCCAAACGGGTCCTCGAGACTGCGCTGATTTGTGCGCCGCAACCTGCGACTCTGCGGGAATTGCGGACGCTCTTCAATGATGCGTTGGGTGCGGACACCATCAAGCAGCTGTTGCTCGACCTGCAACAGGACTGGGCATCGCGGGGGGTGGAGCTCGTCCAGGTGGCTTCGGGATGGCGCTTCCAGAGCCGGCCTGAAATGCGCGAGTATCTGGATCGGCTGCACCCCGAGAAGCCTCCGCGCTACACCCGGGCGACACTTGAGACGCTGGCGATCATCGCGTATCGGCAACCTGTCACGCGCGGGGATATCGAAGAGATCCGTGGGGTCACCGTCAACAGCCTGATCCTCAAGCAACTGGAGGACCGTGGCTGGGTGGAGGTGATAGGGCATCGGGAAACCGTCGGTCGCCCAGCCTTGTTTGCTACGACGCGTCAGTTCCTGGACGATCTGGGGCTGAAATCTCTGGATGAGCTTCCCTTGCTTGAGAGCCCTGCCATGCAGGCGGGGGTACTCGAAGCCTTGGAAAAAGTGACGGCGCCGGAAGTCGATCTTCAGATTGGAGCAGCGGAGAGCCCGGCCGAAGAAACATTAACGGGGGCGGAAGGGCAGGTTGCCGTCTCCCCCGCAAACGAGGAGGCCCTCGATGCCTCCGGAAACCAGTTGACGAATGCCGATGGCGAGTCTGGGCATCTTCGCTCCGAACCGTCGGACCCCTCCGAAAGCACGCCATGAACGCATCCTCGCCAGACAACGCCAACATACCACCCGATTCCGCCGGTGAAGCAGGAGCCTCTCTTCCTGAGAGAAAGTCTGCGCGGCGTCCCGGTCGTAAAGGCGCGGCAGGTGGTGGCGCGCCGGTAACGTCTCCTGCCCGTTTGTCCGACTCTGACAGTCTGCTTCAGGGGCAAGGTGTTTCTTCGGCCCGAGAGGAGGGGGCTGGGAAGGGCAACCCGGTGGCAATCGACGCGCCGGCCGCACCTCAAAACCCTGCTTCTAACAAATCGCGCAAACCCAAGGGGCATCAATCCCAGGGCGGGGTCGACGGCTATCGTTTCGATGATGTGATTTCCGGGCAGTTGGACGCTGACGAAGAGCGTGCCGATGTCGCCCCTGCCAAGCGGGTGTTGCCTCCGCAGGTGGAGATGCCGAAATTGCACAAGGTGCTGGCGCAGGCAGGCCTGGGGTCTCGGTTGGAGATGGAGCAGCTCATCCTTGAAGGGCGTATCTCGGTCAACAACGAACCTGCACACATCGGCCAGCGCGTGCAATTCGGGGATCAGGTCAAGGTCAACGGCCGTCCGATTCGCTACCGGATCGATCCTCCGCCTGCGCGTGTCATCGCCTACCACAAGCCCGTGGGGGAGGTTGTCACGCACGACGATCCGCAGAACAGGCCCACGGTGTTCAGGAAGCTGCCACGCCTCATGCACGGCAAGTGGCAATCGGTGGGGCGACTGGACTTGAATACGGAAGGGCTACTGCTTTTCACCAGTGCGGGCGAATTGGCCAACAACCTCATGCATCCCCGGTTCGGCCTGGAGCGTGAATATGCCGTGCGGGTTCTGGGTGCATTGAACAAGGAAGAAAAGCAGCGGCTCCTCGATGGTGTCCAACTCGACGATGGAATGGCGGCGTTCGGTTCCATCGAGGACGGTGGTGGCGAGGGCTCGAATTGCTGGTATCGCGTCACTATTTCGGAAGGGCGCAATCGCGAAGTCCGGCGCATGTTCGAGGCGGTAGGACACGCCGTGAGCCGTCTCATTCGCATTCGGTACGGTTCCATGATGTTGCCGCGGGGTCTCAAACGTGGCGCTTGGTTGGAATTGGACGAGCGAGATATTCGCGCATTGGTGCAGGCCGCTGGCGCTGACATGCCGCGCCCCGCCGCTGCACCTGCAACGGACCGTAGAGGCGGGAGCACGCGCGGAAATCAGAGCCCCGCTGCGGGCAGGCGTGGTTCAGGCAACACGACACAACGTGGCGGCAAGGAATTCGGCGATTCGGCTTCGGTTGGCCGTGGTCAGCGACCGGCACCTTCTGCTCAGCCTGACCCGATGAAAACATCGGTGGGCTATATCGGGGGCGACAGCCTGTCACGCCATCGGCAAGAGCAGAAGCAAAAACAGAAGCGCAATGGCATCAATCGGCGTGGAAGCCGGTGACATTGCCTTGCCACATTGTGGATAAGGCCGCCGATTAGAATCGAGGGCTTTGTCTATCTGACAAAAAATATTTCTCATCATCAAGGAAAACACCATGGCTATCGAACGCACTCTTTCCATCATCAAGCCTGACGCAGTGGCCAAGAACGTGATCGGCCAGATCTACGCCCGCTTTGAAGCCGCTGGTCTCAAGGTCGCGGCAGCTCGCATGGCCCACCTTTCGCGCCAGGAAGCCGAGCAGTTCTACGCAGTTCACAAAGAGCGCCCTTTCTTCAAGGACCTGGTGGATTTCATGATTTCCGGCCCCGTGATGATCCAGGTGCTCGAAGGCGAAAACGCCATCCTGAAGAACCGCGAATTGATGGGTGCCACGGATCCCAAGAAGGCTGCTCCTGGCACCATTCGCGCTGACTTCGCTGACAGCATCGATGCCAATGCCGTGCACGGCTCGGATGCCCCTGAAACGGCCCAGGGCGAAGTTTCGTTCTTCTTCGCTGGCCTGAACATCTACGCTCGCTGAGCCTTCGCTGCAAGCGGTGCCGGATCTCTTGCACCGCTTGCCGGCCTCGGCACAAGCATCTTTGCCCCCATGACCACCAATCTCCTCGACTTTGATCTGGACGGGCTTGCTGCGTTTTGCGAGCAACTCGGGGAGAAGCGCTTTCGTGCGACTCAGCTGTTTCGCTGGATCCATCAGCGAGGTGCCAGCGACTTCGCTCAAATGAGCGATTTGGCGAAGTCGCTGCGCGAAAAGCTGGAAGGCTGTGCCCATGTGGCGGCCCTTCCAGTGATCAGCGAGCATGTCTCGTCTGATGGCACGATCAAGTGGCTTTTTGATGTAGGGGATGGCAATGCGGTGGAATCCGTGTTCATTCCGGAAGATGACCGCGGCACGCTGTGTATTTCATCCCAGGCAGGTTGTGCGGTGGGATGCCGCTTCTGCTCGACGGGGCATCAGGGCTTCAGCCGCAATCTCACCAGTGGCGAGATCGTTGCCCAGTTGTGGTTTGCTGAGCACACCCTGCGTGCCCGTCTGAGAAGCCAGGATCGGGTAATTTCCAACGTGGTCATGATGGGCATGGGCGAGCCACTGCAGAACTACTCTGCGCTGGTGCCTGCTCTGCGCACCATGCTCGACGACCATGGTTACGGCCTCTCCCGCAGGCGGGTGACGGTATCCACCTCAGGTGTCGTCCCGATGATGGATCGTTTGTCGCAGGATTGCGCCGTTGCATTGGCGGTATCCCTGCATGCTCCTAACGATGCTCTGCGAGATCAACTGGTCCCACTCAATCGTAAATATCCGCTGAGCGAATTGATCAGCGCATGTGTTCGCTATCTCGACCATGCCCCACGGGACTTCATCACCTTTGAGTACTGCATGCTCGACGGGGTCAATGACCAGCCGGAGCATGCGAGGCAACTGATTGAGCTTGTGCAGCCTCGGGGAGCTGCGGGTGTCCGTTGCAAGTTCAACCTTATTCCTTTCAACCCGTTTCCAGCCTCCGGATTGCACAGATCCAGCGCACAACAGGTAGCGGTTTTCGCTAAATTGCTGAGCGATGCGGGTATCGTGACGACGGTGCGAAAAACGCGCGGTGATGACATCGATGCGGCTTGTGGGCAGCTTGCGGGCGATGTGAAAGACCGAACGAGGGCTGTCGAGCGCATGGCCAGACAGCGCACCATCGTGCTCAAACCGGTGGCTTAGGCTGCCCCTCCGGAGGCTTTAGATGACGGAACCTCGCTCGCTTTGGTGGTATGCCAGTCGCTGCGCTTTTATGGCATTTGGTGCGTTGTCCTTCGCCGTGATTCTGGGCGGATGCGCGACCTCCCCTGGGGCGGGTGGCAGTACCACAGCGGTAAACCCTGAGGCCGATCCATCGTCCGAAGCTGCGGATCTGCGCCGTCGAGCGCGTATCCGGTTGGAGTTGGCCGCCAACTATCTCGAGATGGGACAGACTTCCGTTGCTCTTGATGAAGTCAGACAGGCCATTGCAACCGATCCTTCATTTGGCGACGCCTACAACCTGCGTGGCCTCGTTTACATGCGGCTGGGTGATTGGGCTGCTGCGGATGAGAATTTTCGGCGCGCGTTGACCATCAGCCCGTCCGAGCCCTATTTGTTGCACAACTATGGCTGGCTGCGATGCCAACAGCAAAACTATGCTGAAGCCAACCAGTTTTTCGAACGCGCATTGGCGGTTCCAGCCTATACAGCCCGGGCCAAAACGCTCATGACGCAGGGATTGTGTCAAGAGCGAGCTGGCCAGGTTGCCGATGCAGAAAAGACACTGGTCAAGGCTTATGAGTTGGATGCCGGCAATCCTGTGGTGGGCTACAACCTTGCATCGATGGCATTTCGCCGGGGAGATGCTCAACGCGCCCAGTTTTACAGCCGGCGCCTCAACAACAGCGAGTTGGCGAATGCCGAGTCGCTCTGGCTCGGTATCAAGATAGAGCGCGCTCTGGGCAATGCTGCAGGAATGCGCCAATTGGGCGAGCAACTGCATAAGCGGTTTCCCGATTCCAAAGAAGTACTCGCATTCGACCGAGGGGCATTCAATGAGTGAGCCGGTGGCGCAAGAATCGCAACCCATGAGCGCAGAGATGGACCGTGCGTTGGCCGATGCTGTTAGAGCAGGCGAAATCATGCGCCATGGGCGAGAGCAGACAGGTATGCATGTTGCGGCCTTGGCGGTTGCTCTCAAGGTGCCCGTACACAAATTAGAGTCGCTTGAATCTGGGCACCTTGAAGTATTTCCGGATGCAGTATTCGTGCGTGCTCTGGCCTCCAGCGTATGCCGGACGCTCAAGATCGACCCAGCCCCCGTTCTTGCTTTGCTGCCGCAAAACCCTACGCCACGCCTGTCTTCGCACGACGGTATCAACGCATCATTCAAGCCTGGGGCAACGAAACTTGCCTCGTCTTCGTCGGGCCCAGGATCTCGCAAGGTTGCTGTTACGGTACTGATACTGCTGGTTGCTGCGGTGGCTCTTATTTTTGTTCCGAGGGGCTGGCTGGAGCGGTTTTCGAATCCTTCATCGAATACGGTGATAAGCGAACCGGTACCAGAACGTTCACAAGCCGGGATTTCAACAGATGGCGGTGGCACTCCGGCTGTCGCAGCCTCCGAGCCTGTCTCGACATTGCCTCTGGAGGCGGTCAACGGTACGCGGCCAGTCCCTTCGACTGCTCCGGCACTGGCTGCGGCATCTTCCATTGCTCTGCCGGCCGCGGTGGCCGGATTCGAGGGCGTCGCGGCGGATCAAAACCCTCTGGTGATCCGGGCTCGGGGCGAGTCTTGGGTTCAGGTCCGCAGTTCTACGTCAGGCACCGTATTTCAGCGGGTTCTGACAAATGGAGAGACAGTCACTGTCCCAGGAACTCCTCCATGGACTGTTGTCATCGGTAAAGCGGATGCGACCGAGGTAACGGTGCGTGGAAAACCGATGGATCTGAAGGCCATAGCGCGCGAAAACGTTGCGCGGTTTGAGGTGAAATAGTGCCTACCACTATCGATACTGATACTCCTGTTGCCATGGCTTTTCCGCAGCCGCGGCGATCGCGCCAAGCGCGTGTGGTGTGGGGCGACAGGGTGGTGACGGTGGGGGGCGATGCGCCGGTGCGTGTGCAGTCCATGACGAATACAGATACCGTCGATGCGATCGCAACTGCCATCCAGGTCAAGGAGCTAGCGCAGGCGGGATCCGAATTCGTGCGGATTACTGTCAACACTCCTGAGGCTGCGGCAGCGGTCCCATATATACGAGAGCAACTCGACCGCATGGGGGAAACAGTTCCTCTGGTGGGAGATTTCCACTACAACGGGCACCGCTTGTTGACCGAATTTCCCGACTGTGCCCAGGCACTGTCGAAATACCGGATCAATCCAGGAAATGTAGGCAAGGGAGACAAGCGGGATCGGCAGTTTGGCCAGATGATTGAAGCGGCCGCTCGCTGGGACAAGGCAGTCCGCATTGGCGTGAATTGGGGTAGCCTTGACCAAGAATTGCTGGCAAGCCTGATGGATGTCAACAGCCGCCGCGTAGTGCCATGGGATGCCCGCCAAGTCATGTACGAGGCCCTGATTACGTCTGCGATCGAATCGGCTCAGCGTGCCGAAGCGATGGGGCTTGATGGCAACCAGATTATTTTGTCCTGCAAAGTCAGCGGCGTGCAAGACCTCATCTCTGTGTACCGTGCTCTGGCACAGCGTTGTGATTACGCCTTGCATCTGGGGCTTACGGAAGCTGGCATGGGCACGAAGGGCACGGTGGCTTCCGCTGCCGCGTTGTCCGTGCTGCTACAGGAGGGGATCGGCGACACGATCCGTGTCTCGTTGACACCGCAACCAGGTGAAGCACGGACCCAAGAAGTGGTCGTCGCTTCTGAAATACTGCAGGCGCTGGGTCTGAGAACCTTTGTTCCGAGTGTCACAGCGTGCCCAGGTTGTGGGCGTACAACCAGTACCACGTTCCAGGAACTTGCCAAGCAGATCGACGATTTTCTTCGCTCACAGATGCCGGTTTGGCGAACTCGTTATCCAGGTGTTGAAAAGATGAAGGTGGCCGTGATGGGCTGCATCGTGAATGGCCCCGGCGAAAGCAAGCATGCGGATATCGGAATCAGCCTGCCGGGAACTGGTGAAGCACCATCCGCGCCAGTTTTCATTGATGGTGAAAAGGCAATGACCCTGCGGGGAGAGCATATCGCCCGCGATTTCCAGCAGGTGGTTGAAGAATATATTGCACGTCGCTTCGGCAGGACCGTCGAAGCTCCCTGATTTTGTCTGTGTATTGATATGGCATCCCTAGCGGATGCCTATCGTGCCGTATTAGGGCGATGTTATCGCCCCACTCCAGTTGTATGCCCGCAAATACTTCTTCTGCCATTCCGTCCCCATCCTCCAGGCCGGCCAAATTGGCCGCTGTCAAAGGCATGAATGATGTCACGCCACCCGAGTCCGCCCGTTGGGAATGGTTAGAGCACAAAGTGCGGACGTTGATGGGCCAATACGCATATCGAAATATGCGTACCCCCATTCTTGAGCATACTGCATTATTCGTGCGAGGCATTGGCGAGGTGACCGACATCGTAGAGAAGGAAATGTATTCCTTCCAAGATCGCTCGGATAAATATGGCGACAACGACCATCTTGCCTTGAGACCAGAAAATACCGCGGGCGTGGTGCGTGCTGCCATTGAGCACAACATGCTGTATGACGGACCAAAGCGCCTTTGGTACATCGGCCCCATGTTTCGCAGGGAGAAACCGCAAAGAGGACGCTTCCGACAATTTCACCAGATAGGTGCGGAGGCTTTGGGGTTTGCAGGCCCTGATGTGGATGCGGAACTGATCCTGATGGCCAACGCCTTTTGGAGATCTATTGGATTGACAGGCATCCGTCTTGAGATCAACAGCCTTGGGCAACCCTCTGAACGCGCTAAGCATCGGCAAGAACTTATCGCGCACTTCGAGCAGCATCTGGATGTTCTAGACGAAGACGCCAAGCGCCGCCTCCACACCAACCCTCTTCGCATTCTGGATACGAAAAATCCCACGATGAAAGCGGTGGTGGAATCCGCCCCGCAGTTGATGAGTTTCTTGGGAGAAGAGTCACTGGCGCATTTCCGCGGACTGCAGGCCATCTTGGATGCCAACAGAGTCGAGTACACGATCAATCATCGGCTCGTGCGCGGTCTCGATTACTACAACCTATCCGTATTTGAGTTCGTCACCGATCGGCTGGGAGCGCAGGGGACCGTATGCGCGGGAGGGCGATACGATGATCTGATCGCTCAGGTGGGAGGAAAACCTGCCCCTGCCGTAGGTTGGGCCATTGGCGTAGAGCGCATTCTGGAATTGTTAACGGAACAAGGCGTGCCTGTTCCTGAAAACGTGCCGGATGTCTATGCCGTGGTGCCTGACGCCGCAACTGCACCTGTCGTTTTGCGCACTTTGCTGCAGTTGCGCGAAATGGGTGTGCGTGTCCAGATGCATGCAGCAGGTTCAGATGGCCAGGGCAGCTTTAAATCTCAATTCAAGCGTGCAGACTCCAGTGGCGCTACCTATGCGTTGATCTTTGGTTCCGATGAGCTGGCGAGAGGGACCGTCACCGTGAAGCCGCTGCGAGATGCAACGGCGGTGCAGGTGGAGCATCATCTCGACGAAGTTTCTGTTTGGGGACCCACCCTACAATCCTCCCGCTAATTCCGTCTCCAATCACCCATGGCAAAACACCTCGACCTCGAAGAACAAGAGCAGATAGATCAACTCAAGCATTTCTGGAATGCTTGGGGAACACTGATCAGTGGCGTACTGGTCATAATTTTCGGCGGCATTGCTGCATGGAATGGTTACCAATACTGGCAAAACCGACAGGCAGGACAAGCTGCAGCTTTGACGGATGCAGTACAAACTGCTGCGCAAGGGGCGGACCCTTCGCGCGCCACGCAGGTTTTCGACGACCTCAAGTCTCGGTATGGCGGCACGGTGCAGACCGCACAAGCTGGACTGCTGACCGCAAAAGCAATGATGGACTCTGGAAACGCGGAGGCGGCAAAGCCGGTTTTGCAGTGGCTGGCAGAAAATGCGTCTGATGATGGGTACAAGGCGGTGGCAGCCTTGCGCCTCGCTGGCGTACTGATTGACCAGAAGGCTTACGACGAAGCATTGTCTCGCCTTTCCGGTAAGTTTCCTGCGCAATTCGATGCCCTGGTTGCAGACCGCAAGGGAGATATTTTGGTCCTGCAGGGGAAAAAGGTGGAAGCGGTGAGCGAGTACCAGAAGGCTTATCAACGGCTTGAAGATGGTACTGAGTACAGGCGGCTGGTCGAGGTGAAACTCGGAGGCCTGGGAGTTTTGCCGCACGCAGGCACGGAGGCCGCAAAATGAAGTCACAGATTTCCTCGTCCGGAGATGGACGTTTTCTGTTTGGTTGCCGCGTTGCTGTGGCGGTTGCTACTGCCTTGTTGCTTGGTGGATGTTCACTGTGGAGTGGACCAGCAAAACCCAAGCCTGCAGAGCTGGGCCCTGTCGTTCCGGTTATCGGCGTTCGGCAGGCTTGGACCGCCAAGATTGGTGAGATTGATCGCCTTCCTTTGGATGTGCATGTGAACGGCAACGTGGTGACGCTGGCGTCCGGTGCCGGATCAATTGCCGCGATTGATGCCCGGACAGGTGGCGATATCTGGCGTACGACGGTCGGAGAACCGCTGTCAGCAGGCGTAGGAAGCGATGGCAAGTGGACGGCAGTGGTGACGCAATCCAATAATCTGGTTGTATATACCGGGGGTCGGGAGATATGGCGCAAGCCATTGTCTGCGCAAGCCTATACAGCTCCACTTGTCGCGGGCAACCGCATTTTTGTGTTGGCTGCTGATCGATCCCTGTCTGCGTACGATGCCGCCAACGGAATCCGTCTGTGGAATCAACAGCGTCCTGGAGAGCCGCTCGTTTTAAGGCAGCAGGGATTGTTGACCACTGCAGGAGATACTTTGATCGCGGGTATGTCCGGAAGAATGGTTGGGTTTAATCCTGACAATGGAACTGTGCGCTGGGAAGCTCCGCTGGCCAGTCCTCGTGGGACCAACGATGTGGAACGCTTGGTTGAGTTGCTGGGGCGCGTCAGCCGTGATGGGGACAGCATATGTGCCCGCGCTTATTTGGCTACGGTCGGCTGCGTCAATACGGCTCGTGGAGTTGTGGCGTGGACGCATTCAGCGAATGGAACTCAAGGCATCAACGGTGATGGTTCGCTGCTGTTCGGTACAGAAAGTAACGGTACGGTCATTGCCTGGAATCGCATTGATGGAGCGCAGGTGTGGGCAATCGACAAGTTGCGGTATCGGAAGCTCACTGCGCCTTTATTGTTGGGGCGGTCAGTCGTCGTGGGCGATGACTCAGGATTTGTTCATTTGCTGTCGCGTGAAGATGGCGCGTCTCTGAACAGGTTGATGACCGATAGCTCGGGTGTGGCTGCGACTCCCGTGGCGGCGGGAGACACATTGGTGATCGTGTCTCGCAATGGCGGAATTTACGGATTTCGACCTGAATGAGCAACAGCAAGTCATGCAGGGAAGTTTGGGCATGAAGCCAGTCATCGCTTTGGTAGGACGTCCGAATGTCGGGAAGTCCACCTTGTTCAATCGACTCACGAAGTCACGCGATGCGATCGTCGCTGATTTTGCAGGACTGACTCGGGATCGGCATTACGGTAACGGCAGACTTGGTAAGCGCGAATATATCGTTATCGACACGGGTGGCTTCGAGCCAGACGCGTCGACTGGCATCTATCGCGAGATGGCCAAACAGACTCAACAAGCAGTCGCGGAATCCGATGTGGTCATCTTCGTGGTTGACGCCCGAGCGGGTCTGTCTGCGCAAGACCATGACATCGCTAATTATTTGAGGCGCTTGGGCAAGCCATGCTTTCTCGTTGGTAATAAGGCGGAAGGCATGCAGGAGGGGGCTCAACTCGCAGAATTCTACGAATTGGGGTTGGGAGAAATCTATCCGGTGTCTGCCGCTCACGGTCAAGGTATTCGAGGATTGCTGGAGGACGCTCTCGATTGCCTGCAATTGCCCGAACCTGAGGACGGCTTGGTAGAGACTGACAAGGCGGTGAGGTTAGCGGTAGCTGGCAGGCCAAATGTTGGCAAATCCACCTTGATCAACACATGGTTGGGTGAAGAGCGGCTGGTCGCTTTTGACATGCCAGGCACCACTCGTGACGCTATCTCTGTTCCATTCGAGCGGAATGGTCAGCGGTTCGAACTTATAGACACGGCAGGCTTGCGTCGCAAGGGGAAGGTATTTGAAGCCATTGAGAAGTTCTCGGTGGTCAAAACTCTTCAGGCTATCGAGTCCGCTAACGTAGTGCTTCTCTTGCTTGACGCGACTCAGGGCGTGACAGACCAAGATGCACACATTGCCGGATACATTCTGGAGAGCGGGCGAGCTGTGGCGTTGGCGGTGAACAAGTGGGATGCCATAGATGAGTACGGACGACAACTGCTCGAGCGGTCTATAGAGACACGCTTGTCGTTTCTCAAATTCGCATCGTTGCACTTCATCTCAGCAAAGAAAAGGCAAGGCCTAGGTCCTCTGTGGACTTCCATCGCTCAAGCGCACAAAGCTGCAACGTGCAAGATGTCAACTCCCGTACTCACCCGTCTGCTCTTGGAGGCGGTTCAGTTCCAAGCGCCTAAACGTGCGGGAATGTTTCGCCCGAAGATGAGATATGCCCACCAAGGTGGAATGAACCCCCCGGTGATTGTTGTGCATGGCAATTCGTTGGAGCACGTCACGGATGCTTACAAACGATTTCTGGAGGGACGGTTCCGCAAAGAGTTTGATCTCGTCGGAACCCCTTTGCGCATCGAGATGAAGACCTCACGCAACCCGTTCGCCGATGGCGATGAGTCGTAGGTCAAAGCCTCATGAATTCCCCGCCTTGCCAAACTTGACGAAAGGCTGTGGTAAGGTGCAGCTTTACAACAATATTCCTGAACACGGAGAATATCGTGAGCAACAAAGGCCAACTTCTTCAAGATCCCTTCCTCAACGCGCTGCGCCGTGAGCATGTGCCTGTATCCATCTACCTCGTGAATGGCATCAAGCTTCAAGGACAGATCGAATCCTTCGATCAGTACGTAGTTCTGCTGCGAAACACTGTTACGCAGATGGTCTATAAACATGCCATCTCTACCATAGTTCCTGGGCGAGCTGTTAATTTCTCAACGGCTGAATCACCGGACGCCGAAATAGGCAATTAAGCCTTGCGTAGATTCATTCGGGTGGCGCTAATGCATTGTTTGGCGCGGTCTTGAGCTCCTCTACATATTCCGAAAAATTTTCCACTCCCGTCATTTTGGTGGGAGTAGATTTTGGCTTTCCAAACTTCGATGGGACTCTTGATGAGCTTGGCTTGCTTGCGCAAACCGCTGGCCTATTTCCCGTTGCTAAGCTAACGTGCAAAAGAAAGGCGCCTGACGCTGCACTTTTTGTAGGCAGCGGAAAAGCCGATGAGATCCTTGCGCTTGCTCACTTGCATAACGCGACTGAGATTCTTTTTGATCAAGCGCTTAGCCCGGCGCAACAACGGAACCTTGAGCGCCACCTTCAGTTGCCGGTAAATGACCGGACGTTGCTTATTTTAGAAATATTTGCACAACGAGCTCGAAGTCATGAGGGGAAGTTGCAAGTTGATCTAGCGCGCTTGCAGTACCTCAGCACTCGATTAGTTCGTCGTTGGTCTCACTTGGAGCGTCAACGTGGCGGGATCGGGGCTCGAGGGGGGCCGGGCGAAACCCAGATTGAGCTAGATCGCCGAATGATTGGTGATTCCATCAGGCGAACTAAAGAACGACTTCAGAAAATTAAACGTCAGCGCATAACTCAACGACGCCAACGTGAGCGCAAGGAGACGTTCAACATCTCTCTGGTGGGATACACGAACTCAGGAAAGTCCACGCTGTTTAATGCTTTGGTTAAAGCTAGGACTTATGCAGCCGATCAACTTTTTGCAACTTTGGATACTACAACGCGCCAACTCTACTTGGGTGAATCCGGCGGAATCGCCTCTCTCTCCGACACCGTAGGCTTTATCCGAAATATCCCCCATGGACTAGTAGATGCGTTCCAAGCCACCCTGCAGGAGGCGATCGATGCAGATTTGCTTCTGCATGTGGTGGATGCGTCCAATCCAGCTTTTCCAGAGCAGATAGCTGAGGTAGAGAAAGTTTTAAAAGAAATCGGCGCTGATCACATACATCAGATACTGGTTTTCAATAAGCTGGATCTCGTGCCAACTGACAGATATCCCAGCAGCTTACGTGAGACCTATGAGTGGGACGGGCGGCAGTTGATGCGATTGTCGGTCAGCGCACGTAACGGCAATGGATTGCCTGAGCTTCGAGAGCAACTGGCAATTGTTGCAGCACGTGGTGGAGGCGCCTTGAAAACCCCTGGTGATGAACTTGAATTCTCACAATATTAGGGCCTATTAGGCACAATGTCGGGAGTCTATTTTTTCTCGAACAAGAGATCTATCGCATGAATCATCATTTCAAAGCCCGGCGTTGGGCATTTTTGCCCGAACGTTTGCAGGCAGTATTCAATTTGAATGATCCGCGTTGGGGCCGAGGTGACGATAAGGCAGATGGTACCAGCCGCCCCGATCATGACCAGTCCGCTAAGCCTTCTGGGGGGCGGGGGCATGAATCCCAAAGTCAACCCCCCGATCTTGATGAGTTGTGGCGAGATCTCAATCGGAAGCTTGCGGGGCTATTCGGCGGACGGAATGGAGGGAGTAAGGGCCCCTCAAATGGTAATCCTGGAGGATTTCAGCCAGATATGAAGAACACAGGGGTGGGTGTGGGGTTGATAGCAGCCGTAGCCGTATTGATTTGGCTCGGTTCTGGATTTTTTATAGTGCAGGAGGGCCAGCAGGCTGTTATTACTCAGTTCGGTAAATATAAGAGTACGGTCAATGCAGGGTTTAATTGGCGGCTTCCATACCCTATTCAGCGACACGAATTAGTATTTGTGACTCAAATACGATCAGCCGATGTTGGCAGAGATAGTGTCATCAAAAGCACCGGTCTGCGTGAATCTGCGATGCTTACCGAAGATGAGAACATTGTAGAAATTAAATTTGCTGTGCAATACCGTTTGAGTGATGCGCGAGCCTGGCTTTTTGAAAGCCGTAATCCGGCTGATGCAGTGGTTCAGGCTGCAGAAACCGCTGTACGAGAAATTGTTGGAAAGATGCGCATGGATACCGCTCTTGCAGAAGAGCGTGATCAGATCGCTCCGCGTGTGCGCGCCCTGATGCAAACAATCCTTGATCGTTACAAGGTAGGCGTGGAGGTGGTGGGGATAAATCTGCAACAGGGCGGGGTAAGGCCGCCTGAGCAGGTTCAAGCCGCTTTCGATGATGTTCTAAAAGCGGGGCAAGAGCGAGAGCGGGCAAAAAATGAGGCTCAAGCATATGCCAATGACGTAGTGCCTCGGGCTGTTGGCTCCGCTTCTAGATTGACTGAAGAAGCCGCTGCCTATAAGGCTCGGATAGTGGCGCAAGCACAAGGGGACACGCAGCGCTTCGCTTCGGTACTTGCCGAGTATCAGAAAGCACCCCAGGTAACACGTGATCGTATGTATATTGAAACCATGCAGCAGATATATTCGAATGTCACTAAGGTCTTAATTGATTCTCGGCAAGGCTCGAACTTATTGTATCTCCCGTTGGATAAAATTATGCAAAATGCTGCGCAGAGCGGTATTGCTACAACGCCAGAGGGTGTTCCCACGTCTCCTGCATCTGCATCTGCCGGCGCTGCACAACCATTCTCCGTCGATCCCAGGGCGCGCGACACCAGTCGTACTCGAGATCGTGAAGTTCGATAGGGGGATATTATGAATAAAGTTGGATTCATCTTATCTTCACTGCTGATTTTTCTCGCATTGCTGAGTTCGGCATTGTTTGTTGTGGATCAGCGTCAGTTTGGTGTTGTTTATCAACTCGGTCAAATCAAGGATGTCATTACCGAGCCTGGTTTGAATTTCAAACTACCACCCCCATTTCAAAATGTAAGATATATCGACAAGCGCTTGCTTACGCTCGACAGCACTGATACTGAATCTATGCTGACAGCAGAGAAGCAACGTGTTGTCATTGATTGGTATGTTCGCTGGAGAATTTCGGATCCATCCGAATATATTAGAAACGTGGGTTTGGATGAAAATGCAGGGGCTTTACAATTAAATCGTGTAGTGCGGAATGCCTTTCAAGAGGAGGTAAACCGTAGGACCGTAAAGGAATTGCTTTCTCTGAAGCGTGATGCCTTGATGTCGGACGTTAAACGGGAAGTGCTTGAGGTAGTTAAAGGCTCTAAGCCCTGGGGTGTAGACGTGGTAGATGTTCGCATCACCCGAGTTGATTATGTCGAAGCGATTACTGAGTCTGTCTACAGGCGAATGGAGGCCGAACGTAAGCGAGTGGCAAATGAGTTGCGCTCTACGGGCGCGGCAGAAGGTGAAAAAATCCGTGCCGATGCCGATCGCCAAAGAGAAATTACGATTGCCAACGCATACAGGGATGCACAAAAAATCAAAGGCGAGGGTGATGCAGAAGCAGCACGTGTTTATGCTGAAGCATTTGGAAAAGATCCACAATTTGCTCAGTTTTATCGCAGCTTGGAGGCATACAAATCAAGTTTGAATAAGAAGAATGACGTGGTGATTGTTGATCCAGCGACCACTGAGTTTTTCAAGAGCTTCCGCGGGGCAACTCCGAGCCCTGCTAAGAATTGAAGCAATGAGATCTGTTTTGGTGCGGTATTTGGTGACAAGCTCCGTATTGCGTGAATGATTTTATTTATTGGGCTTAGGTTTCACGATAGGGAACCTCTCAAAACCCAACCGCTCTCTTTCTGACCCAAGAAAGCCTGCCCCCTTGCCATGATCACACCCCGCAGCGCGCTGAAGTTGGACCTGTTCGCGGAGGCCTCGCGCCAGCACAAGAGGGATGAGGTGGGCGATCCGCTGCAAGCGATCGCGCGGCACATCGACTTCGGCGAGCTGGCCCGGCTGGTGGATGCGTTGATCGAACGCGGGGATGGCCGCCGGGGCGGGCGGCCCGCCTGACCTGCAACCCGCCACCCGTACCACGGCAATAGAGAAGAATCCGCGCAACCGAGAGGAAGCGCGATGCGCAAGAGCAGATTCACAGACGAGCAAGTCATCGGGTTCATCAAGCAAGCTGACGCCGGCATGAGCGTGGCGGACCTGTGCCGCCGAGAGGGGTTCAGCTCGGCCACGTTCTACAAGTGGCGGGCCAAGTTCGGCGGCATGGAGGCCAGCGATGCCAAGCGGCTGCGCGAACTAGAAGCCGAGAACAACCGGCTCAAGAAGCTGCTGGCCGAGGCGGTGCTGGACAACGAGGCGCTGAAGGTGGCCTTCGGCGTAAAGCGCTGAGCCCACCGGCGAAGCGACGCGCGGTGGGCACGATGTTGGAAGCGACCTCGATCAGTGAACGGCGCGCCTGCGCCTTGGTGGGACTGTCGCGCGACAGCTGGCGGCATCCGCCCCAGCGTGCGCAGCACGACCGGGCAATGAGCCAGCGCATCGTCGAGTTGGCGCACGAGCGGCGGCGCTTCGGCTACCGGCGCATCGGCGATCTGCTACGGGCCGCAGTGACCTGCCCCCAGAACCCGTACCAGTCGATTTGAGGAATCCGCTGGGTTGAAGGAGATTACTCCTGGGTTTGCTGCGGCGCCGGCACGGCGCCGCCGGCTGTTTTGCGATGCTGGGCCGCGAACTTCGCAGGCGGCATCCGCCCGCAGCTGCTGTGCGGCCGCACCTCGTTGTAGTCGATCCGCCAGCGTGCGATCTCTGCGCGAGCCTGCTTCAGGCTCTGGAACCAGTGCTCGTTGAGGCACTCGTCTCGGAACTTGCCGTTGAAGCTCTCGATGTAGGCGTTCTGCGTGGGCTTGCCCGGCTGGTTAAGGATGTGGCGCACGCCCTTGGCCTGCGTCCAGGCCATGAAGGCCCGACTCGTGAACTCCGGCCCCTGGTCGGTTCTGACGGCCTGCGGGTAGTCCCGGAACCGCGCCACCTGGTCGAGCACGCGCACAACGTACTGGCCGCCGATGCCGTGGTCCACCGCGATGTCCACGCACTCGTGGCTGAAGTCGTCGGTGACGGTCAGGCACTTGATGCGCCGCCCGCTGGCCAAGCTGTCGCTGACGAAGTCCATGCTCCACACCTCGTTGACGCTCTGGCACTCATGCAGCGGCACGCGTTCGAGCTTCAGACGCTGCTTGCCGCGGCGCTTGCGCACCGGCAGGTCGGCCAGCTTGTAGAGCCGGTACACGCGCTTGTCGTTGATCTTGGTGCCTGCGGCCCGTAGCAGATCGCCGATGCGCCGGTAGCCGAAGCGCCGCCGCTCGTGCGCCAACTCGACGATGCGCTGGCTCATTGCCCGGTCGTGCTGCGCACGCTGGGGCGGATGCCGCCAGCTGTCGCGCGACAGTCCCACCAAGGCGCAGGCGCGCCGTTCACTGATCGAGGTCGCTTCCAACATCGTGCCCACCGCGCGTCGCTTCGCCGGTGGGCTCAGCGCTTTACGCCGAAGGCCACCTTCAGCGCCTCGTTGTCCAGCACCGCCTCGGCCAGCAGCTTCTTGAGCCGGTTGTTCTCGGCTTCTAGTTCGCGCAGCCGCTTGGCATCGCTGGCCTCCATGCCGCCGAACTTGGCCCGCCACTTGTAGAACGTGGCCGAGCTGAACCCCTCTCGGCGGCACAGGTCCGCCACGCTCATGCCGGCGTCAGCTTGCTTGATGAACCCGATGACTTGCTCGTCTGTGAATCTGCTCTTGCGCATCGCGCTTCCTCTCGGTTGCGCGGATTCTTCTCTATTGCCGTGGTACGGGTGGCGGGTTGCAGGTCACGCCTACCCCAGCGAGGTGATGGTGCGCATCCTGGTCTTGAAGCGGCTGTACAACCTGTCCGATGAGCAGATGGAGTACCAGTTGCTGGACCGGGCGAGCTACCAGCGGTTTTGCCTGCTGCAGGATGCTATGAACGTGCCGGACCGCAACACCATCTGGCGCTTCGGCGAGCGCCTGGGCGTGGATGGAGCGACCGCTTTGTTCCAGGGAGTGGATGCGCAACTGCAGCGCCACGGCTACATCGCCCGGGGCGGGCAGGCCATCGATGCCACGCTGGTGCCCGCGCCGCGCCAGCGCCTGGACAGGCAAGAACGCGAGGCCCTGGCCGAAGGCAGAACGCCGGAGTGGAGCGAGGCCAAACTCAGGCAAAAGGATGTGGATGCCACGCACACGAAGAAGCACGGCAAGAGCTGCTTCGGCTACAAGCTCAGCGTGAGCGTGGACCTCAAGCACGGCTTCATCCGCCGCCTCGCCACGGGCACGGTCAGCGAGCACGACGGGCACCACTTCGACGAGGTGCTGGACCTGCACAACACCGGACAGGCGGTGCATGCGGACAAGGCCTACCCGAGTCGTCAGCGGCGCCAGATGCTGAAAGTGCTGGGCTTCGTGGACGCGATGCAGCGCCGCGCGCACCCGGGCAAGCCCTTGAGCGAGTGCCAGGACAAGCGCAACCGGCGCATCGCAAAGAAGCGGGCCAAGGTGGAACATGTGTTCGCCGGCATCCGGCACCTGGGCGGCAAGTTCGTGCGCACGATCGGGCAGGCACGGGCCACGGTGGGGATGACGATGATGGCCGCCTGCTACAACATGAAGCGCTTGGCGTCCTTCCTGCAGCGGGGCGTGGATGTGTTCTTCAAGCCTGCGGGTGCCAAGGCACGGGTGCGCCTGCAACTGGCAAAAGCGTGAGTCGCAGGGGCCGCGGGGCCCCGTGGGAACGGGGCCCCGCCCCCCTGGGCGGGTTCCATTGCGCAATCCAGGTGCTGGGATATGCGCCTATGGCCTTGAGGCACTTCAGGTCAGGGGCTGTGAGAGGTTCCCTCATATCGACTCCCTCGCGAAGTAGGCCGCCGTGCATTCAACCGGTCAAGGCAACATCGCCTAAAAACGTTGTTGGAAGTTCGGTATGGAAGTGCGCAAGCGAGGATTGACGGCACAAGAGCGCCAGGAGTTGTGGGCTCGCTGGAAGGCTGGGCAGACGCTGACTGCCATCGGCGCCGCCCTGGGGAAGGCGCCGGGCTCAATCTACGGATTCCTTGCGACGGATGGTGGCATCAGTCCCAGACAACGTCGTCGGTCTGCGCATCAGCTACGCATCGATGAGCGCGAGGAGATCTCCCGTGGTTTGATGGCCGGGGTTTCGTTACGGCAGATCGCTACCGGCTTGGGCCGCTCCCCGTCGACGGTCAGCAAGGAGATCGCGCGCAACGGCGGAGCAGAGAGCTATCGTGCAATCGATGCAGATCGGAGAGCGTGGCAGCAGTCCACGCGTCCCAAGCCCTGCCGCCTGGCGAACAACCTTCGGTTGCGCGATCAGGTCGCTGCGAAGCTACAGGAGAACTGGTCTCCGCAGCAGATCGCCGGCTGGCTTCGCAAGCACTCCAATGGAGATTCCAACATGGAGCTGTCGCATGAAACCATCTACCGCAGCCTCTTCATCCAGGCACGCGGCGTCCTGAAGAAGGAGCTCATGGCGCACCTGCGCAGTCGCAGGCTGATGCGGCGCGCCAAGGTCTCGACCACCAAAGGCCAGCCGCGCGGTCAGATCATCGATGCGGTGTCGATCCGCGAGCGTCCGGCTCAAGCGCAGGACAGGTCCCTTCCCGGGCATTGGGAGGGGGACCTGATCTCGGGCGCCAAGAACAGCCACATCGCCACGTTGGTCGAGCGGCAGTCGCGCTACGTTGTGCTGGTACAAGTGAAGGGCAAGGACACCACCAGCGTGGTCGACGCACTCATGCGTGAAGTCCAGAAGCTGCCTGCCGGCCTCATGAATACCCTGACCTGGGACCGCGGCTCGGAACTGGCGCAGCACAAGCGGTTCACGCTCGCTACCGACGTGCAGGTGTACTTCTGCGATCCAAGGAGCCCATGGCAGCGAGGCACCAACGAGAACACCAACGGCCTGCTGCGCCAATACTTCCCGAAGGGTACGGACCTCTCGGTCTTCGACCAACGTCAGCTCGATGCGGTGGCCGCTCAGCTCAACGCCAGACCACGGCTGACGCTCGGCTTTGAAACGCCCGCCGATACACTGGCAGCTCATGTGTTGACCTGACCGGTTGAACGCACGGCGGCCTACTTCGCGAGGGAGTCGATATGAGATTCGGCATCATGGCGAAGCACCGAGGGGCTGGCCGGTCAACGTGATGTGCGAGGCGCTCGGTGTCTCGCGTGGCGGCTTTTATGCCTGGCTGGTCAGACCCAAAAGTCAGCGCAGCCTCGACGATGAAGTTTTGGGCAAACATGTGCAGCAGAGCTTCGTTCGCAGCGACCGCACCTACGGCGTCAGGCGCGTATGGCGCGATGTGCTGGAGCAAGGCCAGACCTGCGGGCTGCACCGCATCGAGCGGCTGATGCGTGAGCAGGCATTGCGGGCACGGCCCCGCAGGCGTGGCCTGCCCAAGGACAAAGGCGAGCGCAGTGCCGTGGCTGAGAACGTATTGAACCGGCAATTCCAGGCCGACGCGCCCAACCAGAAGTGGGTGGCTGACTTCACCTATATCTGGACAGCCGAGGGCTGGCTCTATGTGGCTGCCGTGCTGGACCTGTAGTCGCGCCGCATCGTGGGCTGGTCGATGCAGGAAGGCATGACCTCGCAGCTGGTGGTGGATGCGTTAATGATGGCCGTGTGGCGTCGGGGCAAGCCGGTGGCCTTGCTGCATCACTCTGAACAAGGCAGCCAATACACCAGCGGACAGTTCCAACAGCTGCTGCGGGAACAGGGCATCACGTGCAGCATGAGCCGGGCAGGCGAGGTCTGGGACAAATCGGCGATGGAGAGCTTCTTCAGTTCAATGAAGACCGAGCGGACGGCCCGCAAGGTGTACCGCAGTCGTGAACAGGCAAGGGCCGATGTCTTCGATTACATCGAGCGCTTCTACAACCCGACGCGCAGGCATTCGACACTGGGCTACGTCAGCCCCGTAAAGTTCGAGCAAGCTCGAGAAGCTTAGGTCGGCGTCAATGCAACCCGCAGCAGCCCACTGCCCGCAGCTGAAAACTAGATTGTTCAGGGCGGACTACGTGGCGCGCATGGATCTGCGTGATGCGCGGACGGTTCTGGAACAGTTGCCGGCGGCCTTCGAGCACTTCAACGAGGTGCATCCGTACTCGTCGATGAGAATGCGCTCGCCTCGAGAGTTCAGGCGGCAGCAGACCGCCCAAGTGCGACTGGAACCATCGGTGGCCCAAACGCTTTATTGCGAATAGCACGGTGCCGGGAATACGGGGGCAAGATCACACGGGAGCGCCATCACGACAGAGGCGATCCGTCGAGCGATATAAAATAGTCAAGAGGGCCTGAGGGCGCTGTCCAGGCGCCATGGCACCAATCAGAAGACGGTCGCCAAGTGGAAGAAGCGACCTCCGTTGCTGACCTGCCGACCGGGCCCAGATAGCCGTGCTCTACGGTTTTGTCCGTAGAGGATGAGGCAGCGATCGTTGCCTTCCGCAAGCACATTCTGCTGCTACTCGATTACTGCCTCTACGCCCTGCAGCCGATCCTGCCGCACCTGACGCGTTCCTCGCTGCACCACTGCCTTCAGCGCCATGGCGTCTCGCGGTTACCCTAGATCGAAGGTGACAAGCCTGCCAAGAAGCGGTTCAAGAGCCACCCCATCGGTTACTTCCACGTCGATATCGCCGAGGTACAAACGGCCGAAGGCAAGCCCTATCTCTTCGTGGCCATGACCAGACGTCCAAGTTCGCCTTCACCACACTCCATTCCAAGGCCGGCAAGAAATGCTACACCGTCCATTTTTCAAGTAATTTTTTCGGACTCATTTGATCATAGTTTTCGAACGGCTGATGAATCCAAGGATTAGTTGAAAGGAACTCAACGGAATAATTTGGAGAAAAAGCAGAAATTGCTTTCACCCACAAAACTGCGCTACGCAACTCAGTAATTGGAGGGTAACTATTTTTAAGCAAAGATATTACCGCATTCAAAGTATTCCCTGAATCGGCCAAGTCATCAACAAGCAAAACTCGGCCAGCAATTTCTCCTTTTGGAGTTGTTATGAAACGTGCAATGTCCAAATGCCCCTGCACCGTCCCTGCTTCGGCCCTGTAAGAACTAGTGGACATAATTGCCAGCGGCTTTCCAAAAATCCTACTCAGAATATCTCCGGGCCTTAATCCACCCCTAGCCAAACAAAGAATTGTGTCAAACTCCCAACCAGATTGATAAATCTTCAAGGCAAGTTTTTCTATTGCTCCATGATATTCATCATAGCTTACATAAAGATGTTTACCGTCTTCGGTCAACATATTAGCCTCGCCATCAATCAAAAACGTTGAACATATTAGTTTATGCTATATGGATTTTTTATCATAATTGTATGGTTTCGATCAGGGCTAGTCGAAACCATCGCGATAGGCACTCCGGTGATCTCAGCAATTCGTTCAAGGTAACGCTGCGCGTTAACGGGCAACGCCGCATAATCTGTCACACCAACAGTTGACCCCTGCCAACCTGGCATAGCTTCGTAGATGGGGATGCAACGAGAAATCTCTTCAGCCCCCAAAGGAAGCAAATCGATATGCTCTCCATCAAGCTCATATGCCGTACAAAGCTGAAGCTCTTCAATACCATCTAGCACATCGAGTTTAGTAATACAAAGACCAGTCAACCCATTGACCTGAGCACTCCGTTTGAGCAGTGCAGCATCAAACCAGCCGCACCGCCGACTTCTGCCAGTTGTCACACCCTTTTCAGCCCCAATAGTACTCATATGGTATCCAGGCGTACCGGGTACCTCCCAATCAAGCTCGGTAGGAAATGGCCCTCCCCCGACACGAGTGCAATATGCCTTGGTTATACCAAGAATATAATGAAGCATATTTGGCCCGACACCTGCCCCTGCAGCGGCATTGCCAGCAACACAATTACTAGATGTGACATATGGATATGTGCCATGATCCACATCCAACAATGTACCTTGAGCCCCTTCAAAAAGTAGATTAGCACCAGACCCATGAGCAGCATTTAGCTCTTTTGAAACATCCGCAATCATTGGCCTCAGTTTTTCCGCATGCAGCATTGCCTCTTTATATACAATATCAAATTGAATTTCTCCATCAGCCATGTATGGCATTAGCATTTCACCAAAGTCAAATGATTTAGAATTCAAAAAAGTTGTGAGACTGTGATTATGCAGTTTCAACAAGTCCTTAAGCTTTTTGGCAAAACGCTCTGGATGATTGAGATCTTGTACGCGAATAGCACGCCTAGCAATTTTGTCTTCGTAAGCTGGGCCTATACCCCTTCCGGTTGTTCCAATTTTCTCCCCTCCGGCATGCTCACGCACCATTTCACGGGCCATGTCCAAAGCAACATGAAAAGGCAAAATCAGCGGGCAAGCCTCACTTACCCTCAATCGAGACTTTACCTCAATGCCAGCCTTTTCCAAACCATCTATCTCTTGAAAAAGTTTCCCAACGGAAAGAACCACGCCATTTCCAATATAACACTTGACGCCTTCCCGCATAATCCCACTGGGAATTAGGTGCAGCGCGGTCTTTACTCCATTAATAACAAGTGTATGTCCAGCGTTATGCCCACCTTGAAAGCGCACTACCCCTTGGGCGCTCTCAGTCAACCAGTCTACTAGCTTTCCCTTCCCCTCATCTCCCCACTGAGTTCCAACAACAACGACATTACGGCCCGTAATAGTTTCCATTTTTTAACCTGTTAATTACTCAAAAGACTTTGCACAACCCAGCCATCTTGTTTTCTGATCAGCACTCGATCAAAACAAAAATCCTGCACGTCATTATCATGACCAGGCAATAAACATACAACAGTTTCTCCAGCGGAACGCAGTGAAGAAATTATTTCATTCAATTCACCAGAACTACTCCAAGGAGCTTTAATAGCTTTTTTTTGAGCACGACTATCAGCAGTATTAACCAGCTGCTTGATATCTAAACTGAAACCGACTGCGGGTCGCGTTCTTCCGAAAACCGCACCAACTTCGTCATACCTACCACCACGCACCAAAGCATCCGTCCACCCTTTAGCGTATAAAGTAAATCTGG